>CAYZJE010000021.1:0-9817 GCA_964478485.1 uncultured Syntrophobacter sp. | reverse complement strand
TCGAGCTGCCGCGTGACCGCCTGATCGTCTTCACCGGCCTCTCGGGCTCCGGCAAGTCGTCACTCGCCTTCGACGTGCTCCACGCCGAGGGCCAGCGGCGCTACCTCGACCGCCTCTCTACCTATGCGCGGCAGTTCCTCCAGGTGATGGCGAAGCCCGACGTCGACCTTCTGCTCGGGCTGCCGCCGACGGTCGCCATCGAGCAACGCCTGAGCCAAGGCGGGCGCAAATCCACCGTCGCCACGGTGACCGAAATCTATCACTACCTGCGCTTGCTTTATGCCAAAGTCGGCAAGCAGCACTGCGTCAACTGCGGCCGGCAGATTCACTCGCTCACGCGCAGCCAGATTCTCGACCGTATCGCCCGCTCCTATCGCGGCAAGGAGGTGCTGGTGTTGAGCCCGTTGGTGCGCGGGCGCAAAGGTTTTCACAAAGAGATCATCGCTGGCGCGCGCCGCTTGGGCTACCGCCGGGCGCGCATCGACGGCAAATTAATCGACCTGCGCGCGCCCGAATTGACCAACGGTCTGGAGCGCTTCAAAGAACACAACATCGACATCGTCGTCGGCAAGGCGAAGGCCGGCGGGCGCGAAGTCGAAGCGATGATCGATCAAGGCTTGCGCTTGGGCAACGGCGTCATTCATTTACTCTCCGAGCGCGGCGAGCAAATTTTTAACCAGCGGCTTTTTTGCCTCGGTTGCGGCATCGGCTACGAACCGCTCGACCCGCGGTTATTTTCTTTCAACAGCCAACAAGGCGCCTGCCAGCAATGCGCCGGCATGGGCTTTATCTACGACTTCGACCCGGTTTTAATTTTTGCCGATCCACGCCGTCCGCTCAAAGACGCCCTCGGCGGCATCACCGCCGGCTCATCGGTCAACGGCTCCGAAGTCGAGCGCGCCATGCAGCGATTGTTGGAAAAGCTCAAAGGCGATCATGATGTCGATGTTGCCAAACCCTTTGCTAAACTGCCGAAAAAAACCCAGGAAGAAATTCTCCACGGTGGCAAGGGGCGCGGCGCCTTCGTCGGCCTGGTGCCCTATCTGAAAGAGCTGTGGCAAGCCGGCGATGAAAACTCGACCAGCGAGTTGGGCGAACTAATGACCGAAACGGCCTGCGCCGGCTGCAATGGCCGGCGTCTCAATCAACGCGCCCAGGCGGTCAAAGTCGAAGGCCAAGCGATTTGGCAGATCACCGAGCTCGCCGTCGACGACGCCAGAAATTATTTCGCCAAGCTCGATCTTTCTCATGGGGAGAACGGCAACGCGGTGCGCGATCAGGCCGTGGCGGACAAGATTCTCAAAGAAATTGCACAGCGGCTAACTTTCCTCTCCGAAGTGGGCTTGCCCTACCTCACTCTGGACCGGCGCGCCGACACGCTCTCCGGCGGCGAAGCCCAGCGCATTCGCCTGGCGGCGCAGTTAGGCTCCAACCTGCGCGGCGTCTGCTACATCCTCGACGAACCGACCATCGGTCTTCACGCGCGCGATAATGCCATGCTGCTAAAAACTTTGCGCCGGCTCGAGCAGCTGGGCAACAGCGTGCTGGTCGTCGAGCATGACGAAGCGACGATTCAATCGGCTGATCTTATCATCGACCTCGGCCCCGGTGCCGGCGTGCACGGCGGCAGCGTGGTCTCGATTGGCACGCCGGCGGAGATCAAACGTAATGCCGATTCGCCCACCGGCGCGTTTTTGCGCTCGGAGCGAAAACGGCTCGGCCCCAAACGGGAGCTGAAGAAATCCAAGTGGCTCACCATTCGCGGCGCCAAGGCGCATAACTTGAAAAACCTCGACGTAAAGATCCCCCTCGGCATGTGGAGCTGCATCACCGGCATCTCCGGCTCGGGCAAAAGCACGCTGGTCAGAGACGTGCTTTATAAAGGCGTGAAGCTTTTACTCGGCCAGTTCGCCGGCCGGCCGGGAGCGCACAAAGAAATCGCCGGCTGGCAAGCCCTGGAACGGATCGTCGAAGTCGATCAAACTCCCATCGGCAAAACCCCGCGCTCCGTGCCGGCATCCTACATCGGCGTGTTGGACGAAATTCGCAAGCTCTACGCGCTCGCTCCGGAAGCGCGCCTGCGCGGTTACACGGCGAGCCGTTTCTCCTTTAACGTCAAGGGCGGCCGCTGCGAAGAGTGCGCCGGCCAGGGCAAGATTCGTAAAGAGATGAGCTTCCTTCCCGATGTGTTCATCGACTGCGAAGCCTGCAACTGCCAGCGTTTCAACGATGAAACACTGAGCATTCGCTACAACGAGAAAAATATCTTCGAGGTGTTTTGCCTGACCGTGGAAGAAGCCGTGCCGTTCTTCCACGCTTTTCAGAAGATCGCCCGGCCGCTTAAAATCCTCGACGACATCGGCATGGGCTACATCACCCTCGGCCAGGCGAGCAACACGCTCTCCGGCGGCGAAGCCCAGCGCATTAAGCTCGCCTACGAGCTCGGCAAGGAATCCCACGGCACCACGCTGTACGTTCTCGACGAACCGACCACGGGTCTGCACTTTGTCGATGTCGAGAGATTGATTCACATCCTCCATCGCCTGGTCGACATGGGCAACACCGTGGTCACCATCGAGCATAACTTCGACATCATCAAAGACGCCGACTACATCGTCGATCTCGGCCCGCAAGGCGGCGAGCAAGGCGGCCACTTAGTCGCCTGCGGCACGCCGATGGAGGTGATCAAAGACGGCAAGAAATCTTATACGGCGCGTTATCTGCGCGAGTATTTAAACGGCGGCGCCAGCCCAGCGGTTTCGCCACGTAAAGCATCGCGCAGTCGAGCAACGGCGTAATTTGGCGACGAGAATCTTTCGCCTGCTCGGCCACGGCCTGCGTCTGCGCTGCCCGCGCTGCGGCCAGGGATCGCTCTATGGCAAGCCGTTTAAGATGAATGAGCATTGCGAAAGTTGCGGTCTCAAGTTCGAGCGCGAACAGGGCTACTTCGTCGGCGCGATCTACATCAATTACGCCGCCACCGTCGCCATCGCCGTCCCCGGCTTTTTTCTGCTTGACGCCTTTACCAACATCACGATCAATCAGCAGCTCGCCTTGTGGGTTCCTTTTGCGGTGATTTTTCCGTTATTGTTTTTCCACCACTCACGAAGTCTATGGTTGGTGTTGGATCATTTTTTTAACCCGTCAACACCGGTCTTGAGTGTTCCTCCGAAAAAATCCAACGACAACTAACGATTGTCTCAGAGCCGCAATAAACTTCAGTTAGAATTAGGCTAGTCAAGTATCCACCCTCGCCCGCTTTGCGGGAGAGGGCAAGGGTGAGGGCAAGCGCGATTGAGCCCACCCTCACCTTCATCCTCTCCCTCCTTGGAGGGAGAGGAAATAACATGGGAACTCGCGCGGTCGACATTTTCAATCGAACATTACCGTAGGTTCACTTGATCCGTCTCTGGCAGCCGATCGCTCGCACTGCCCACTGACGCAACTCATCGGCGTCCTCGATAACGTCCGCTGGCACTTGGTAATAACTCTTGAGCGTCTGCTTGGCATTGGGCCGAAACGGTTTCATCTTTTTTTTCCGATACTCGCCAACGGTAGAATCATCGATCTTGAAAAACAACTTGCCCTTGTGCACGATCCCGAAGAAAGTTTCATTGCGGTACAAGCCATAGCCGCCGAACATCCGGCGCGCCTCGACGTCGTCGAGATCTTGGAGCTGATCCAGCACAAAATCTTTGAAAGAAATAACTTGAGCGTTCATCGCTGCTCCACCGGGGGTCTTGTATTAACACGAGATTCTGCTGAAAAACCCCTAGGAATGCTTCGACGGGCTCAGCATGAACGGAAAATTCTTAACGTTATCAATCCCCTCCCCGTTCGTCCTGAGGCTCTCGAAGGATGAACGGAGGTTTTTCAGCAGAATCAACGCGAGACTCGAAACCCGAAACTCGAAACGTGGCCAAATTATCCGATAGCGAGTGCCACCACACCCAACACCATCGCGCAGGCAGCGCCCAAGCGGCGCGGCACGTCGCCTTCGGCGAGCAGTCGCGCGCCCATCGCGGTGCCAATCAGAATGCTGATCTCACGCGCCGGCGCGACGTAGCTCACCGGCGTGAAGCGCATCGCGGAGAGCACGAGAATGTACGAAAGCGGAATGAGAATTGCGATGGCGATCGCTGCCCATTTATGCTCGCGCCATTCATCGATCGCCTGATCCGAATAGATAAACGCGAACGGCGTTAGCAATATCGAGCGGCCGACATTGGCGCCCCAATCGAGGACTAGCGGCGCGATCGCGTAATGGCTCACCGCCTGCTTATCCCACAAAGTGTAGGCGGCGATGAACAGCCCCGTGATCAGCGCGTAACCGGCCGCCGAGCGGCTATCGCTCCGGCTGAGCTGGGCTAGGTTGCCGGTGAGAATAAGCACGCCGCCGATGATCATTAGCGCGCCGATGCCGGCGACGATCGATGGCCGCTCGCCCAAAAATACAATTGCGGCGATGCCGGACAGCAGCGGTCCGGTGCCGCGCGCCAAAGGATAAACCAGCGACAGATCGCCGACCCGATAGCCTTGATTGAGCAGCACGAAGTACGCCGTGTGCAGCGCGGCGCTGCCGGCCATCACGCCGATCTCGATGAAGCCGACTTTCAATTGCCAGATCTCGATGATCGTGATCGTCACCGGCGCATAGAACACGGCCGACAATACCGCCACCAGCCAGGTAAAAGTCGCGTGGCCGCTCGCCTGCTTGTTAATCAGGTTCCAAGTCGCATGAATCACCGCCGCCGCGAGAATCAACCCGAGGGCTTCGATGCTCATGATTGAAAGATGCCGGTCATTTGAGGATCTTTAACATTCCACCACGAAGATCTCGTCACCGACTCGAATCGTTCCGCCGGTGAGAATCTCTGCGCGTAAACCGCCGCGGTGGATCAGACCACGCATGGCGCCTTTGACGGTCAGTTTCTCCAGATTCGCGCAGGGGTCGCACAACCGCGCACCGCGCAAAACTACATCATCGATCCTAAACTCTTTGCCGACGAAATGATTGAGCGCAACACCGCGCGTGACGATGTTGCGCCGGGCCAAGCCGGGTTCGAGCGCGATATCATATTCGCGCCGCAGCGCTTCGATCGCTTCGCTTTCGATCAGCGTCACCTCGCGGCCAGAGCCGGGGTCGTTCGAGTAAGTTCCGAGCTTGTTCGCGTAGCGGTCTCCGTCCAATCCTTGACCTGCTACGGCTTTTACCTGTGCGACCGTCTTCATCGGCGCCGCCGCGACGGCTGCGATATGAAGCGAAATAACTTTGCCTTGCGACATTGTGCCTCCGTAGCGTAGAAGGACTCGGATATTGCACCGCGGAGACGCTCAGGGCGCGTCCTTCGACTAAGCTCAGGATGCGCGGATATGAAGAATTCCGCTCATGGTGATTCCTCGACGGGCTCGGAACTGAAGGCCGTCGAGGAAGCCTGCCGTGAGGCTTCTCGAACGGTCGAACCATGCGAACTCGGTGCCTCTGTGGTGAATCCTCTTTCACGGTAGACGCGGAAAAACTTTAAAGCTATTTCCGAGAGAGGAAAGACAACGTGGAAGAAAGCGCAGAATCGTCACGTCTCAACCACAACCTGAGTGCCGTGGTCAAAGGTGACTTTGAGTTGTCGGATGATTCCTTGTCCGATGAGGCATTCATCACCCAGGAGCATTAACCTAACAACATATCCGATGTTTAAGCCAACTATCTCCACAGCCGCGCGGAACTGCGGTCGCATGCTCTCACTGCCATCAGCCAGAATTGTTTTAACGCTAAACTCGGGAGCGCCAAGTTGACTCTCTAGGCTCTCAGGAAGAACCAAATACCCATCGAATCCGGTGTCCAACAGCGCCCGATAGCTCAAGCGATATTTGCCGACAGTTACGCGAACTTGGACATATGGATATTCGTTGCTGACCAGCATGTTCCCTGCCTGATTTTGTCCACGTACTTCTTACCAACCCTGTACAGGACAAAGTTGCCCCTGCCGAATTCCTCAATGGCCTGATCGACGACCTCGATATCGTTCTTGCCGACAATCACCCGGCCGTCCAGGCTAATCGCCGCATACTCTCCAAGGTGATCCTTCTCCAGATTTTTACCGTGGCGCTCATATATCGCATCGGCTTCCTTCACGGTCATTGCTTCACTCATATCAATTATTTCCTTCTCAGCTTATGTCTTTGAACCTCAGGTACAAAAATGTCCGGCTCTGAGATTGAGGTCAATTCTATTCTGTCAAAACGCCAGAATCAATCTACTCAAAACATGGAATAACAGAAGCCGATAAGTCCGTAGCGCTCGGCGTAGACGAAAACGGACCCGCGGTCTGCCAGCGCAACCACTACGGCCACTGAATTGATCGGCGCCGCGCCGACGGGCGCGATGTGAAGTGACACGACGATACCCAGTCCGTTCATTCGGTAACCTCACTTCTTTCTGGTGACCAGCGCATTGATCTCCGCTGTCTGCACGCCGTCTTTCAAGAGGCTGCATGTGCCCTTCTCTAAAATCTCTTGGGCCAACTTTTTCGTTCCGGTGATCGCCGCCTTCATGAAGCCTGAGCCGTAACTCACCCGCGCCACGCCCAAGTCTTGCAACTCACTCACGCTCGGTGACTGCGGCCCGGCAAGAATGCTGACCGGCGCCTTCACTTCCTTGGCGACCGTGCCGATCGTCTCGGCCGAATGAAGATTGAGGTAAAAAATGCAGTCGCCGCCCGCTTCAGCATAGGCGTTGCCGCGGCGAATCGCCTCCTCCAGCGCCTTCTTTGGATCATTCAGTATAACGTGAAACGCGTCCACTCTGGCGTTGAGAAAAAACTCGCTGGCCAATTCCCGCTTGGTGTCCAAGACGGATTTAATCTTGCGCAAATGTTGCGATAGCTCCACCAAGCCGCGCGGCGCGCCGGATTGACCGCCGCCGCTGTCTTCGAGATTCATTCCTGCGACACCAGCCGCGATCAGAAATCTAACGGTTTCCTTCACGCCCTCTTCGTCACCGTAACCTTTTTCACCGTCGGCATTGACCGGCACCGACACGGCGGCGGCGAAGCTCGCGGTCAATTGAATGAACAAGTCGCGGCTCATCACCTCGCCGTCGGGATAACCCAACGCCGCCGCGATGCCGCCGCTGGTGCATTGAATCGCTTGAAAGCCCAGCTGCTGGAATAACAGCGCGCTCAGGACATCGTAGGCGCCGGGCATGACGAGAATTTCCGGCGCGCGGACAAGATCTCTCAGGCGACGGCTCTTGGCATTGGCATCCTTCAGGACATTGGTTGCAATCGGTTCCATCGTAGCCTCCAAAACTTTTCTTGACTGCTAATCGGACTGTACCGTAAAGCGGCAACCGAGGGAAAGACCCTACCAACGGCCATCGACGCAGCCAGTAATTTTTTGTACTTCTTATGGTTGAAAGTATTCGCGGCTCGCGCAAATTTTCCCGTGGCTATCGCCGCCGATGATAACAACCGCATCGGCAGGGCAACCACAGGGGGTTGCCCCTACAATTCCGATTCCTTTTTGCGAACTGTGCGTTCTTTGCGGCTAATCCTCCGAATCCGAATCTTCGTTCTATGTGCCCTTTGCGGCTAATTCGCTTCCGAAAATCATTTTTCGATGGGCAATTCCTGCTTCATCGAACTCTCTGCCAACAGCGCGAAATCCCAGCCGTTCGTAGAAACCAATCGCTGCCACCTGTGCATGCAAATAAATCCGCCGGGCATGTAATCGTTGCGCTGATAAAATTGCCCGCTTGAGCAAGGCCGCGCCGACGCCTTTGCGCCGATAACTCTTAAGCACTGCCATGCGCCCGATCTTCGCGCTGCGATGTTTGATCACAACCCGCGCGGTGCCCACCGCCTTGCCTGATTGGACCGCGAGAAAATGAATCGCCCGCTGATCGTCGCTGTCCAATTCAATTGGCGCAGGCACGCGCTGCTCCTGCACAAACACACGAATACGAATCGTGAAGACTTGCACCAGCTCCAGCTGGGAAGACACACGCTTGATTTTCACCACTGATGTTGTTTTGGTCTTTCCCCTCATCGAAATTGCTCCGCCTCTTCGCTATTGCCCGCTGCCTAATGCCTATTGCCTGCCCACATTGCCGTCCCCATGTTGACACAAGATAAACTTATCGGATAGTTTCACCCCATCGATCGTTATCGTTGTGCCCCGAACCAACCCAGTAAAGGAGACCTGCATATGCCGAAGATCAGAGGCCTTAGCCATGTGGTGCTTTATGTCAATGACTTGGATAAAATGGTCGCGTTCTACACGGATGTGGTTGGGCTTGTGAAGTACCGTGAGAACGCACGACGGATGGTGTTCTTGACCTCGGATCCTGACAAAGAAGATCACGAACTCGCTCTGACCAAGGGGCGAGAGGGTCAAGCCAAGCTGATCGCCCACATCGCGTGGAAAGTAGACACGCCTGCCGAAATAAAAGAATTCTATGAACGGTTCAAGGCCAAGGGAGTGCCCATTGACCACTGCGTTAGCCACGCCTACGAGGAAATGGGCAACACCGTGTCGTGCTATTTCCTCGATCCCGAAGGCAATTGTCTCGAAGTCTACGCTCTGGTGCCGGAGCGCGACGGCGCACGCATCAACCGCCCCCTCGACTTGGAAAAGAGCGTCGACGAAATCATCGCTCAAGCGAGCGGGCTCGGCGTACACTGATTAGGGATGAATTGAGATTCTTCTGGGTTTAGTGTGGATGAGTCTTCACCACCAAGCCCCTAGTGCGGTATAGCCGCAACCAAATGTGAAAGAGTTTTTCACCACGAAGGACACGAAGAGCACGAAGGTTTCGTAGGGGCGGGTTTGAAACCCGCCCTTACTAATCATCCGAACCCTTCGTGAACTTCGTGGTGACCAATTCAACGTGATAGTGCCAGGTACCCTCACCCAAGCCTGAAGAACCCAAATTTAAAAGGAACTCGCAACGATGAAACAAAACTGCTTTGTCTGCCAGAATGTCGACTGCCAGAGCCGAGGCTCTGAAGAACTCATGAAGGAACTCACCGCGCAGGTCGCCGCGAAATCGATTGACGCCGAAGTGAAACCCTACATTTGCTTCGGCGGCTGCGACTTCGGCCCCAACATCGTCATCCACCCGCAAAAAAACTGGTACGCCGGCGTGAAGAAAGAAGACTTGCCGGAAATCGTCAATTCTCTAGCCGGCGGCCCTCCGGTCACTCGACTCGACACCATCGATGGCTCTTTAAAAGATATCGTCTACCAGTTGCTCGACGCCGGCGTGTTCTAGGTTTAATTCCCGCGACCTAAGCGACCGCCATAACCGGGAAAGGCAGTTCCGGCTGGAATCCCCCCTCGCAACCAATTCCTCGCCCTGCTACGATTGCTGTCCATGAAAGCCAAATTAAAAAAAATAAGCAAAGCCCTCACCATCGCCGGCTCGGACTCTGGCGCCGGCGCCGGCATCCAGGCCGATCTGAAAACCTTCGCCGCCCTCGGCGTTTACGGTACTTCGGCGCTCACCGCGATCACGGCGCAGAACACGGTCGGTGTGGTCGTTGCCGAGAATGTTTCAACTGCCTTGATCGAAGCGCAGATCGAAGCCGTGTGTACCGACTTGCGCGTCGATGCCGTCAAGACCGGCATGCTGGCGAACGCCGACACGATTGGCGCCGTCGCGCGCTCTTTGCGGCGTTTTCCGCCGCCACACTTCGTTCTCGATCCGGTGATGATTTCCAAATCAGGGTTCGCGCTGCTCGATCCGGCGGCGCTCGACGGGTTACGAACCGAGTTGTTTCCGCTCGCGACATTGGTGACGCCGAATCGTCAAGAGGCC
>CAYZJE010000020.1:0-19011 GCA_964478485.1 uncultured Syntrophobacter sp. | reverse complement strand
GCCGATAAGTACGGCGTCAAACTTCTGTGCGGCCACACCCATAGCTTCGATCCGCCGATTCGCAAGATCCGCGAGATCGTCAACAGCGGCGAGCTTGGCAAGCTCTGCATGATCAACACTTGGAACTACAATGAGTTCATGTACCGGCCGCGGATGAAACACGAGCTGGCGATGACCCGCGGCGTGGTGCTCAACCAGGGGCCACATCACGTCGACATCGTGCGGTTGATCGGCGGCGGCATGGTGCGCAGCGTGCGCGCCATGACCGGTATCTGGGACCCGGCTCGCGAGTGGGAAGGCACCTATACCTGTTATCTCGAATTCGAGGACGGCACGCCGGCGACTTTGATTTACAGCGGTTACGGATTTTTCGACACGGCGGAATTATTCAGCTGGGTTGGCGAAGGCGGCCAGCATCGCGCGCCGGAGACAAATTTGACTGTTCGTAAGAAATTGCGCGACGTGCGCAGCGCCGCAGAAGAAGAGCAGTTGAAAGAGGGCATGCGCTTCGGCGGCCAGCGGGAAGGGGAGTTCAGCCATGTCTGGAGCGGCGAGCGCAAGCAGCCATTTTTCGGTCACACTGTGGTGAGTTGCCAGAAGGGCGACATGCGCCAGACGCCGGAGGGGATCAAAATCTACGGCGAAACCGAGCAGCGCGAGATTTTATTACCAGCGGGTAGTCGCGGCCGCGAATCGGAGGTGGAAGAATTATATGACGCCGTGGTGCAGGGCCGCCCGGTTTTTCACGGCGGGCGCTGGGGCGCGGCGACGCTGGAAGTCTGCTTGGCGATGCTTGAGTCGGCGCAACAGCGTAAAGAGATTTATCTCTCGCACCAGGTGCCGAGTCCGGAGTGAATAAAAACTGTTTCGAGTTCCGGGTTTTGGGTTTGGGTTGATCGGAGTTTCGGATTATCGTTAGACAATCGCCGATGAATTTAACGCTGCGTTTCCGATTTCTTCCCCGCCTCTAAAAACTGTTGGGGGGAAGATTAAGATGGGGGTGAGAAAGTGCGAGTACGCAGTGCGAAATCACATTGCCGCTGTGACGTATGCATCACCCCTATCCCATCCTTTCCCCGTCGAGGGGAAAGGGGTCGGAACGCTGCCGCGTGATGAACATATGACGCTTAATCTAATCATTTTGGCTATCACTATTTTCGTTTCGGTCCATGCATCATACGCCGCCGAGTCGAAGGCGGCGTGGCAGACGGAGTGGGAGCGGACGGTAAAGGCGGCGGAAGAAGAAGGGCAGTTGACGGTTTACATCGCGGGCTACGGCGCGCTCATCGATTCGGGTTTATTTCAGAAGGCCCACCCGAAGATCAAAGTCACCAGCGTCACCGGCTCGGGCACGCAGCTGGCGCCGCGGATTGTCGCCGAGCGGCGCGGCGAAAAATATCTCGCTGACGTTTACAGCGGCGGCGGCACTTCGCTGTATCAGAATCTTTATCTCGGCAAAATGATCGAGCCGCTCAAGCCGGCGTTGGTCTTGCCCGAAGTCGTCGATCCGACCAAGTGGTGGGAGGGCAAGCAGAAATACGTCGACCGCGAGGGGCGCTATATTTTCGTTTTCGAAGGTAACGTGGCGACGGGTGGGAGTCCGGCTTACAACACCAATCTGATCAACCCCAAAGACTACAAATCCTTCTGGGACTTTTTGAATCCCAAGCTAAAAGGCAAGATCGTTTCCCCCGACATCAGAAAAGTGCGCGGCTCCGGCTTGTCAGTGCAGTATCTTTATTATCACAAAGACCTCGGGCCGGAGTTCATTCGGCGTTTTTACGAGGAGATGGACGTGACCTTGACCGGCGACGTGCGCCAGGCGGTCGATTGGCTCGCGGTGGGGAAGTTTGCGCTGTCGATGCCGACGCAGAGTTCTTATACGGCCAAAGCCAAGGCGCAGGGATTGCCCGTGGATGAATTCGATCCGCAACACTTCAAAGAGGGCGCCAGCATGGCTGTGGCATTCGGCCAACTCGCGCTGATGAACCGCGCGCCGCATCCCAACGCGGCCAAGGTGTTTGTCAATTGGCTGCTCTCGCGCGAAGGGCAAAGCGCCTTCCAGCGGGTCATCAGCACGCCGGGAGACGCGAAAAACTCGCGGCGCATCGACGTGCCGAAGGATCATATTCCAGCGTCCGAGCGGCGCAGCGATGGCGTGAAATATTTTGACGCCGAGGATCCGGATACCAAGGATATTACGCCGGCTACTCGTTTGATGGATGAGATTTTTGCCGGTAAAAAATGACGGGTTTGGTTTTGGGTCGAGGATAGAGGATAGAGGATAGAGGATGGAAGATAGAGGATGGCAAGTGGATGCGTCGATCGTAAAGGGGGAGTGAAAGATGTTGACCGCGGAAGAAAATGACGTGCTGACACGCGTCGGGCCGGGCACGCCGGCGGGAGAATTGCTGCGCCGTTACTGGCATCCGGTCGCCATCGCGGCGGATTTGACGCCGGAGAGTCCGACCAAGTTTGTCCGCATTCTGGGCGAGGACTTGGCGCTGTTTAAGACAACGAGAGGTGAAGTCGGGTTGATTCACGATCGTTGCGCCCACCGCGGCGCGTCGCTGTCCTATGGCCGAGTTGAAGAGCGCGGCATCGCCTGCGCGTATCATGGTTGGCTTTACGACATCAAAGGCAATTGTCTTGAAACACCGGCGGAACCTACGGACAGTAATTTTTGCCGGACGGTCAAACAAAAAGCCTATCCGGTGCAAAAGTTGGCGGGACTCTACTGGGCCTATCTCGGACCGGAGCCCGCGCCGGTCATGCCAAAATACGATGTTTGGGCGCGCACCGACGGCTGGCATTGGCTACGCGCCTTGCCGCAGCTCGACTGCAATTGGCTGCAAGCGATGGAAAATTCCGTCGACACCGCCCACCTGCATATCCTGCATCAGGAGCTGGTGACAGACGGATTCAAAGTCGAGAGCACGACGCGGGGAACCATCGACAATCTGGTCGAATACGGAATTGCGGAATTTACCTATGGCTTTATCAAGCGGCGGGTTTTCAAGGACGGCAAGATCGAGGAACATCCCTTGCTGTTTCCGACCGTGCTACGCCAAGCCAATCGCACGCAGATCCGCGTACCGATCGATGACACGCACACTTGGGTCGTTTATGTTCACTTTGTCCCAGACTCGGCGGAGCCGCGTGCGAATAAAGAGGAGGTACCGGTCAATTACCGCAAGCCCTTCAAGAATCCCCTCGGCGTGCGCCACCCGGACACGAAGTTTCGCCTGGACGAAGTCGATGCCCAAGATTTCATGGCATGGGAAACTCAGGGGCCGATCCACGACCGCACCCGCGAGCGCTTGGCCGTATCGGATCACGGCGTGGTCATGTATCGTGAAATGCTTTTGCGCGAAATCAAGAAAGTGCAGCAGGGTCTGGAACCGATGAATGTTTTCCGCGACCCCAATCACGCGATCATCGATACCAAAATGGATGAGTCGCTGGACGTCGGCAAGGCCGGCTCGGTCAGATATCATGTGCCGCCGGCGCGGTGAGAAAAAGAATTAGCCGCAAAGAACGCATAGGTCGCAAAGTAAGACAGGAGGGCGGGTTTTCTAACCCGCTATGTTCGGAGCCGGAGAATTTACCGCAAGAAGCGCAGAAGGCGCAAAAGGGAAATCGATCACGTAGGGGCGCGATGAATCGCGCCCTCTTCTAGCGTTGAAGGAGGATAACGAGTGAAGCGAGTTGGCCTTTTCATACTCTCACTTTTGACGCTAAGCTACGCCGCCATCTCCGGCGCCGCCGAAACCAAACCAAGTTGGCAGTGCGAGGGAGCAAAAGGGAAACTGCTCACGCGAATTTTAAGCTTCCTTCTAGTTGCCTTTTCGGTTGCAACAGCCTACGCCGCCGACGCCAAACCCAACTGGCAAGCCGAATGGGAGCGGACGGTGCAGGCGGCGAAAAAGGAAGGCAGCCTGAGTCTTTATCTTTACCAGGGCGACGGCGAGCTTGGCGCGATGGCGCAGCTATTTCAAAAAAAATATCCCGAGATCAACGTGGTGGTGACCCCCGGACGGGGCAATACTTTTGCGCCCAAGATTATGGCGGAGCGGCGCGCGGGCAAATATCTCGTCGATGTTTATACCGCCGGCGTGACGACGGCCTATGAAGTATTCTATCGCGCCAAAATCTTGGACAGCGTGCGCGCGGCGCTGATCCTTCCTGAGGTCACCGATGAGTCCAAGTGGTGGCAGGGCCAGCATCAGTACGTCGACCCGGAGAATCGATATATTCTCCTCTATCTCGGCAACGTCGGCGAGTATGTTTCGTACAACACCAAGGCGGTGGAGGCGGGCGAGATTCGTTCCTACTGGGATTTTCTCCAACCCAAGTGGAAAGGAAAAATTCTCTCGCGCGATCCGAAGATTTCCGGCAGCCAACGAATCGGTCTCAGGATGTATTACCACACGCCGGAGTTGGGCGCCGAGTTCATTCGGCGCCTCTATGGAGAGATGGATGTGACGTTAACTCAAGAAATCCGTCAAGCGACGGATTGGCTGGCGAACGGGAAGTTTGCTATCTGCTTTTTTTGCTCCGAAATCCTGAAAGTCAAAGCTCAGGGCTTGCCCGTCGATGAATTTCGCACGGCGAAGTGGCAAGAGAGCCGGGCGATTTCCGCGGGCAACATGGGTTCTATCGTAATGCCGACCCAACCGCCGCACCCCAACGCTGCGCGCCTGTTCGTCAACTGGTTGCTCTCGCGCGAAGGTCAGACGGCGCTTCAGCGTGCCGCCAACACGCCTTACAATTCTGAAGAGTCGCTGCGCACCGATATCCCAAAGGACATGGTGCGCAGCGAAGTGCGGCGCCTCGACGGCGTCAAATATATACTGGTGGATAAGCCGGATTATATGGAGATGGCGCCGATCCAGGATGTCGTCGAGAAGGCGATGGCGGCGGGGAGGAAGAAGTAAGGGGTGAGGGGTAGGTGGTTAGGGAATCGGAGAAAGATTCTCCCGCAAAGGCGCAAAGGCGCCAAGTTCGGAGCGGAAAGAATAGTCGGAGGAAACGATGGCTAGATCGGCGGCGAATTTTTGGGACAAGAAGTCGCCCTATGAATACTGGATCGAGTCGACCGGGGCGCCGATTCATCGTGGTTATTACATCGAAGACTGCCGTACCGTTGAGCTTGGCTACTGGGCCGAGCGCGAGTGCGATGCGGCTTTCATCCAACTCGTTGGACAGGAAGGCGTCACCGGCGCTTACGTGACGGAAATTCCACCGGGGAAAACCCTGCCATCGTTTCGCGTCGCGGTGGACGAAGTTGTTTACGTCCTGCAAGGCCGCGGCGTGGCGAGCATCTGGGCCGGCGATCGAGCCAAGAAAATTTTCGAGTGGCAAAGCCACGCGATGTTTTTGATTCCCGGCAACTATCATTGCCAGTTGAGCAACATGCAGGGCGATCAATCGGTGAAGCTGCTCCATTGCAGCTATTTGCCGCTGGCCATGTCCGTGCTGCCGGACCCGGATTATTTCTTCAACAATCCGCTGGTCGATTACGATTTGCTCTACGGCCAGGGCGCGCGCGAAGTTTACTCCGAAGCGAAAGTCGTGACGGTGAACGAGCCGGGCACCGCGCGCGACGGACGCAATATTTGGTTTGGCAATTTTTTCGCCGACATGAGAGCGTGGGACCGGCTCGATTATTTCGAGCGGCGCGGCGCCGGCGGCCACGTCGTTTGGGTGGGATTTCCCAGCTCGCCGATCTCGGCGCATATGTCAGTCTTTCCCGCGCGCACTTACAAGAAAGGCCACCGCCACGGCCCTGGTTATCTGATCGTCATTCCCGCCGGCGAGGGATACTCGATCATGTGGCCTGAGGGCGGCGAGAAAATTTTCATCCCGTGGCACGAAGCGAGTTTGTTCGTGCCGCCCAATCGCTGGTTTCACCAACATTTCAACATCGGCGGCGCGCCGGCACGCTACCTGGCGATCCATCCGCCGCGCGGGCTCAACGGCATCAGGGAAAAGGTCGAAGACCGCGCCCGCGATCAGATCGAATACACCGCCGAAGATTCGATGATTCGCCAGAAATTCGAGTCCGAGCTAGCGCGCAAAGGTTTGCACTCGGTGATGCCCGACGAGGCGTACCGTGATCGGGATTATGAGTGGAGCTACGCGCCCCCACCTCTTTCCTCCCCCGCACGCGGGGGAGGATGAAGGAGGGGGTCTATCTCGCAAAGGCGCAAAGCATGCCCTGAGCCACGTCGAAGGGGCGCTAAGTTAGAAAGAAATGTCGGAACCTATGTCTAGAAAACTTTTCATGATCTTATCTGTTGGCTTTCTGTGTACTGTCACTGCGGAGCTGGCGGCGCAAGTGAAACCTGCGTGGCAAGCCGAGTGGGAAAGGGTTTTGGCCGCGGCGAAAAAAGAAGGCCAAGTTTCAGTCTACATCAGCGGCTACGAAGAGATTCTGCCGGATTTTCAGAAAGAATACCCGGAGATCAAAGTCACGGCCGTGACCGGCCGTGGTTCGCAGGTCGCCCAGCGTATGCTCGCGGAAAGGCGCGCCGACAAATTCTTGGCGGATGTTTTTAACTCCGGTGGCGTCACCACTTATGGACAATTATACGCGGCGAAGGCGCTCGATCCGATCAAGCCGGCTTTTATTCTGCCCGAGATCACCGATGTGACGAAATGGTATCAGGGTAAGCACCACTACAACGACCCGGAAAACCAATATGTCTTCAGCTACGTCGGTTCGGCGACCTACGGCTCGGTGAGTTACAACACCAAGTTGGTCGACGGGAAGGATTTCAAGTCCTATTGGGATTTACTGAATCCCAAGTGGAAGGGGAAAATAATCTCGCGCGATGTTCGCGTGCCCGGTCCTGGTTCGGGCAACGCGCGTTTGTTTTACTATCTGCCTGACGTCGGCCCATCGTTCATTCGCAAGTTGTACGGTGAGATGGACGCGACTTTGTTTCGCGACTACCGGCAAGGCAGCGATTGGCTAGCGGTGGGCAAGGCGGCGATCTGCTTTTTCTGCGAGGTCGATGTGTCCAAGCAGCAGGGACTGCCGGTGGAGACCTTTGGGCCGGGGGTTTTCAAAGAGGGTGCCGGTTTAGTCCAGCAGTTCGGCACGATGACATTGGTCAATCGCGCGCCGCATCCGAACGCTGCGAAAGTCTTTATTAATTGGCTGTTGTCGCGCAAAGGCCAAATTACTTTGCAGAAAAATATGCTCACTACGGAAAATCCCGTCGATTCACTGCGCATCGATATTCCCAAAGACGACGTGCCGCCGCTCACCCGGCGCCTCGATGGCATCAAATATCTCGACACCAGCCGGCCGGAGTGGCAGGAGATGAAGCCGATCTTGGACGTGATGAACGAGGCGCTCAAGGCGGCGGGGAAGAGTTAGTCGGGTCGAGGATCGAAGATGGAGATCGAAGGTCGAGGATAGACGATCGAGGATGGCGATTTTCGATCCCCCACCCGCGACGCTCGATGTTTCCGTCTTTCTGAATCGAGTGCTGAAGACTGAGTTGCAGATCCGGAAATACTCAGCACTCATACCTCAGCACTTAACTTGGGAGGCAAGATGAACAGAAGAACCGCCATCCGGCGACTGGCAACTTTTTTTCTGACTACTGCTTCTCTAGCCCAAGCGCAGCAGCCGAAGAAAGTTGCGCGGATAGGATATCTCGCTGCGCCCACCCGGACGGGCCTTGCGCATAACACCGATGCGTTCCTTCAAGGTCTGCGTGAGCTGGGCTACATCGAGGGCAAGAATATTGTCATCGAGTATCGATGGGCCGATGGGAATTTCGAACGGCTTCCAGAGCTAGCGGCGGAGCTAGTCCGTCTCAAGGTTGATGTGATTGTCGCGGCGGTGACGCAAGCCTCACTGGCGGCCAAGAATGCGACCGGAACTATCCCCATTGTCATGGTAGCGGTTGCCAATCCCGTGGACTCCGGCCTGATCGCGAGCCTCGCCCGGCCGGGGGCGAATATCACGGGGACATCTACCATGATCGACGAGGTTGTCGGCAAGCAGTTAGAGCTGCTCAAGGAAACATTTCCGAAGATTTCCCGCGTCGCTGCCATGTGGAATCCCGCCAATTCGGTTTTCCAGAAATTACAAATGCGCGAGGTCGAGGCCACGGCTCGCGCTTTGAATATTAGGCTTCAGAAAGTGGAAGCGCGAGATCCAGACGAAATCGAGCGCGCCTTCAAAGCGATCGCCAAAGAGCGCACGCGGGCGCTCCACGTTTTCTCCGATCCAGTGTTCACAACACACCGCGGACGGATCGCGGAGCTTGCGGTAAAGCACCGCCTCCCGGCGGTCTCCGGGCCCAGAGAGTATGCGGAGGCTGGTATCCTCATGACCTACGGACCTAACTTTCCCGAATCTTACCGTCGCGCCGCAACTTACGTGGATAAGATTCTCAAAGGCGCCAGACCGGCTGACATTCCCGTCGAGCGCCCGATAAAGTTTGAGTTCGTGATCAATCTCAACACCGCGAAGCAGATTGGCGTGACGGTTCCGCAGTCCGTTCTGTACCGGGCGGATAAAGTCATAAGATAAGGCAAAAGTAAAAAGTAAAAAGGCAAAACGAAGATTTTGGATTTTCGATTAGGGAGGCCGACGCATGAAATTATATTCTTGGAAGCGAAATTCCAAATCTTACTGCGACAATCTAAAATCTAAAAGCGGCCCCGCAGACGGAAATCTAAAATGGCTGGGGATTCTTGCACTCCTTGTCTTGTTCCTGGGGTGTTTGGAAGTGGTCGAGGCGCAGCTTATCAAATTGACCGTGGGCAACAACGCCATCAGCGGTAACGCTCTGCCGGCGTGGATGGCCAAAGAAGCCGGGATATTTAACAAGAACGGACTCGATGTGCAGCTGGTCTATTTCAGAGGCGGAACCATCACCGCCATGGCCTTGGTCGCGCGGGAGACGCCGATAAGTCAGGTGTCGGGCCCGCCGATCGTGAGCGCCGTTCTCAAGGGAGCCGATGCCGTGGTGATTGCCGGGGGCAATGTGGTCTCGGAGTATTGGCTGATGAGCCGTCCCGAGATCAAGACCGGCGAGCAGCTCAAAGGCGGCTCGATTGCCATCGCCACCTTTGGCGGCCAGGCCGATTTTATCTCGCGCATCGCGCTTCAGAGGCTCGGACTGACTGCGGGGAAGGATGTCGCGATCTTGCAGGTCGGCACAGTACCGGAGCGCCTGAGCGCCTTAGAGAAGGGCAGGGTTCAGGCCGCCATGCTGAACCCACCCGACAACGTCATGGCTCAGAAACGAGGCTTCTATAGTTTGATGAATGTACGCCTGCCCTATCAGGGCGTAGGGGTGTCTACGACGCGCACGTTCATCCGGGAAAATCCTGACATCGTCAGGAGGTATGTGAGATCGCAGATCGAGGCGGTCCACCGCATCAAGACCGACCGGGAAGCAGGGATAAAGGTGCTGGCGAAATACCTCGCCTCGACGGACAAGGCGATTTTAGAAATGACCTATGATGACATCAGGAGTGACGATAAACTTGCCCCTAAACAATACCCGACCCTGGAGGGAATCAAAAACATTCTAGAACCGCTAGCGCAGACGGACGCCAAGGCAAAGACTGCCAAACCTGAGGACTTTGTCGATATGCGCTTCATTAAAGAGCTAGACGAAAGCGGTTTTATCGACGATCTATACAAGGGCACGAAGCGTTAGGGAATAAAGTAAAAGTGAAAAAGTAAAAAGGTAAAAGTTTCGATCATTCAAATCACTCAGCGAACTCTGCCTGCCTGTGCGGACACGCAGACAGGTGTCTCGGTGGTGAAAACTCCAAAAAGATTGAAAGGATAAAAAATGGCAACAGCCGATAGCAGCCAAGTTGTTGACGAGGTACAGATCTTCGATGTCACTGAAGCGATGAAGAAGCGGGACAATCTGAGCGGACGGGTCGATATGGCTAGATCGCCCAATAGTTTCATCGCGGTGTTTCAGACCCGGCCGCGGGGCGGCGAGACGCATATTCACCAGCACCCGGATTCAGATCAGATTCTTTACATCCTCGACGGCGAGCTCACGGTAGAAAGCCTGTCAGGTAGATTTACTCTCAATCCGAAACAGGGTGTGATGATCCCGGCGGGAGTTCACTATGGGTTTACCAACACCACCGAACGCGATGTGGTCTTCTTAACCATGAGAACGGAATCGTCCGGGGGCCGAAGAGTCGCCTACGTAGAGAACGTACCCTCGGCCGTCCATCTCAAAATCCCCGCCGAAGCGATCAGCGCTAAAGGCATCGGGCGTCATATCTATTGCTACGCTCTGGATCGCGCCACCGTCGGCGTGTCATCGGTGTTGTTGGAAGAGTGGAACAAAAAATCGCTCTTGAGAATGCACTGTGAGTATGAAAAGTCTGGAGAGTACGTGATTGCCAAGCTGCCGGAGCGGTTAGTGCAATGGTACCATATCGAAAACCTCGCGGAATCCGACTATCGCCTCATCCCCGTGGAAGATAAGATGCGGGTACAACTGGATCTCCGCCCGATGATTAAGCGTCAGTCGCTCGGCGAGTGAAGTCGATTGACGAGTGGGCTTGGAAAAAAGGCGGAACGTGCTTCGACAGGCTCAGCATGACCGGAATGATTTCAATCATGTCAAACTTCTCTCCGTTCGTCCTGAGCCTGTCGAAGGACTCCGAGAGGGCTTTTCAAAAACCTACTTGGCACAAAGGAGTACCGACGATGGCTGCCTTGACCCAGAGAGAGGTTACTTATTCCGTCGAGCATTTTTATCCAAAACATCCTGGCCATCCGCTCGCGCCGCTCACCGCGGAATACCACGGCTACTTCAAAAAGCACGGCATCGACCACAGCCACTTACATATCGCCGGAGACAACGACGGCTCCATCGATCTCCTAATTGAAGGCAAGACCGATTTCAGCATGGACGCCCATCCGGCGATGGTGGTCGAGGCCAACGCTCAGGGAAAAGATTTGCATATCATAGGTTCCTATCGGAACGGCTTGGCCTTCAGCGTCGCCGCATTGCCCGGCGCTCTCAAAGGGCCGCAGGATATGAAAGGTCGGCGCTTCGCGACCAACCGGCGCATGGGCGCTGGCGAGCGAACCATGCGGCTAGTTTTTCAAAAGCTCGGCTTCGATCCGGACCTCGACATGGACGTGGTCTTGATCGATAACGAAGGCATCCGCGAAAAAGTCGCCGCGATCAAGGATGGCAAAAGCGACTTTCTTTTTTACCACCACAACGGCCCCCAGGGGCGAGTCGTACGCGAGCTAATTCGACAGCGCGAGCTTGAGGAGGTCATCGACCTTTCAACGCTATTTCCTTTTTATGTCGTGCGCTCGATGGCGACCACCGGGAAAATGATCCGGCAGCATCCTGATCTGGTCAAAGGCTTTATCAAAGGAGTGATGCGCGGGCACGGCTTCTTGAAAGACGAAGATCCGACGGGTGTGGAGTCGGTGAAAATTTTAAAGCGCGCCTTGAACGTCGACTCGCTCGCCGGCAGCGGCGTCGAGAACGGCATCCCTAAAACCTGGGCGGTAGCGGCAAAAAACATTGTCACCAGTGTCGAAGGCGTTGAGGTTCACATCGCTGAATTGAAAGCCCGAGGAAAAATTGACCAGTCCTTTAGCGCGGAGCGCGTCGTCAACAATGAGCTGGCGCTGGAGGCGCTGGCAGAGCTGGGGAATCGAATTGGAGTGGTGGAGTAATGGAGTAATGGAGTGGTGGGATCATTCAAGCCCCAATACTCCAACACTCCATTACTCCAATATTCCAGTTGCGATGAGGCGATTACGTCGGCGAAGCAAAATGAGCGTCTTCATCTGGTAGTCAGAAAAAAGGTTTCGAAACCCATGCCGCTCAACGTAGAAAAATTCGATCAGTCCGAGGCGCCGCGCGTCGATACCTACCAGGAGTGGCAGGCCGCTCAAGGCATTTCAGTCGTCCGCGGTTTTTATCTGCCGGACATCAAACTGCTGGAAGTTTCGCCTTGGGAGTTGAAGGGCGGCTTGGGCTCGTTCATTCGACTCGATGGCGCCGGCAAAGCGACCGACGCTTATGTTTGTGAGATTCGGCCAGGTGGAAAACTCAGACCGCAGCGCCATCTCTACGAAGAGATGGTTTATATCGCCGCCGGCCGCGGGGCGACGACCGTCTGGCAGAGCGACGGCCAGAAACATTCCTTCGAGTGGCAGACCGGCAGTCTCTTTGCCGTCCCTCTCAACGCCTGGTACCAGCATTTCAACGGCAGCGGCGCCGAGCCGGCGCGCTACTTTGCCGTGACCAATGCTCCGTTCATGATCAATCTGTTTCATAATCCGGATTTTATATTTCAAAACGACTTCCGTTTTACCGATCGCTTTGATCCCGCTGATCAAAGCTATTTCGGCGGCCAGGCCAAGCTCTATGGCCGGTCGTGGATGTCGGTCAATTTCGTGCCGGACACCCACGGCTTGGCGCTGGGCGATCAAAGTGAGCGCGGCCCGGGCGCGCGCAACATGAAGTTCGATCTCGCCGGGCAGATCATGTGCGCGCATGTCTCCGAGTTCGCCGTCGGAACTTATAAGAAAGCCCACTTTCACGGCCCCGGCGCGCATGTTTTGATTCTCAGCGGCAAGGGCCGTTCGCTGCTCTGGCCGCAGCAGACGGAGGAAAGGACGTGCGTGGAGTGGGGACCGGGCAGTTTGATCGTACCGCCGGAGCTGTGGCTGCACATGCACCAGAATCTAGGCGCCGAGCCAGCGCGCTACTTGGCCCTCAGGTGGAATAACTGGCACTACCCGTTTGTCAGAATGGTCGAAGGTTCGCGCCGCGAAAGCATCAAGTTGGGCGGCACCCAGTTGGAGTACGAGGACGAAGATCCCAAAATCCACGAACAATTCGAAGCGGCGCTGTCCGAGGCGGGCGCGACTTGCCGGATGGGAAAGCGCCATCCATTTTGCACGGTGAAATCGGCATAGAGAGAATGGGAGACTCACCACGAAGACGCCCTTCGACTGCGCTCAGGACAAGCTCCGGACACGAAGGGTTTCGTAGGGTGCGCTTCGCGCACCGGTCAGTCTCGGAAGATCTCCCGCAAAGACGCAAAGGCGCTAAGGTGACGGGCCGAGGCCCGTCATCCCGAGCGAATGCGAGGGATCTGAGAAAGATTTCTCCCGGAGCTTGTCCTGAGCTTTGTCGAAGGGGTCGAAATGACAAGGAGTTTTTCTTTCCGAACTTAGCGTCTTTGCGCCTTTGCGAGAGAAATATCCGAATCCGAGCGGTCTTAGGCTCCCAAAAAATTTGCGCAAGCCGCGAGAACTTAGAAGGATGATAAAATTATGAATTCCGTAAAGCGCATTACCGAATCGCTCGTCACGCTGCTCCTTGTCGGTTGGTCTTTTCCGGTTTGGGCGCAGCAGGACAGGGCGCTGCAAAAATTGATCGACGGGGCGAAGAAGGAAAGCAAGGTGAGACTCGGCCTGACCATGCGCTGGCAAGAGGCGGGCAAGCCGTCGGGGCAGAAAATCGTCGAGACCTTTCAAGCGCGTTATCCATTCGTCAAGGTCGAATATGAGCGCGTCGGCGGATCGCGCGAGCGCGAAAGGGTGTTGACTGAGTTGGCGGCCGGCAAGGTTCCCTACGATGTGACCGTGTTAAGCGGCACGCAATTGGACTTGGTCATCAAGGCCAACCTTGCCGAGCCGGTGGACTGGCGCTCTCTGGGCGTGCATCCGCGCCACCTTCATCCCGATCGTTTCGGCGTTTATTACCGCTCTCAATTGGTCGGGATTCTCTACAACCGAAAGCTGGTGCCAGATTCCGTCGGATCGAAATTGACGTGGGAAGATTGTGCCAATCCTAAATGGAAGAAAAAAGTGGCGATGGACAATCGGCCGCGCTATCTGGAGATTTTTTATCAACCCCATGTCTGGGGACGTGACAAGACGCTGGCCCACGCGCGCCAGCTGGGCGCCAATCAGACGATCTTCGAGCGCTCGCGGTCGGCGGCGGTCACCAAGCTAACCTTGGGCGAGTATCCGATAATCTGCGGCGCCAACTACTCGCACTATCGCGAACAGATCGCCTATCGAGGTATAAACCACATCGGCTTTACTTTGGCCGAACCGGTGCCGGTTCCCCACGGCGATATCGTTTTTATTCCGCGCGGCGCCGCTAGCCCTGAGACCGCCAAGCTTTGGGTCGTCTGGTCGGTGGCTGAGGAAGGACAGCGAGTGCTCGACTCCGTCGAGTTTGACGGTAGTCCATTCATCGCCGGCACCGAGCCAAACAAAATTCTTAAAGGTAAAAAGACCGCCAGTTACGAGCCGCAATGGGAAGCCAAGGCCGAGGATTTGCTGAAAGAAATTCTCGAAGCCGTCGGCCTTCCGGTGGTTCAGTGAGGCTGAGATGAGAGAAGGGCGCTCCATCGGCGCTTGGCTTTTTTTTCTCTTCGTCGTCGTCGTTCTACTCTGGCTCATCTTAATCCCGCTCGGGCAAATGATCGTGAGCAGTTTCCGCACCGGCCATCCGGTGGCGCCGGGACCGTTCACGTTCAAGAATTATCTTGCCGCTTACTTCAATCCGCTGACTTACCGGATGATCTTCAACACCGTGCTGTTCGCCAGCGCGGGTACGGCGATCACGGTCTCGATCGCGGTTCTCTTCGCCTGGCTAATCGAGCGCACGGATATGCCGCTGCGCAATCTGTGCTGGAGCCTGCTACTGATTCCGATGGCGATGCCGGGGCTGCTCTTCTCCATTGCTTATGTGTTTTTGCTGTCGCCCCGGAGCGGCATCGTCAATGTTTTTCTGCGCGCTTTGTTTGATGCGATTGGCATCGAGGTCGCCGAAGGGCCGATCAACATCTACTCCCTCGGCGGCATGATTTTTCTCGACGGCATTCGCGGCGTGACGACGGTTTTTCTTTTGGTGGTGGGAGCGTTCCGGATGATGGACCCGGCCTTGGAGGAGGCGTCCTGGGCTGCCGGCGCGCGCAATTGGACGACACTGCGGCGCGTGACTCTGCCGGTCCTGTGGCCCGCGCTGCTGGCCGCGATCATCTATGAATTTAGCTCGTCGATGGAATCCTTCGAGGCGCCGCTGGTCGTCGGCCTTCCCGGCGGCGTCTATGTCTACAGCACGATGATCTATATCTCTACCCGTGAGCCGCTGGCCAATTACGGACTCGGCGCGACCTTTGCCGCGAGCTACGTCTTGATGGCGGTTGCGTTCGCCTACTTTTACCAACGCGCCATCCTGCGCCAGACCGAGCGCTTCACCACGGTGACCGGCAAAGGGTATCGGCCGCGAATCATGACGCTGGGCCGATGGCGCTATCCCGCCTTGGCGCTGTTCTTTGGCTATTTTTTTATCGCCGTCGCGCTCCCTCTCGGTGTGCTCATCTGGACTTCGCTGTTGCCGGTTTATCAGCCGCCGTCCATGGAAGCGCTCGCTCAAGCAAGCTGGAATAATTACCGGCTGGTGTTCAACGAACCGCAGGTGCTGCGCACGGCGTGGAACACGGTCGTCATCACCGTGATTACGGCGACCGCGACTGTTGCACTGGCGTTCTCGGTCTCCTGGCTGGTGGTGCGCACGAAGGTTCGAGGAAGGTTCGCTCTCGACGGTCTCACCTTCGCCTCCCATGCAATCCCTGGAATCGTGGTGGCTTTGTCATTCATCATTCTTTATCTACAGCCGCCCTTCCGATATCTCGGCCTGTACGGCACCGTCTGGATCATCTCGCTCGCGTTGATCACGCAGTACGTCGCCTTTGCCAGCCGCTCGACCAATGCGGCGATCACGCAAATCCATCGAGAATTGGAAGAGGCCGGCGAGGTGTGCGGCGCCGGCCGCCTGCAGGTCATCTGGCAAATCACCTATCCGTTGATCCGGCCGGCGTTTATCGCCGCGTGGATTTGGGTCGCGGCACACGCGGTGCGCGCCTTCTCGATCCCGCTGCTCTTGGCGAGCCGCGAAAATCGCACGCTGGCGGTCATGCTCTGGCACTACTGGGACGAGGAAGCCAACCAGCCCGCCGCCGCGGCATTGGGCGTCGTGCTGATCTTGTTTTTAACTCTTTTCACATTCTCCGGTCGGGTTCTCATCAGCAGGGGTTTCAGCCAGAAATGAGCGAAGCCGTTGCACACCGCAACCAAATAGAAAAATAGCCGCAAAGAACGCATAGAACACAAAAAATCGGCGAGGAAATCCGCATGTAGGGGCGAATGGTATTCGCCCTTCTTCGCGGTGCAGAACAGAAATTGATTTCACCACGAAGGACCTGGGGCGGCGGAGCCGCAACCAAAATGAGAAAAGTCGGATTCACCACGAAGGCATGGTTCGACGGGGCTCACCACAGGCTCCGGACACGAAGGTTTTCGTAGGGTGCGCTTCGCGCACCGGTCAGTCTCGGATTGTCTCGCGCAAAGCATGTCCTGAGGCCTTCGATTACACTCGGGATAAACTCCGTCGAAGGGGCGCCATCACGCAAAGGGAAAAAAGCGAAATGGAACCCCGGACGCTGCCGCTAATTTTTCTAACGAGGGCAAACGATTCGCAGACGTTGAACATTGACTCAGCGGAAGTTTATCTGACATGCTACCGCTCAAGGAGTATCAAGCAGATAGCGACAAGGGGACAGGCTACTTTTGTTTTGACATGAGATATCGTGGAAGAGTAATGCTAATCACCATAGATAAAAGATTCTACTGAAAAACCCTCCGGTCATCCTTCGAGAGCCTCAGGACGAACGGGGAGGGGATTGATAACGTTAAGAAATTTCCGTTCATGCTGAGCCCGTCGAAGCATTCCTAGGGTTTTTCAGCAGAATCGATAAAAATAGCCTGTCCCATTTTCTGAATCGTGATAAGTGAAGAGTGAACAGTTGTGGAGGAAAAATGAACAGAAGAACCGCCATCCGGCGACTGACGACTTTTATTCTGACTACTGCTTCTCTCGCCCAGGCGCAGCAGCCGAAGAAAATCCCTCGGATAGGGTATCTATCGCAACTCGACCCAGCTCGTGAGTCCGCCCGTTTCGAGGCAATTCGGCTGGCTCTGCGCGAGCGTGGCTACATAGAAGGACAAAACATCGCCAGCGAGTACCGATATGGAGAGGAGAAGAACGATCGGCTCCCTGAGATTGCGGCCGAGCTAGTCCGTCTCAAGGTTGATGTCATCGTGGTAGCAGGAGCGCGCCCGGCGATCCAGGCGGCCAAGAATGCGACTAAGACGATTCCCATCGTTATGACGGGCGCTGGGGTCGATCCTGTTGAGGCGGGCCTGGTTGACAGCCTTGCTCGTCCCGGCGGCAACGTCACCGGCATTACAGACATTTCCGGAGTACTAGTCGGTAAGCGGTTGGAGCTGCTCAAAGAAGCCGTTACCAAACTTGCCCGTGTCGCGGTTCTCTACGATCCGGCCAATCCATCCAGTGTACTCGCAATGAAAGAGGATCTCCCTGTCGTCGCGCGCGCGCTGAAGTTGACTCTTCAGCCTTGGGAGGTACGAGATGCGGACGGTTTCGAGAGGGTATTCGCCGCGCTAAACAAGCAGCGCCCGGATGGACTCTACGTGCTCGGTGGCAACCTAATGCGTGCTAACCATAAACGGATCGTCGGCTTTGCGTTAAAGAGCCGGTTACCGTCGATGTACATCAGCAGGGAAGCTGTAGAGGCCGGTGGGCTCATGTCCTACGGGGCGGACCAAGCGGAGAGTTACCAGCGCGTCGCATATTTCGTAGACAGAATCCTAAAGGGAGCCAAGCCGGCCGATCTGCCGGTGGAGCAGCCGATGAAATTTGAGTTCGTCATCAATCTAAAGACGGCCGACCAAATCGGCCTCACCATTCCGCAGTGGACGCTGATGAAGGCGACTAAGGTGATTCGGTGACGGCGAGAATCGTTTCAGGTGCTCGCATTAGAGAGGTCTTTGAAACCGTGGGCGTCTGACTTCGATAGGCGACAAGACCAAGCCGTGAATCACGCGAAAGTGACGCAAATTCTGTGTTAGCAGCGGCAGTTTCCTGGCTAGAGCGGAGGCACCGATGAGAGCGTCGCCCTTGGCAAGCGAGGGATAGCGAATTCTCAAGTGCGAATATTCGTCAGTAACTCGCCGGTCGATACAGATGAGCCGAAAGCGTTTAAGTAGCGTTAATATGGCTTGGCGCTCCGAGGTTTTCAGGCCTCGTTTAGCGAGAAGTTCTTTCTTTGTGATGGCAGAATAGTAGACCCGATATCTGGCTGATTCGAGATAGCTCCGGTAAGCCCTGTGGTTAAGGTAAGCGATGAGGACGTCCGTGTCGACTAGGAGTTGATTTTCTCCCATCGGCGGATTTCCTCAAGGAACTTTTTGTCGGTAGCGTGGCGGTCTTTGGAGCGTAGTCTCCGGACATAAGCCGCCTCGTCTTTGATGTCCGTATGGCCAAAAGGATTGAACTTTTCGCGAACCATGGACTCGATTAGCTGTACGGGATAGATGCCGCGCCGCTTCGCCTCTTTGATGACCGTACTCTTTATCCTACGGTCAACGCTCAGCGTCCAGGATTCTTTTTTCAGTCTGTTTGTGGCCATTTCTCTTGCTCTGGATACTCATCATACCGGGGTATCGTAACGCAAGTCAATGTAGCACGGGTTGAGTAACCTGGGATTCGCTTATACACGCTGGGGTCTTGCGGGAGATTTTAAATAACCATAAGAATTTACAACTAAGAGCGCGAGGGTTATGAAGTTATAGAGGAGACCGGCAAGCCGGAGTGGATCGAGATGAAGCCGATCATCGATGTGGTCAATGAGGCGCTGAGGGCGGCGGGGAAGAATTAGGTCGGGTCGAGGATCGAAGATGGAGGATCGAAGATCGAGGATGGAGGATGGCGAGAATCGAATAGGATTTGTTCCTTCCCCCTTGAGAGACTGTGTCGCAATTCACTCGGAGCCCTTCGACACGCTCAGGGCGAACGGATAAGTAGTTGAATTCGCGATCGAGCAATACCGTTCGTGGTGAGGTTCTCGAACCATGAACGGTATTGCGAC
>CAYZJE010000019.1:0-1672 GCA_964478485.1 uncultured Syntrophobacter sp. | reverse complement strand
ACGAACACGTCGAGGGAAGCCATCGCGGCCCAGCGCCGAGAAAACTTTGGGGAAGCGCCAGCCTGCCGCCAGCAGCGCGGAAATGTCACCCTTCTCCAGTTCCAAAACGAGCTTCCGATCTTCGGTGCGGCGCAATTCTGAAATGGGCGCCAAGTCAACGCGCGACCAGGTATCAACGAAGTATTTCATGTCCGCCGAGAAGGCCACCGCGTGGTCGCCGTCGGCTTCAGTCAGCGCCGTCAAGCCGCTCCCGTCGAAGTTGATCCGATAGTAATGAACGAAGTACGGGTCTTTGCCCGGAACCATGCCACTGGCTTGAAACCAGATTTGACGCTTCTCCGCATCCACTTTTTCGACCCCACGCACGACCCAGGCGCCTTTGGTAATTTGATTCTTCACGCTGCCGGTGGCCTTGATCGTCGTTTCGGCCATGGCCGCCTATCCCGCTGCTTTTGCATGCACTTTTGACCGCTTGGCCGCTGGGCGCGCCGGCACTTCCAGATGATCCACCAACCAATCAAAAAGGTCCGCGGGTTTGGAGCCGAAGAATCGCTCGGCCGCCGTCGTCCCATCCAATCGGGTCACATAATAGTTATGCACCACGGTTAAGGCGGCCAGTTTGCTCTTGGTCAACCGATGCAGGCTGTGATGGCGCAAGGCCAACTGCCCATTGCGACCTTCGACACAGGAACTGGATCGTTGGAACAGGTCCGCCGATTGTTGGGCGACGCGCTCGATCTTGGCACGTTCTTCAGTTGGGAGTCGGCCCAAGGCGCTTGCCGGATCTCGCGTGCGCGTCAGCAGGGGAGCATAAACGGCCTCCACTTTCGCGCGCTGCTCGGCGGTGGAAAGCTTCTTCGCTGCTCGTTGCAGATAAAGCGCCGGAATCAATTCGTTCACAACAACCCATTCCACCTCCGGCGAAAGCCCTAATTGGCTGATCCACATCTTCACTTGCAGATGAAAGAAAGCGATCGTCGCCACAAAGCTCGTCAGCAGGCGCCGCGCTTTTTCGATTCGGGTTCGACTGCTGGCGGACAATTGCGCTTGTTCCGTCACCCGATCAATTTCCTTGAATTGCGCTTCCAGCCGCCGCTCGACATCGGCCGCTTGCATTGCCTGGGCATTGGCCAGATCGTACGGATGATAGACCTCGCTGATTCCCTTGATGGCTTCTTGCATTTGGTCGCGCCACGTTTCGGCGGTCTCCAGCGCCTGGCAAGCTTCGGCCTCGGCCTGCTTGGCCTTGGCGATTTGCGTCGGGAAATCGGGCGGCAGTCCTCGTCCCGGCGGCTTGCTCAGAAAGAGTTGACGCTTCTGTTCGACCTGTTGTCTTTGCTTCCCGGTTTGCTCCACTTGCTGACTTGCCTGCGAGACCAGCGACTGGAGTGGAAGGCTGGTCGCTTTGAATAATTCACGTTGGCCATGAAAAAGATCCGGCGAATGATGCGCGCCAAGACCGTCTCGCACATGGGCCAGTATGCCTTGGGCCTCATCGCCCGTGGACTGAATTACTTCCACGGACAGGTCCTTACAGCGGTTTTCAATTGCGTGCATCCCTAGTGTATAATAGGGGCTATGATACCATATCCAAAAGAGTTAAGAGCACGTGTCGTGGCTGCTGTAGAAGAGAGTCAATTTACGATTGCTGAAATCGCCCAGCTTTTCAATG
>CAYZJE010000018.1:0-32000 GCA_964478485.1 uncultured Syntrophobacter sp. | reverse complement strand
AAATAAAATCTACCAATCTTTACAATCCTTCCATTTCTGTTTTTTGTTTTCGATCCACCAGCAACTGAGTTTCTAAAGTGTAAATTGGAGGCGGCGAGCGGATTCGAACCGCTGCATCGAGGTTTTGCAGACCTCTCCCTTAACCACTTGGGTACGCCGCCCTCGCCGAAGTAGCTAACATGATCTTTCGGCGACTTTCAAGGACGGCATAAAACGTTGACAACGCAGGGCGAAACACGTAATTAAAATTGAAATAAATTGGAGCGTTTATCATGGCGACAATGATTACCAGCGATTGCATTAATTGCGGGGCCTGCGAACCGGAATGCCCAAATAACGCAATTAGCCAAGGTGATCCCGTTTATGTCATCGATCCGCTATTGTGTACCGAGTGCGTCGGCTTTCATGATTACGAAGCCTGCGCGGCGGTCTGTCCCGTCGATGTTTGCGTGACTGATCAAAACAACCTCGAGAGTGAAGAAGTTTTGATCGCACGCGCGCGGGCGCTCCATCCGGAAACCATTTTGGGCGAAAGTTTTCAATCGCGTTTTCGCAAAGGCGCAGTGGCCACAAGCGAGCCCGCGCCCGCGGTTCCAGCAAAAGCGCCGGCCGTTGCGCCCCTCGCGGCGCCTAAGCCAGCCGTGGCACCCGTGGCGGCAAAAGCGCCGCCGCAGGTCGTTCCGCCTAAGCCCGCGCCGGTTAAGAAGGAGCCGAGGCCGAAAAAAACTTTTCCCAACGAATTGCCAGTAAGCTTTGATGCCGCGCAGAAGGAGTACCAGAGCGGTACGTCAGCGCAATCGGGACTATTTCGCTTAGCTATTATCTTGTTGCAGCCGGTGATTGGAGCGTTGCCGCACGGGATCAAGAAACAGATCGAGGAGGCAGTTCAGAGTCCTCTGTTTACCGCAGCTGGCAGTTCCGCCGTAAATATTGTTCACAATGCGGTGCTTTATCCGCTCGCTTGCGCGCTATTCGCGGTTATTTGGAATCATGATCCGGCCGTGATCTTTAGTAAAGACATCAACGGCTACTTCTTGGTCGGGATTCTAATTGCTACTTTGGAAGCGATGCTCCGTCTGAAAGACGGGCTTTTCAAAGCGAAACCGGCTGAAGAGATGAAATTTCCACCGGCGATTTATGGCCCGCTACTGGTGCCGGTGGCGGAAATTTTTCTTAAGAAGCGTCTTGGCATGGTACGCGAACTGCCAATTCCTGTGGATGGTTTTTACTGCGACGGATTTGTCGATAAGCTCGAACGAGAGCGCCGTTACGGTAACGTCTATACGGTGGAGGATCGCGGTGGGGCATTTCTCTTACGCATGCAGTTTCCGCGCTGGATTCCTGAGATCGGCGTGGCGAGCCGTGATCAACTGCCAGACGAAATGCCCGACTACGACTACGATTTGGCGCTCAAAGATGGAGAGCTGGTCGTGAAGGGGAAATGCGTCGATGACAAAGTGCGGAAGATTTCCTCCAGTGTCGGGGCGTTCCCGCCGGAGTTTACCACGACGATTCCTTTGCAACAGCGAATCACCGGCTTCGCGCATCACTTTGACGACAAACTCCTTGAAGTTCTGCTGGTCAAAGCCTAGCCGGTAAAATTTCGGTCGAGCCGTGATCGACAGCGAATCCAAAGCAGTTCAGGTTCAGTTAGAAAAGCCACAGGAAAACGACTGTGGCTTTTTCGCGTTCGGGGAAGGCATCCGTTTTAGACCGATGACTACGGCAGACATGGATGAGATCATGGTGATCGAGCGGAACTCCTATCGGTTTCCCTGGAGCCCGGGATTCTTCTTGCAAGAGCTGCAAGTGGCCTGCGCGCGCTCGATCCTGGCCGAGGTGGACAGCAAAATTATTGGCTATGTACTCTTTTGGCTACTGCCTGGAACAATCGATATCCATAACCTGGCGACTCATGAAAATTTTCGGCGGCGCGGCGTTGCGCGGCTGCTCCTCGGTCGAGTTCTGAGTCAAGCCAGAGGGCAGTCGATTGATCGAGTGACACTTGAGGTAAGGAAGTCAAACCTGCCAGCTCAAAGGCTTTATGAGTCAGTAGGATTTATCATTACCGGAGTTCGAAAGGGCTACTACTCCGATGATGGCGAGGACGCGCTGGCGATGACCTTAGACCTGCCGCGACAAAGTTAATTTCTAATCCAATACTTTGCTTTCCGACGGTTCTTGCGGTCTTTTAATGTTTCATGGCTAAAGTATTGAAAGATATCTTGTTTCAGAATTGATTCTCCTCTTGACGACTTGTCGCCGTCTATTGTATAAACTGGGTGTTAGTTGCAATTTTTTATGGCGGTCTGATGTTTTGGACCGCCAAATTTTTGTTGGTGTGGTCTCGGGACAAAAGAGGCGGCATGTTTGAAACTTTTCAATTGCGATCACGCTCTACTCGCCAGCCGCTCAGCCAAGTTATTTCGCGCCCCCATCCTTTCTACTTTTTCAGCAAGCAGCCATACTTCGACGGCGATAACCGCCCACTCATTTTCCAACTACTCGGGGAAGGCTCCGGTTCACTAGGAGGTCCGAATGTTTAAAGTAGGCGAGAAGGTTGTTTATCCGGCCCATGGGGTCGGTCAGATCGAATCGATCCGTACTCACGCCATATCGGGGACAGAGAAGAAATTTTACATGTTACGAATTCTCGAGACCGATATGAAGATCATGATTCCGATTGATAACGTCGATGCAGTCGGGCTGCGCAAGATTATCGATCGCGCCATGGTAACCAAAGTCTACAAAGTCTTGCGCCAGAAGAAAGTTGAAGCCGACCAGCAGACCTGGAATCGTCGATATCGAGAATACACGGACAAAATTAAAACCGGGTCGATCCTAGAAATCGCCAAAGTGCTACGCGATCTGTTCGTACTAAAGGGGGGCAAAGAGTTGTCCTTTGGCGAACGGAAGATGTTGGATACGGCGCGCAATTTGTTGGTCAAGGAGCTTTCCATCGCGCGTTCTCACTCCGAGGAAAAGATCATGGAGGAGTTGCGCCATATTTTTACTCACTAACAGGCATCATCGGAGCCGTTTGCGAAGAGCCGAGAGCCGATCTCTCGGCTTTTTTATTTCCTTTTAACCCAGCCGACAAATTGGCTTCGTTAAGGTTATGCCGTCCATGCATGTCGCCGCGATTGTCTTAGCCGCCGGAGCGGGCCGTCGAATTGGCGGCGACGTTTCTAAGACCTATCTGCCCATCGCGGGCCGGCCGTTGGTGTTGCGCACGTTGGACCGGATGTTTGCGGCAAAAACGGTGGAGCAGGTTATTTTGGTCGTTGCGGCCAATGAAATAGACCGTTGCGAAGCGCTGCTCGGCGCCGACTCACTGTTGTGCAATCGTCCTTATTTGTTACAGGCCGGCGGTGCGACTCGGCAGCAGTCGGCTAAACGGGGGCTTGAAAGGGTTGCGGTTGAAACCGACGTTGTCATTATCCACGACGGCGCGCGGCCATTTGTATCTGCCGGACTAATTGATCGTTGCGTAGAAAGGGCGGCTGAAAAGGGCGCGGTGGTGGTCGGTTTGCCGGCGCGTGACACGATCAAGGTCGTTGGCGACGATCGATTGATTCATTCGACTCCCGCGCGCCGGTCCCTGTGGGAAATCCAGACGCCGCAGGCGTTTCAAAAGGATTTGATTGTGGCGGCACATCAGCAAGCGGAAACAGACGGAGTCGAAGTCACCGACGATGCGATGGTCGTCGAGCGTTTAGGCAAGCCGGTTTATGTTCTCGAAGGCGAACGGACAAATCTCAAAATCACACTGCCGGAGGATATCTGGCTGGCCGAAATGATGATCCGTGACGGGCGAGTTCCTTAGACGGCTTGCTTTTGCAAGACTTCGTTCAGGCTGCCGCTGCGAAACCCCTGTAGATCTAAGCTGACGAAGTTAAACCCGACTTCTTTGAATTTTTTGACGATGGCTTCTCGAATCGATTTTTCGAACAGACGGTCGATCTCGTTCTGGGAAACTTCGATGCGCGCGAGATCGCCGTGGTAGCGCACGCGAAACTCGCGAAAGCCGAGTTCCTTCAGAAACACTTCACAGGCACCGACTTTCTTTAACCGTTCCAGGTTGATTTCGGTGCCGTAGGGAAAGCGCGATGACAGGCAGGGGCTCGACGGTTTGTCCCAGGTCGGTAAGCTCAGCTCTCGGCTGTAGCGGCGAATGTCCGCTTTGGTCATTTCTGCTTCGACCAAGGGATGGCGCACGCCCCACTCGTCAGCCGCTTTCAATCCCGGACGGTGATCTTTGAGGTCGTCGAGATTGGTGCCGTCGACGATGGTCTCGATGCCGAGCTTGTCCGCCTCGGCGCGGCTGATCCGGTAGAGCTCATCCTTGCAGAAAAAACAGCGGTTAACCGGATTCTGAGAGAAATTCGGATTAGTCAATTCATGGGAATCGAGAACGATGTGGCGGCAACCGAGACTGTTTGTAAAATTCTTCGCCGCCTCAATCTCGCCAGGGGGAACGGTTGGTGACGACGCGGTGAGCGCGATGGCCCGTTCGCCGAGCGCCATATGCGCCGCTTTGAGCAAGAACGTCGAATCGACCCCGGCGGAAAAGGCGACCAGCAGCCGCTCAGATTCACCGAGCAGTTCGGTTAGCCGTTGGAATTTTGCGTCCATCGCTTGTCGCTGAACAGGTCGGTGCTCAAATAGTGCTCACCCTTGTCGGGGAAGATCGTCACGACGACGTGCCCTTTTCCCAACGCCTTGGCCACTTTCAACGCGGCACAGCAAGCCGCGCCCGAGGAAATGCCGACCATCAGCCCTTCCTCGGCCGCCAAACGGCGCGAGTAACTCGTCGCTTCAGCATCGCTTACCGTGATGATTTCGTCGAGAATGTCGCGGTTCAAAACCGCGGGAATGAATCCTGCGCCGATGCCTTGGATTTTGTGATATCCCGGTTCGCCGCCCGAGATCACCGGCGACGCCGCCGGTTCGACGGCGCAAATGCGCACGCCTTTCATTTTGTCCTTTAACACTTCACCGACGCCGGTGATCGTCCCGCCGGTGCCCACGCCGGCGACGAAGGCGTCGATGCGCTTAAACTGCTTGAGTAATTCCTGAGCCGTGGTTTTGCGGTGAATCTCCGGATTGGCCGGGTTGTTGAACTGCTGGGGCATGAAATAATCGTTGTGCTCTTGCTGTAGCTCCTCGGCTTTATGAATCGCGCCGCCCATTCCTTTGGTATCCGGGGTCAGGATGAGATGTGCGCCGTAAGCGGAAAGGAGGCTGCGCCGCTCTTCGCTCATGGTATCGGGCATGGTCAAAATCAGCCGGTAGCCTTTGACGGCCGAGATCAAGGCGAGCCCGATGCCGGTATTGCCGCTGGTCGGCTCGACGATGGTGGCGCCGGCTTTGAGCTTGCCCTGGCGCTCCGCGGTCTCGATCATGCTCAAGCAGATGCGGTCTTTTACCGAACCGCCGGGATTAAAGGATTCGAGCTTGGCCCACACTTCTGCATCATTCGGATCGGGGAGAGTTCTCAGTTTGACCACCGGGGTGGAACCGATGAGTTCGAGAACGGACCGCGCGCCATTCAAGCTAGCCACAATTGTCTCATCTTTCTTGATGGGAGTGAAATTCGAATTGCCGTTCACCAAATGCTATAGTGTCGCCCTGGCAATGTCAATAAAACCGTTCGATCGATCGTCGCTGAAAACGAATTCGTTGCGCGCCTGCGTAATCTTTCCCGGCGCGCTTGGCGACTTCATTTGTTTCTTGCCCGCGCTGCAAGCATTGTCGCGCGCCACTCGAGTCGATCTCTACGCTCACAGCGAATTCGCCGACATTGCTCCGGCCACAGTGACGGTTCGCTCTTTGGAGTGTGCTGAGATTAGCAGTCTGTTCGTTGCAACGACGCCTAACGATTCACGATTGCACGATCCGTTCGGCGCGTACGCGGCGGTTTATTCATGGATGGGCGGTCAACAGCCTGTATTCGTCAATCAACTGCAAGCGGTTACCCATGGCCGCGCGAAAATATTTCCATTTCGTCCGACCGCTCGGACTGAGCATCAGACGGAATATTATTTGCGTTGCCTCACGTTAACTGAAGCTATGCCTAGCGCCCCCGCAGTCGAGCTGCGCGACGAAGCGCTTCGCTGGTGCGAAAACTTTTGGACCGAGCATTCTCTGCAAGACCGAGCGGTGTTGGCGATCGCGCCAGGCAGCGGCGCGCGCGAGAAGAACTGGCCGGAGGAATTTTTCATCGCGGTGGCGAATGGGTGGCGCGAACGGACCGGCGGATTCGCCGTGCTTCTAGTCGGACCGGTGGAAGCGGCGCGCGGCGGCATCGATCGGCTGCGCGAACATTGCTTGGCGGTCAGTGATTTAAATCTATCGCAAGTGGCGGCGTTGATGAGCCGCAGCGCTGTCTATCTCGGCAACGATAGCGGCGTTTCGCACTTGGCCGCTGCCGTCGGTGTTCCTACGGTTGCGCTTTTCGGGCCTTCCGATCCGCGTCAGTGGGCGCCGCGCGGCCGTCGAGTCACGGTGATCAGCCGGTATATTCACTGCTCGCCTTGTTCGACTTCGATAATGAAAAGCTGTCCGCATCGCGCCTGCTTGCGCGAGCTGTCTCCGGAAAAAGTCATCGAGGCGATGATCAAGCTGCCGGAGCTGGCAAGCTTGACAAGGGTGGGGGCAGGGATTACAGTTTGACCAAGATTTTCCGCGAGATTTTGCACTGAAAGATTGTTCTGAACCGGTTGCTCGAACTAGCGTCGTGCTTGAATCAAAATAACATCGAAACGGTTTCAATTGACGCCTGGGATCCGCAGCCAAAAAGCGCCGGCGCGATGCCCAGGCGTTTTTTCTAGTCGGGTCGGGAGTCGCTGATGGCAAGCGAAGAAGGCAAGCAAGAGGGTAAGGGGTTTACGGTTCAAGACCGCCGGCGCTTTTCACCGGAGACGGGAGAAGCCCGAGAGGATATCGCCGCCGATTCGCCTAAAGAGACCGCGGAGGCTAAAGTAAGCGAAGCGCAGGCGGGGCCGGCGAGCGAGACCCAGCAAGAGCCGTTGCCGGAGATTAACTTTTCGACATTCGTCATCAGTCTGAGCACCCAAGCGCTGATGCACTTGGGCGAGATCGTCAATCCGATCAGCGGCAAGATCGACCCGGATGTGCCGGCGGCCAAGCAGATGATCGACATGTTGGTCATGATCAGGGAGAAAACTGGCGGCAATCTCAACGCCAACGAAGACCGGCTGATGCAAGACATTCTTTTCGATCTGCGCATGAAATACGTCGAAGCCGTGAAGAAACGATAGCAGTCGCATAGGAGCACACAGGAGTAATTGATGAGTTGGAAGAATTTCTGGGAAGGGAACGTGAGCCTGAAGGGAGTCACTTTGGTCGCCCTGGTATCTCTCGTCATCGGCCTCGGCATCAGTGGTAGCTTGGACTGGCTGTCGCCGAGCCGCGCGGTCAATTTCATGGGCGACGCCGGTAATAGTGATTCGCGCGTGTCGGGGGGATTGCCGGACTTCGTCAGTCTGGCGAAGAAGTTCAAGCCCATCGTCGTCAACATTTCGACGACTCAAGCGAGCGAGGGGCGGGGCTCCCAGGAATTTTCCAACCCGTTTGGCGGTGGTGAGGAGGATCCTTTCAACGAGTTTTGGAAGCGCTTTTTCGGCGGACCATCGCCGCGCGGACCGCAACAGCGCCAGCGCAGCAGTCTTGGTTCCGGATTTATCATCGATACCGATGGTTCGATCTTGACCAATAACCATGTGGTCGAGAACGCCAGCAAGATTCTCGTGAAGTTGCCGGGCGACGAGCAGGACTACGAAGCCAAGGTGATTGGCCGCGACCCGAAAACCGATATCGCGGTGATCAAGATTGACGCCAAAACCAAACTCAGCGCGGCCAATTTGGGCGATTCGGATGGTCTTGAGGTCGGCGAATGGGTGATGGCGATTGGCAATCCTTTCGGTTTGGACGGTACCGTGACGTCGGGAATTGTCAGCGCCAAGGGGCGGCATAATATAACTCAGGGACCCTATGACAACTTCATTCAAACCGACGCCTCGATCAACCCGGGCAACTCCGGCGGGCCGCTGATCAATCTGCGCGGCGAAGTGATCGGCATTAATACCGCGATCTTCAGCCGCAGCGGCGGCAATATCGGTATCGGCTTTGCCATCCCGATCAATTTGGTCAAAGAGTTGCTGCCGCAACTGCGCCGCAAGGGCAAAGTGACGCGTGGCTATCTCGGCGTGTTGATTCAGAAGGTAACGCCGGAGATCGCCGAGAGCTTGGGCATGGACAAGGGGTACGGTGCCCTGGTTGCCAATGTGTCGAAAGATGGGCCGGCGGAAAAGGCCGGAGTGAAGGTTGGCGACGTGATCGTTGAGTTCGACGGCAACGCGGTGAAGGATTCGGGCGATCTGCCGATCATCGTCGCGCGCACGCCGGTGGAAAAGAAAGTTCGCATGAAAGTGCTACGCGACAAAAAAGAGGTCGTTTTGAACGTCGCCGTGGGCGAACTCAAAGACCAGGAGGTGGTCGCGTCGGCGCCTGAGAAGGGCGAGTTGGGTCTTACGGTGCAGCGCCTCACGCCGCAGATGGCGGAGAGCTTGGGGCTGGAAAAGTCGGAAGGTGTGGTGGTGACGGCGGTCGAGCCGGGAAGCACGGCTGAGGACGCGGGGATTCGTCGCGGCGATGTGATCCTGGAAGTGGATCGCAAAGCGGTGCGCAACCTCGACGATTACAAAAATGCGGTTGCCGGAGTGCGCAAAGGGCGCGGCGTGCTGTTTTTGGTGCGTCGCGGCGAAAGCACTTTATTCCTGGCGCTAAAACCGCAGAAATAAATTCCACCATGAGTGATTGCTGTGAAACGAGGCGCGGGAATTCTTCCCCGCCTCGTTTTGTTGCTTTTGCCTGGTTTCTGCGCGAATAATAGATTCTACTCAGTGTGAATCGGTCCCGTCATCAGCGTATGGGAGCTTGCAATGGGGGCGAGCGCCCGCTTTGCGATATTTTAATTGGCGGCGGGGTTAAAATTCTGCCCGCGAAGTGATTCAGTTTATCGAGGCGTTGGGTTTGATAAAGTCAAAACTGCGAATTTTCAGTATCTCCTTGGTCGCGCTCCTCGTGGTTACTTCCAGCGGCCTGGTTTTCGGAGCCTGGTATTTAAAGCAGCTGGAAGACGAGGTCAGCAAAAAATTCGAGGGGCGGAAATGGGTTTTCCCGTCCAAAATTTACGCCGATAGTTATTTTCTCTACGCCGGCGGAAGTCTGCGCATCCAAGATCTTACCGAAAAATTGCACCGGCTCGGTTACTTCGAAACACCAACGATGCCCAAAGCGAAAGGCGAATACCGCATCGCGGCCAAAGAATCGCTGATCGAAATTTATTTGCACGACTTCGCTTCGCCCACGGAACAGTTCAAGGGCGCTCCCATCCGCATAACGCTCCAGGGTAGCGTTATCGCCAAGGTCGAGAACATGAGCGACGGCAAAGAGCAGTACTTCGTCGAGCTGGAGCCCGAGTTGATTACTGGTCTCTATGAGCGGATTTGGCAGGAGCGCAAGGTCGTCAAGCTGGTCGAAGTGCCGCCGCTGGTGGTCAAGACGATTCTGGCGCTGGAAGATGAGCGTTTCTATCACCACTTCGGGGTGGACCCGATCGGCATTTTACGCGCCATGTGGGTGAATCTGCGCAGCCTGAGCTTCAAACAAGGTGGTAGCACGCTGACGCAACAGTTGGTGAAGAACTTTTTTCTGTCCGACGAAAGGACCCTCAGCCGGAAAATTCCCGAAGCGGTCATGGCGGTGATCGCCGAACGCAAATATTCCAAGGACACCATTCTGGAAAACTACCTCAATGAAATTTACCTCGGCCAACGCGGCTCTCAGGGAATCTTCGGCATTTGGGAAGCAGCGCAGTTCTATTTTTCCAAGCCGCTCACCGATTTGACGGTGGGTGAAACGGCGCTCCTGGCCGGCTTGATTCCGGCGCCCAACCGGCTGTCGCCCTACAAGAGTGCCGAAGCAGCGATCAAACGGCGCAATGTCGTTTTAGCCAAACTGCTCGACGACAAGATCATCACGCGCAAGCAGTACGATGCGGCATTGCAGGAAAAGCTGCCGCAGCGCTCGTTTGCAAAAGTGACTAATGAAGGGCCGTTCTTCGTGGACTATCTACGCCGCGAGCTCGAAGAGAATTATTCCAACGCGATTCTCACCAAGGAAGGGTTGCGAATCTTCAGCAGTCTCGACTTGCAGATGCAACGGATGGCCGAGCGCGCGCTGGCGGACGGGCTGAAGAAATTGGAAGCGGCTCACCCGGCACTGAAACGCAAGGGAGATGAAGACGGCTTGGAAGCGGCGATTGTGGTTTTGCGGCCGCAGACCGGCGAGATCAAAGCGATGGTCGGCGGGCGCAACTATGGCAAGTCGCAATTTAACCGGGCGTTTCAAGCGAAGCGCCAACCGGGATCGGTCTTCAAGCCGTTTGTCTATCTCGCCGCGCTGATGCATGGCGGCCAGAGTGGGACAAAATATTCTCCCGACACCGTGATCAACGACAGCCAGTTTACCTGGGCCTACGATGGCCAGGAGTGGCAGCCGCACAACTACAACAACGAATACTTCGGCGCCGTGACCATGCGTAAGGCGCTGGAGAGCTCGCTCAACTCAGCGACCAGCCGGGTGGCGCAGGATGTCGGCATCCGGCGGGTGCGCGACGTGGCGCATAAAATGGGCATTCAAAGCCCGTTGCCGGCGGTACCCGCGCTGTCATTAGGTGCCGCGGAGGTGACGCCGTTGGAGGTCGCCGTAGCCTATGCGACCTTGGCCAACAGCGGCCAGCGCAATCGGCCATTGGCGGTTAAACATGTGGTGGACCAGAGCGCCAAGGTTTTGGAACGGCGCGATGTTCGGCCCGAGCGCGTGATCAGCCCGCAGTTGGCCTTCGCCATGAATCAGTTGCTCAAAGGGGTGCTGGATCGCGGCACGGCGGCGAGCGCGCGTCGGGCCGGATTCACCCGGCCTGCGGCCGGCAAGACTGGAACGACGAACGACTACAAAGACGCCTGGTTCGTCGGTTACACGCCGGATTTACTGGCGGTGGTTTGGGTCGGTTTCGATGGCCCGAGAAAAATTGGTTTGTCCGGCGCCGAGGCAGCGCTGCCGATCTGGACTGAGTTCATGAAAAACGCCACGGCAAGCATGCCGGTCACGGACTTCGTCGGACCGATGGTTAAACCTGAAGAGGAAGATGGCAAATGTGGCCAGGCGCCGCGCGAAGGGGAGAGCGGCGATCCTTGCGCCGCTCCAGCGCAGCCAGCTAAAGCTGCGCCCGCGGGAGCTTGAGCCAACCGCTCACGTAAATATGCTTCAAACAATTCGGTCTATTTTTCTGAGTACCGCGGCGGTGTGTTTGATGGCGTACGGCTGCGCGCCGCAACCGTCTTATCGTTCGTCCGCGCCGCCTGCGGTCATAAAAACGCCGCCGGCTCCGCCCGCGCCGCCGGCGCAAGAGTCGGTGAAACCACCTGCGCCGCCGGATAACAAGATCCGCGAGCAGAATATTAGCGCCAAAACTCCGCCGCCACCGGCCGGGGCCAAGACCAGCAAAGAGCCGGCGCGCCAAGCGAGCGTGAGCGAATCGCGAAGCGGTGCTGAATCCACTCCGGCGCTGCCGCCGCCCCTCACCGACGATAGCTCGCTGTTAGCGAAAATCACCCCCGCCACCTCGCCGCAGCGCGCCGCGTCGTTGCGCCTTACCGACGAGGGGCGGAAAATTCTCGATGCCGGCGATCCGGCTAAAGCACTGACGCGCTTGGAAAAGACCATCGTCATCGATTCCACCAATCCGTACGGCTATTTTTATTTGGCGAAGGCGCAATACCGCATGGGACGGTATCGCGACTCGCTAAATTTTCTCGATATCGCCGAATCGCGGCTCGGCCCTGAGTCGTTTTGGCTAGCCGAGATCCATGCCCTGCGCGGCGATAACTTTCGTGCCCAGGGTCAGTTGCAAAAAGCCGAGGCGAGCTACAACCAAGCGATACGGTTAAACTCCGGCAATCGAACTGCCACGGAGGCGCTGACGCGGCTGCAAGGCGAAGCGCAACCCGCCCAGTCTCAGCCCAAGTAAATTTTTCCAATGTTGGTCCTCGGGGTTGAAAGTTCTTGCGACGATACCGCCGCGGCGGTTCTCCAAGACGGACGGACGATTTTGGCGAACCTGGTCTCGTCGCAAGATCGAGTGCATGGGCCCTATGGCGGCGTGGTGCCGGAACTGGCATCGCGGCAACATATTCAGTCGGTGTTACCGATCGTCGACGGCGCCTTGAAGCAGGCCGGCGCGACGCTCAAGGACATCAACGGCATCGCGGTGACTTACGGGCCCGGACTAGTTGGTTCACTGTTGGTCGGGCTGTCACTGGTTAAAGGCGTGTCATTTCGCACCGGCATTCCCTACGTCGGTGTCAATCACTTGGAAGCGCACCTGTTGGCGATTCATCTGGAGCATGATGTCGCGTATCCCTACATCGCGCTGCTCGCCTCCGGCGGCCATACTTTGCTTTACTGCGTGCGCGGCGTCGGCGATTATCTTCATCTCGGTGGCACGCGCGATGACGCCGCGGGCGAGGCCTACGATAAGGTCGCCAAGATGATGGGGCTCGGCTATCCCGGCGGCCAAGCCATCGATAATCTCGCCAAGAGCGGCAACCCGAGCGCGATTCGTTTTCCGCGCGCGAAGCTGAAAAATAGCCCCTACGAATTTAGTTTCAGCGGTATCAAGACAGCCGTATGGCATTATCTGAAACTTCAGGGAGAAGAGCAGTGGAAAGCCCGCCAAGCCGACATCGCCGCGAGTTTTCAAGAAGCGGTGATCGACATGTTGGTCAATCCGACGATCAAGGCCGCCACGGCCAACGCCGTAAGCCGCGTCGTGCTGGCCGGCGGTGTCGCCGCCAATAGCCGGCTACGCGCCAAGATGACGGAGAAAGCCGATGTGGCGGGGCTACAAGTGTTCTGTCCCGCGCCCAAGTTTTGCACGGACAACGCCGCGATGATCGCGCTCGCCGGTTATCATTGGCTCAAGCGCGGCCGGCGCGACGATTTCCGCCTCAACGCCGACGCTGATCTGACGCTTTAAAAACAGTTCAAATGTTCAAGGTTCAACAGTTCAAGGGATCGTTGTGACCCTGTATGAGGAAGTTCGCGCGGCGCTGCGCGAAATGGCATTCCGACCGAAGAAAAGTCTTGGCCAAAATTTTTTGATTCATGAAAACGTCATCGAGTCGATTGTTCGCTTACTCGACCTCGATCGAAACGATGGAGTCGTCGAGATCGGGCCGGGGTTGGGCTTTCTCACGCGCCGACTGCTCCAACGGGCCGGTCAGGTATGGGCGGTGGAAGTCGATGACGTTTTGGTCGAGCGGTTGCGCCAAAGCGGTTTAGCGGCGGAGCCGGCGCTTCATCTGATTCACGGCGATATCCTAGCCGTTCCATTGCCGCAAATGTTGCCAAGCACGAAGCTCAAGCTCGCCGGTAATCTGCCTTACAGTATTTCGACACCGGTGTTGTTCCGGATATTTGACTGGCGCGCGCATTTCTCAAGCTTGGTTTTGATGGTACAGAAGGAAGTTGCCGACCGGATCGTCAGCGCGCCGGGGACGAAAGACTACGGCACGCTTTCGGTTTGGTGCCGGGTGCATGGCCGGGTGACGGGAAAGGTGTCAGTATCACCGGAAGCGTTTTTTCCGCGCCCCAAGGTGCGTTCGACGGTGCTGAAGATCGAGCTGTTTGACCAGCCGTTGATCGCGGATGCGGATTTGGCGTCGTTGCGCGGGCTGGTGCGCGCCGCCTTCGGCCAACGGCGTAAGACATTGAGTAATACGCTGACCGGCTGGCTCGAACGCCCGCGCGCCGATATCGATCGATTCTTAATCTCATGCGACGTCGATCCGAAGCGCCGCGGCGAAACCCTTAGCGTCGATGAATTCATCAAGCTTGCCCAAGCCGTGGGGCGGAGTGGTTTACTGACAACCGGCAACTGACCGCTGAAAACTTTTTCCCATGCCCGAACTTCCCGAAGTCGAAACCGTCTGCCGGAGCTTGCGGCCGCATTTGTTGGGTCGAACGATCAAGCATGTCCACGTTGTCGATCCACGGCTGCGCGTTCCGGTGGATATAAAATCGCTCCAGTCCTTGGTTGGCCAGCGGGTCGAAGCAATCGAACGGCGCGCCAAGTATATTCTCATTCAATTGTCAGCGAACTTTGTTTGGCTGTTTCATCTCGGCATGTCGGGCAAGCTTATCTGCGTCGAGCGGAAAACTGCCCGGCGTAAACATGATCATATCATCGTCCAATTGGACGACGGGGGAGAGCTGCGCTACCACGATCCGCGCCGCTTCGGCCTGTCTCTGGTGACGCGCCGTGAATCGCTGCACGAACTGCCGCAGTTACGCACGCTGGGAATCGACCCGTTCGATGCCGATCTCACCGGCGAGTATCTGTTTCGATTTACCCGCGCCTCGGAGCGGCGGATTCGCGATTTACTGCTCGACCAACAGATCGTCGCTGGCCTCGGGAATATTTACGCCAACGAAATTCTATCTTTGACCGGCATCAAACCGACCACTCGGGCGCATCGTTTGACGCGCAGGCAAGCCGACGCGCTGGCCGGCGCGATTCCGCGCTTGCTCGGCGACGCGATCCGTTGGTGCGGCACTTCTTTTTCAGATTACCGCGACGCCGACGACAAGTCCGGCGAGTTTCAAAATCATCTGAGAGTTTACGATCGCGACGGCGAGAAATGCCGCGGCTGTTCGAGCGCCATCAAACGCGTCGCCATCGGCAACCGCAGCGCGTTTTACTGCCCGAGATGTCAGAAATAAAAAATTGATTCTGCTGAAAAAACATCCGTTCATCCTTCGAGAGCCTCAGGACGAACGGAGTAGTGATAAATCATTGGAAATTTTTTCCGATCGTGCTGAGCTTGTCGAAGCATTCTTAGGGTTTTTCGGCAGAATCAAAAATTTGGTTCCAACCGTTCAAGCTGTTCAAGTAGTTCGAACGGAGCCGGATGATTTAATCACGGTGACATTCTAGCGACGCACTACATGAATCGACGCCACCTGTTCTCACCCTTGCGCCATCGCGATTTTTGTCTGTTCTGGACCGGCCTGCTGCTCTCCAGCGTTGGCAGCCAATTTACCACCGTGGCGATGGCTTGGCAGATCTATGAGCTGACCAATTCGCCGTTGCAGATCGGCTTGATCGGTTTGGTGCGCGCGGTGCCGCAAATGATCGTGCTGCTGTTCGGCGGTCTATTGGCCGACGCGATCAACCGGCGCAAGCTGATGATGATCACCCAGGCAAGTTTGTTTTTGGTTTCGGGCGCGCTGGCGCTGTCAACTTTCGCGGGACAGATGACGGTGCCAAAGCTCTATATGGTCGCCGTGTTCTTGGCGTTGTTCAGCTCCCTTGATGCGCCGTCGCGCCATGCTATCGTCACCAACCTCGTGCCGGCGCAAGATTTGTCGCGCGCCCTGGCGATCTCCAGCACGCAGAGACAGATCGCCACCATCGCCGGTCCTTCGATCGCAGGCATCGTTCTTGCGGTCGCTGGACCGGGCGCTTGTTATGCCGTCGATGCGATCTCGTGGTTGATCATGATTGCGGCCCTGGCGCTCATTCGCGTGCAGTTGCCGCAGCATGGCGGCTGGCGGACCATTTCGTTGGAATCCCTCAGCGCTGGTTTCCGTTTCGTTTGGCATCATTCGGTCATCTTTCCCTTCATGATGATGGACTTGGGCGCCAATTTTTTCGGCTCGATCCGCTCGCTCTACCCGATTTACGCGCGCGATATCCTTGCCGTTGGGCCGCGAGGTTTGGGCATTCTCTACGCCGCGAGCGCGGCGGGCTCATTGATCGGCGCGTTCGGGTTCAGCATCTGGGGACCGGCGCGGCGCGCCGGGCGATGGATACTTTTTGGCGTGACCGTTTACGGACTCTCCCTGCTCGGATTTGCCCACTCGCGCTATTTTTGGCTGTCCGTGCTGTTGCTCGCCGGCACGGGCATCGGCGACACGATCAGCGCGATCCTGCGCGCCACGATCAATCAGTTGAGTACCCCGGACGAGCTGCGCGGGCGCATGTCTTCGATCAACAGCGTCTTTACCAACAGCGGGCCGCAGCTTGGACAATTCCAAGCCGGCGCGCTCGCCGCCGCCATCGGCGCCGAGTTTTCCGTGATGACCGGCGCCCTGGTGATTCTTTTCATTGTCGGCCTGCTGGTCGCACGCTTTCCTAATGTGCGCGACTACCGAATTGCCGAAGACAGGGGCGCGGCGTGAGAATATTAAAGGCCGAATTCGCCAGGTGATGGAAATAGTTCCCGGCTGAAGGGAGGGTTTTTCAGCGGCCTGTCAGGTTTTATTCGCATTGCCGGTAGCGGGGCTTTGCTGTTTGATGATGCTCATCGCCATGGAGACCATCGAGCCGACGTCGCTCAGGGTTGCCGGCAGGATCAGCGTGTTGCCGGTTTGAGCGAGCTTGCCGAATTGAGTCAGATAGTTTTCCGCTACCCGTAACTGGACCGCTTCAAATCCGCCGGGCTGTTCGATCGATTCGGCAACTTTTCGAATGCCGGCCGCGGTGGCTTCGGCAATCGCGAGAATTGCCGCGGCTTGGCCTTCGGCTTCGTTGATCTGCTGCTGTTTGTTGCCCTCCGAGGCCTTGATCGCTTGCTGCTTTTCGCCTTCCGCGCTGTTGATCGCGGCATCTCGCTGCCCCTCAGAAGTCAAGATCAGCGCCCGCTTCTCTCGCTCGGCGCGCATCTGCTTTTCCATGGCAGCGAGAATATCCAGGGGTGGCGTGATGTTCTTGATCTCGTAGCGCATGACTTTGATGCCCCAGGGTTCGGACGCCTTGTCCAATTCGCTCACCACCTGCGTGTTGATGTTGGTGCGCTCCTCGAAGGTGCGATCCAGTTCGATTTTGCCGAGCTCGCTGCGCAGGGTGGTTTGGGCGAGCTGCGTGATGCCGAAAATGTAGTCGCCGATGCCATAAGAAGCCCGCTCTGGATTTAAGATTTTTTGGTAGAGTACCCCATCGACGGAGACCTGGACATTATCGCGCGTGATGCAAACCTGCGGCGGGATGTCGATAGCTTGTTCCTTTAGTGAATGCTTGTAACGAATCACATCGAGAAAAGGGACGAGGATATGAAAACCGGCGCCCAGAGTGCCGCTATACTTACCCAAACGCTCGACGACGAAGGCGCTCTGCTGCGGCACCACGACGGCGGTCTTGGCAACGATGACGATGACGAGAACCGCCAACACGATGACGACGATAAATCCGCCCATGATTGTCTCCGTTTCAGGTGGCTTCGGCGCGCACGAATAGGGTCAGGCCTTCGACGCGCTCAACTCTACAACGCTGGCCGCGAGCGAGAGGTTGGTCACCGACGTTACGCGTGTTCCACGAAGTGCCGCGCATTTCCGCCTTGCCCATTCCGTTCGCCAATATATCTTCGAGCAGTACGGCGGTTTCACCCACCAGGTTGTCGACCGTTTCCGCAGAACGCGCTCGGGTGAGCTGAAGCAGTTTTTCTCGGAACAGCCAAAGGGAAACGACCGAGACGATGGAAAACAAAATGAACTGGAACCAGGTCGGACCGGCCGCCTGAAAGCCGGTCAAAATGCCGACGATGATCGCACCGACGCCGAAGAAAATGATGTAAAAGCCGCCGGGAGTCACCAGTTCGGCGAGTAGAAGCAGAAGACCGAGTAGAAGCCAAACCCACCATTCCATATTTTGCCGAGGCCCTTGCGCTAGCTGAACGTAACCGAGGCAAGACGGATTTTCAAGCGCGATTTAGCACCATAATCAAATGAATTCGCGAGCGGGGTTCAAACCCTGCTGCCAATTTGAATATTGGCAAAGGGGATGCTCGCCCCCTTTGGAAACCCCATTTAATTGTGCCCGCCTCAAGAGGCGGGGTTTACTTAGAAGAAATTCTCGGTTTGACACCCTTGCCCAGTCGGTGGAATAGTGCGATTCCATGCAAACCACCGAACTTAAACCCAACGCCATCGCCAGAGGCTCCGTTTTCCCGAAGCCGATTGAACTGGATGTGGTAGTAGAGGTTCCGCGCGGCAGCTTTCTCAAGCGCGAGTCTACGGGCCGGATCGATTTCATCTCGCCGCTGCCGTGCCCGTTTAACTACGGCTCGGTGCCGCAGTACCTGGGCCTAGAGGGCGATCTGCTGGACGCGGTGGTGCTGGGTCCGCGATTGCCCTTTGGCAGTCATGTGCGGGTGAAAGCGTGGGGCGCCGTGACCCTCACCGATCACGGGATGAGCGACGACAAGCTGATTTGCAGCAGCCGGCCGCTGGCCCCCGCAGAACGCCGCAGGGTGCTGCGCTTTTTCCACTTCTATGCGAAGTGCAAGGGTCTGCTCAATTTCTGCCGACGCCGCCCGGGGCGCAATGCCTGCGACGGCTGGTGCGAGGCGGAACACGCGATCGCGCGCGCCCGCCCGCGAACGGCAACGTGGCAAGGGCCGCCGATTAAGTTCTGAAAGCCGGTGCCCCCCTACATTTTCCGCCGCCACCAAAATCGTTTCCAGTTGGCGATCTGCACATGGTGCTTGAGCCTACGCTCGCAGTACCGCCCAAGCAGACGCCGAACAAAAATAAGCTGAAACAGATTTGACCGCTGCGATAGACGGTGTGACGCATGATCCAAACTAAATAATGGGTGACCCCAAAATGATCGGCTGTGTGACCGCGGCGGACCAACTCAGGTACGAAGGATTGAAAGTCGTTGACTAGGCGGCTCTCTGCTCAAAGCCCTTTCTGAATTTTGCGCATGTGCCGCAGTATTTGGCTTCGGGTGCGGCTTCCAAGCGTTTGGCATCGATGGGCTCGTGGCAGCCGGTGCAGGTGCCGTACTCCTGCTTTTTGATGCGCTCCAGCGCTTTGTCGATAAGCTTCATCTCCGCCCGATACCAGCGGTTCAGTCCGTCGAGCAAAGCGACGCGGCTTTCATAGGCAGCCTGGTCGAGCCAGTCGGTGTTTTGGGCTACTTCCTTTTGCTCTTTATTGAGATGGCGCAGTGTCGTAACCAACTGATCTCGGCGCTTGGTGAGACGATCGATTTTCGTATCGGCTCTGATTGCTTCCATGGCAGTGATCTCCTGGATTTATTTTGGGAGCAAAACCTGTGCCCTTGTCGCTTGGCAGTTTTCGCCGCGTGAAAGGGATTTCGGGGGAGTGCAGCCGGAGTCGTTTCCCAGTAATGAAAGGCGCTCGCTATTATTTCTTAATTTTGAGAGCGATCAACGGTCGCGCCATTTTTCTCGGACCCGGCAAATTCTATCAGGATAAGTGCCAATTCTTTAAGGCGATCGGCCACGGCTTTATTCACAAAGTTTTCGGCGATGCCGTCGGCGGATATGCCGGCAAGGATCGCAATCCCTTTTTCGCTTGTTGTCACCGGGTAGAGAGATGGTGTCAAATCTTTACTTGTGACATTTAGTGAACCGCAATTTGTACCCATGTCAAAAGTAAAGATGCGACCCCGATCCCGAGTGCAATCGCACTGTATTGTCCTTCATTTAAAAGTTGGCGTTATTCACACTGAGGCGTCACCAACTATTATCTGCATCTCTCAGATTAGAGAAAAAGCCAGAGAACGCATCGCAGTGTTGGGAACAGCGCAATGACTTCGTAGGTCTGTGAAATATATGAGAACTGTCGAAAGACGGGTGTGCACAGTGTCGCTCGACATACGAAACAGCGATGAGATCCGCGGTGGCTGACAGTGTTTTTAAAACGCCCGCAGCTGACTCAATGATCTATCGAAATCCAGAAAAGTACCGCAACACCGCCAAGCACTAAAACTTTGTGTAAACAACTATTACACACCTATATCTGAGAATTCTTCCAACCCTTGGCTCTTCGTATTCACTTTAAAAATAAGCGTTTACTGGTTGCTGAGAATTTCGGCCTGCTTGTTGCTCTACTAGCTGACCAAGGCGCCGGATGAATAATCGGGCCAGGAGGGCGACAATGGAATTTCAATCACCACGATCCACGATCACGCTTCGATCAGCAATGCGCTCGATGTCCGTAACGGCCCAGCGGGTGATACTTATTACCGCACTGGTGTTGGCCGCGCATCCGTCGATTGTGCGAGCGACCATCTCGTTCGAATACGGTCTTTGCAATCCCTCCGACGGTTGTGACCAGTCGATCAATTTCACTCCAGCCCAGAGGGCGACGTTGGTTGTGGGGGATACCAATCCGCCCAAACCGAAATACAATGTCTTTGCCACTTCGGACGGCACTCTTGTTTTGCATGCTGCGGGCAGCACGGTTGATGCTGATAATGGTTTGGGCTTCACCACACTGGTGCTCATTCCAGAGGCCCCCTATGGTTGGGGCACCATTGAGTTCCAGCTCGACTCATCGAACAATGCGCAACCTCTAGGTTCGGGTGGGTTGACCTTAACGGCGTGGGATCAATTCGGCTCTGAATACGGTTTCTTGGCGAATTTCCCGTCGGAGGCTAACCGGGGCGCAAACCAGCATTATCATTTACACGGCGATTTCGGCGAGGTGATTACAAAACTCCAGCTTACTTACGTAGACCCGCTGGATATGGGTAACACTATTCAAAACATCCACAACATCGACGTGAATACGCTAACGGTTCCCGAACCGTCTTCACTCTTGCTGGTTGGCAGTGCGATTATCGTGATCGCCCGTCGGCGTGCGCGTAAACGAAACCAATAGCAGGTCGGTTATAAACATCTGGCCAGCGAGCGGGCCGCAGTGGCCCGCTTTTGCGTCCAGCACCGCTGCATTTCGGTAAATTTTTTATAAGCCAATCTAAAAAACTCGTCGCCGCTATTTTGCTGAACGGCGTGCTGGATAACAATTCTGAGTCGTTGATGGTCGTGGTAATTTCTAAGGGTGTCATTTCGAGCGGCGTTCTTCTTGCGTTGCCCGCGGCTAAGTCCACTGGCTACCACGGCCCTGCGGCTGGAGCGCTGGTAGGCATTTACGTGATGGCCTTGTACTTCCAGCGTTCGCTCATAAACGGAGTCGCATGTTCAAAGAAGTTATACTCACACTATAGCGGCGGTTGACAGCGGTAGTCGTTGTCTTTTCGGCTCATCAGCAGCGTAGGATTGAACTGTTTTCTCAGACAGTTCAATCCTGCGAGATTTGACTGTAGCGCCTTACAGTTCAATCTCAGACCGAAAGGGTGGTGCCGCGAGGCGTTCTTAGTCAGGTGCAACGATGATGAATTAATCTGCTCTGTGCAGGTATATTGGTACTATACGGACCAGGTGTATTCTATTTTATCCCCGCCTCTTGAGGCGGGCACAATTAAATGGGGTTTCCGAAGGGGGCGAGCATCCCCTTTGCGATATTTCAATAGCGGCGGGGTTAAATCCCCGCCCGCGAAGTGGCTTCGTTTAATGATCTTCGTGTAAAAGAGATTGCGCGAGTTAGCGCGACGGAAGCAGACAACGGGTTTTTTCGATGCCGAACAGGCGAATAAATTCGCCGAACACGCGCTCGCTCAGCTGATTGAGCCGTGCCATATGCTCCGGCGTTTCTTGGTGAATGCGCTCGGGAGTGTTCGTCCCGCCAAGGGCTGCGATCTCTTTACGGTTTTCCGGTACGCGCAGCCAGCGGTGAATCATCGGCTCGTCGACTTCCAGGTGAAACTGAAAGCCATAGACATTGGCGCCGTAGCGGAAGGCCTGATTGGCACAGAGGGTTGAGAAGGCGAGGTGGTGGGTGCGGCCCGGGATGTTGAAAGTTTCGCCGTGCCACTGAAAGATCTTCTCCGTCTCTGCGAAAGCACCCAATAGCGGATCGCTTTGCGCATGATCGGTGGGCGAAACATCGTACCAGCCGATCTCTTTTATTTTGTTTCGGTAGACGGTGGCGCCGAGCGTTTTGGCGATCAATTGCGCGCCGAGGCAGATGCCTAACACGGGAAGATCTCTTCGCAAGGCTTCTTCGATCAACTTCATCTCGGTGCTCAAATGGGGCAGCCGGGCGGCGTCGTTGACGCTCATGGGCCCGCCCAGGACGACCATGCCATCGTAACCGTCGAGGCTCGGCTGGGCGTCGGGATGGCGCGCGAAGTTGACGTAGCGGATGCGAAATCCGGCGCGTTTCAACAGCGGATTCAAAGTCCCCAGCAGCTCATGCGGGACATGCTGGAGAACGAGAAGTTTTTTCATGACGGTAAGAGATGCTTCACATGTAATTTCGAGCCATTATAGCGGGACAGAGCGAAAATATAAAATGGCAATTGGCACCGGTGTGATGCATCATTGAAACATTTGCGACCCTGCTCGGTCGCGCATCCGAGCGCACAGACACAAGATCTGCCCCTTGTATCGATGCATCGTTGAACTCAATTTGGACACTACTGTGTCGCTGTGAGCATCATCTTCGAAAGCGCTAGCAGTATGCTGAAAAAAGGGTAAAAAATGCTTCGACCCTTCGAGGGGCCTCTGGGCGGGCCCCCTCGACAGCCTTTAGTCCCGAGCCTGTCGAGGGGTCAGCATGAACGGAAAATTTCTCAGCGATTTCAATCTTAGCGCTTGAGCGCTTCGTCGATCACTTTTTTTGCGCCATCGAGGTCCCTGAACTCCGGACGATAGACGGAGATGAATTTGTCGCCCGGTTTGGGTTTGTAGGGCTCGACGGTGGGATTCGGCGGAACGTCTTCGCGCAGGCTGAACACCGGGTCGCCGCGCAAAAAATGCTTTTGGTAAAGCGTCTGACCTTCCACGGAAAGCAGCCAGTTGATGAATAGCTTGGTTGCGTTGGGGTGGGGATTGTGGGTCAACACGCTGAGCGAGCCTTGCGTCGGGCGCATGTAAACGCCCTCTTTGAATGCGCGCGGCTCGAAGCGCGCCAGCGGCAGACCTTGCTTCATCGCGGCAAAAACTTCGTTGGCCGGCGCGGCCAGCGCGATGGCGAATTTGCCCACCGCGAGCCAGTCGACAATTTGGCGGCCGTCGCGCGACAATGCGATCTCCATGTCACCGAACAACCGGCTCAGGAATTTGCCGCCCAGCTCGGGATGATAATAGGCGAACTGCAGCAGGCCGGTGGGAAAGCCGGCGAGATTGGGATCCATGGCGACGATCTTTTTCTTCCACTTGGGCTTGAGCAGATCCCAGTACGAACTGAACTCTTTGGCGTCCACCAGGTTAGTGTTAAACGCCATGTCCGAGCGCACCACGCCTTCGAAAACAAAAATATATTTGCCCTCGGGGTCGCCATAATGATGTTGCTTGTGCAACCAACGCGAGTGATCTTTGACTTCGGGCAAGATCAGCAGCGGTTGGAACGGTTCGAGAAGATTGGCCGGGTATAGAATGTCGAGAGGCGTTCCCGTCGAGCCGATATACACGTCCGCAAGGTACTTTTCTCCCCGTCTTTCCGCCATGATCCTGGTGATCAAATCGCCGCCTCGTCCGGTCACCGTGACAACTTTAAGGCCCGGATAGCGCTTGCTGAAATCGGCGAACAGCGGGTCAAACGGGCCGCGGGTGTGGTAGACCGTGAGTTGCCCCTCTTTTTTGGCCGCCTCGACAGTTCGCTCCCATTCCGCCGCCCACGCCGGCTTGGACTCGGCTCCATGGACGGAACCAAGCGCGGCGTAAAAAAGTAACAGGTAACCGAAGGCGGTGTTCCCTAAATATTTCATCGTGCCCTGATCTTATCTTTCGATGTATCGAAGCGTGAGTTTCGCTACATGCATTCAATAAACAATTGCCACAGCCTAGAGTCAAGGGAATGCTTGGCACCGTCTCCGAGAAACCACTGAGACGCTCGGAACCGCGTTGGGGCGTCAGTGATTAAACGGCTTGAACGACTTGAACTGTCTTCGTCGAGCATCCGGGCCTTCGACAACAACTTCGTCGCGTGTTACTCCGTGATGGAGGTCGATATGGCGTACAAGAGACCGGAGGCGCAACAGCAGCCCAAACAACAGGGATTCTTATGACTATACAAATAGTTGTTATTTCGATCACTTTCCTAATCCTGTCGTATCGCGATCCGGCCAACGCTCAGGACAATCTCTATGCCGGAAAGACGATTCGCATTGTGGTCGGGTCAAGTCCTCTGGAGATGGTGCCAGGCTTTGATTGTTTGCTTATTGGAAGCAGGCAAACATCACTCAAGCAATGCCTTCTGACACGATAGCCCACCGCAGCCAAGAATGAACTTTCGCCATTTCTCAGAGTTTCGTATTTATTCTAGATTTACAATTCATAATTCCCATTCTAAAATTGGTCGACGTGACACCGACGCTATCCATAAATACGCGGAAGTGATTTTGAAACATCCGGGACTGGATAATCTTGGTCGTCCGGCACGAGCGGCGGCGTGAGACTGGTCGCGGCTTAAAGAATGACGGAAACGATGAGGTCAAATTTTTTCGAGCACTGGGCCGCGACTTGTCGGCGGTTCGGGCTCGAAGCCGTCGTCACGGCCCTCGTCGCGCTCATGCTGCTCGCATACGCCAACAGCGTCGACAATAGCGAGCGCGCGGCTCAATTGGACGCTGAAGCCAACGGCATGGTCGTGGCGGCAGTTATCGAGGGGCATTCCTTTAAGGGCCGATGGGGTCGCAGGAGCGCGCGGGTGGTTGTCCAAGGAGTCGAGCGGATCACAGCGGTCTTCGAGGACCAGCCGTTAACCCGCGGCACGGCAGTGCGGGTTGCCTGGGCTCCAGCCGATCCCACGCGCATTTACATTGTCGGTGCGCGTCCGTGGACTTGGTGGGCTACCATGCGGCCGCTGTTTCGGGTGATTGCCGGTGTCGCACTTCTGGTGGCTCTTACCGGTCTGCTGAGTAATTTGCGCTTTTCTTGGGAGACGCAAATCAGCTAGAACGCCGGCGCACCTACTTGGCTGAGCAAGGCGAAACAAACATCAAACGTTGACGTTGGCTGGACGTGGTGTCAATCCCAACGTCCCACTCGGCTCAATTTTTGTGAGCGGTGGATCAGGCGTGGCGGTTATTGCGCGGGTTAGAAAAAACTGACGCGCCAAATGCCGTTCATGTCCAAACTGAAGTTCACCAAGCCTGACATCGCCACTCCGTTCTCCGTGTAGAGCATTTCATATTCAGCGTAGATCCCGGCAAGTTTGACAAATTTAATGTCGGTAAGAATCCGATCGATATCGGATAAAGGGATTGTTAACGACTCGAACATTTTTCGATAACCGTCTCTCTTCTTGGTCACAATGTAGTCAACCGCGCGGCTGATATCGCCTTGGCGCAGCGCGCCTTTCATCGCCGTCCATTTCTCTTGCAGGAGCCGATCGTATTCCTTCAGGTCGAGAACTTGCACCATGACGCTTTCGCTGTGAGCATTTCCGTCAGTGTCGATAACTCTTACGGTCGGGAAGTAAAGACCGGCATCTGGTAGTGGAAATTCCTCCCTATCGAGTGTGGCGCCTTGCCAATCGATCGTACCATCGCCGTCCAAATCCAGTTCTACGCGCGCGATCTGCTTCCGACTGGTCATCGTGAAGCGCACCGGCAGGGGTGCCATCCCCAAAACCGGAGACGCTCGGAACATCAAATTCGGGTCGGGATTCGGGCTCGCTGTCGCGACGGGAATCGAATGCGTGCCCAAAATCGCGCCCGAAGAGTTTGTCACCGTGGCGGATATCTCCGTGGTGGAAGTTGGAAAATTGAGCGGTAGCATGGTGGCAAATTTGCCGCGACTCACGAGGGCGACAAAACCATTGACCTTGACGCCCACTTCCGTGCCCGCCGGAACAGTCAACTCGCCTTTTACCAGCGCCTTCCAATCCGCAAGGGTAAGCGTCGGGGTCAGAGGGTAAGCGTCGGGGTAAGCGTCGGGGTCAGACTTTTACATCATGACAATCTGCAAAGAAAGTATGGAAATCAAAGTCTGACCCCGTCTCCCCGTCTCCCCGTCTTATGCGGAGCTGCGGCATTACATGGAGCAGGCCGCGGAGAGGCCGGAATCCTTCTCGATTCGCGAGTGCGATATCCGCCGCGTGAACTTGCGAGAAGGGGCCACGGGTCGGATCAGTCTATTTGCAAGTGCATTCCGAGTTTTTCGCCCGGAAGATCGTATTTTCCAGCCTTAGCGCGTCATTTCCAATGCTAAAATCACGGTCGGAAGCTTTCCTTTGTTTCGCCAACGCCGCGATTGTCGATCTCTTAGCGCGTACGTTTTGCCCTCCGAAAGGCGTTGCTAATCGTCTTGGTCACTCCGATTCTGCGATCTTACCTCGCTGAATCAATTTATTGCGCAGGTCCGAACCGGTGCTTGATCGATTATTCTAGTCGGAGGGGCGCGGTCCACTCGGAAGTTGACAATGTATCGGATCGGCATATATTCGCCTGCACGGAAAATATCATGGCGAAAGCAAAGTTTATTTGTTCGCTGGATCTCTTATCTAACTGACGGTCACAGCGGTGCAGAGACTTCGAAGGAGATCAGACTATGGACAGCAGCCGAAATGATACTGAACGAGTCGCGCGGTTTGTCGCAGAAACAAGCATTGAAAATATCCCTAACGACGTCTTGGCTGCCGCCAAAACCGCTATCCTAGATTGCTTGGGAGTTGCGTTAGCCGGCAGCAACGAGGAAGGCGCACTCCTCTGTGCTGAGCAAGTTCGTCTGGAGGAAGCGCGCGGTGTGGCATCCGTTTGGGGACAGGGATTCAAATCCTCAGCCACCTTAGCAGCGCTCGCTAACGGAACCGCGGCCCATGCGCTGGATTTCGATCACGGTGTCTATCTCGGCCAGCCTACATCAGGAGTGATCCCCGCTGTCATGGCGCTGGCGGAAGCTCTTGGCGCGAGCGGGGGCGATTTGCTGGAAGCCTATGTGGCCGGCTTCGAAGCCACTGCCAAGATCGCCAAGTCGATACCGGAAGAGGGTCGCGGCGGTTGGCACAGCGCAGGAACGTTAGGAACTCTGGGCGCGACTCTGTCTTGCGCCAAGCTGCTCAAACTCGACATCGATAAAGTACGCATGGCCCTGGGAATTGCCACGTCAATGGCCAGCGGTACAGCTTGCAATTATGGCACGATGACCAAACCCTTAGGCGCCGGCCTGGCGGCACGAAGTGGTGTCATGGCAGCGAGTTTGGCGCAAAGGGGATTTACGGCAAGTCCCAAAGCTTTGGAATCAGCGACCGGTTTTTTTGGCGCTTTTCTTTCCTTACCTCCCGACCCCGCTCCCTTGGAAGAGTTGGGGCGGTCTTATGAACTAACCCAGGGATTGAAAATCAAACCCTACGCGTGCGGTGGACTCTCCCACAATGCGATCGATGCGGTGCTTGAGATGCGCGAGCGTGACGGCATCAAGGCGGATGCGGTGGAATCGATCCACGTCGAAGTAGCCAAACACGCCTACGACCGGCTGGTCTTCAGCGTTCCCCGGACCGGACTGGAGGGAAAGTTCTGTATGGGCTATCTGCTTGCCCGAGCCATGATCAACGGCAAGGTGTCGCTCGACGACTTCACCGATGCGGCCGTGCGCGAGCAGCCGATGCTTGAATTCGCCAAAAAAGTTCACATGGAACTTAACAATGCCTTTGCCGACAGCTCGGAAGGGCGGCCGAGCAAAGTGACAGTTCGACTAAGAGATGGAAAAACTATTTCTCGCTACGTTGAATATTCCAAAGGAGGCCCCCAGGCGCCGCTTTCGGCGCATGAACTAAGAGCTAAATTCGTCGATTGCGCACACCGTGTCATCGACGAAAAAGCCGTTCAGGGTATTTTGGACTACGTAGAGAATCTGGAAAGTCTGAAAGATGTTGGGCCCCTAAGCCACCTTCTCAAAGGAGAAAAACGTTAACGCAAGATTCTGGTCCAGGCGGGCCAGAGGCGGCCATAACAATCGTTACAATCTTCTCGGATCGACGGCGCGAGGCCGAGCGAACCTAAAAAGTCCATTAATCGTTTGACTGAAAAATTGCTGGAATGGTAACGCATCAGGGCCGAAACGTGGGGCTGCTTGATGCCGAGAACTGCGCCCGCTTCAGCCTGTGTGAGGCCGCGGCTCTTGATGAAACGCTAAATATGCTCTCGGGTATGACGGTGAGAAGACCGCCGACGTGTTTTGCGAGCTGCTGGGATAGGGCACCGACCGCAACCAGATTCCAATCAGTAAATTCGGCGTCTAATAACCGGTTCTCTCACATCACTGACGGAATTCCACGTTTCCGGAATTCCGGAAACGTGGAAATCTACAGTCGGTATCTGCCGACAAGGTGATAGGTTTACGGCCAGGCTATCTTCGCTAATTCTAGGTTAACCCCGCCTTTTGAGGCGGGAACAATTAATTGGGGTTTTCAAAAAGGGACGAGCATCCCCTTTGCGATATTCAAATCAGCGGCGGAGTTAAATCCTCGCCCGCGAAGTGGCTGCGTTTACGTATGCTGTCGACCGTGCCGATGAAGCTTTGACTTATCGACCGAACCTGCGCTGGCCGGGGGCCGGCGAGCTTCGGAGTGCCTGCTCGAACTATTTCTTGCTCTCGTAGGACATTTTTAGATATACATGGGTCGGGCGCGACGGTTTCCAATTACGGTTGATCTAGTTGAAAGGAGCGTGCCGATGGGAGCGATCGACGCCGATGCTCATGTGATCGAGACGGTGCAAACTTGGAGCTACTTTGACGACGATGAGCGGCGTTTTACGCCGCAGCTGATGACGCAGAACTTCGGCGCGGAGCTGCTCAGTAACGAAGGAACCTCCGTGCGCGATTTCTGGGTGATCGAGGGGCGCGCCTTCGGCAAGGACCGCAACGTCGGCACCGACACGGCGAAAGAGTCGCGCGAGATGTTGAGCGTCAAAGCTCGTCTGGCGCATATGAACGAGCTCGGCATCGAGACCCAGGTGCTCTATCCGACGCTGTTTCTCCGGCCGGTGGTGCAGGAAGCCGAGCGCGAACGCGCGCTGTGCAAGTCCTATAACCGCTGGATGGCCGATCTGTGGCGCCAGGGGCATGGGCGGTTGCGCTGGGTGGCCAAGCCACCGCTGCGGCTGCTCGAAAAAACCCCCGGCGCGGTGCGTGATGAACTTGAGTGGGCCAAGCAGCACGGCGCTTGCGGTATCTTCATGCGCGGATTGGAATGCGAGCGCTCGCTCGGCTCGGCTTATTTTTATCCGCTCTGGCGGATTTCCAGTGATCTTGACCTGCCCGTCTGTGTCCATTCCGCCAACGGCAGCTTCGTCCATCATGATTTTTTCGCGGACGATACATCCTTTACCAAGTTCAAGCTCGCCGTGGTCGGCGCGTTTCATACGCTGCTCGAAAAAGAGATTCCGAAAAAGTTTCCGGACGTCCGTTGGGGCTTCATCGAGGTCAGCGCCCAATGGGTGCCGTATGTCCTGAACGATTTGGCCGATCGCTTCCGGCGTAACGGCAAGCCGTTTCCGGCTGACGCCCTCGCTGCCAATCAGATGTGGGTTGCCTGCGAGAACACCGATGATTTGCCCTATGTCTTGAGCCACGCCGGCGAGGATTGCCTGATGATCGGCACCGACTACGGCCACCACGATCCGTCCAGCGAGCTCAATGCCATTCATCTGCTCAGGCAAGACCAGCGAATTTCAGCCGCGGCGATCAAGAAAATTCTCGAGATCAATCCGCGAAACTTTTACGGGCTCGACTGAGGGGTGGCGATGAGCAGCCGATTTTCACCGCCATTCACTGATAGTTTTTCGTGGAGGTTCACTATGAAGCTAGGTTTTAGCAGAATCTTTCTGGCAATTGGGTTGGGCGTTTTTCTATTTGCTTCGCCGGTTCACGCCGCTACGCCAAACGCGGCCCTCGGAAAAGCCAAACAAGAGGCGGAGGCCAGAGGTTTTTTGTTTGTCTCTGACCGGGCGGAGATTCTGTTACGCGCTCAGAAAGAGGGAAAGCTGAGCGTGATCACCAGCATGGAGCCTGAAACCGCCAAGGCTTCCACCGCCGCTTTCAAAAAACGCTATCCGTTTATCGAGCTTAACATCCAGCCCAGAACCGGCTCCGAGTCGGCGCAGCAGCTCGTCCTACAAATCAAGAGCGGCGCGGCTAAGGAGTGGGACGTGGTTTCGACTAGTTCCGATCTGATCAACGAATTTATTCCGCACCTCTGGAAGGTCGATCTGCAAGCGATGGCCGAGCAGGGCGTGCTGCAAATCCCGGTTCCGATGGTCGATTCCACGCAGCGCAATATCGCGGCCTTTCACAGCCGCTTCCACGTGATCGCGTATAATAAGAATCTGGTTCCGCCGGCGCAGGTGCCGAAAGTGTGGGAAGATCTTTTGAAGCCCGAGTTTAAGGGACGAAAACTTTCCCTGGACATTCGCCCCGGCTTGACAACTTTGATCCCCGCCTGGGGTCTGGATCGGACGGTGGAGTTCGCGCGCAAGCTCGCGAGTCAGGAACCGATCTGGGTCCGCGGCGACCCCAGGGCGATTACAGGAATGCTCGCCGGTGAAATTCCCCTGATGGTCGCGGCGAATTTTCACGACCTCAAGCGCGCCCAAAAGAAAGACCCCCTGGGCGTTCTTCAATATACTATTCTCGAGCCGGTTCCGTTCAGGTTGGCGTTGGCGCAGTCGATCCTGGCGACGGCGCAACATCCTTATGCGGCGTTACTGTGGTTTGACTGGCTGGCGACTGTAGAAGCGCAGAAGCTCGCCGATGAGCATGAGCCGATGGCGTCGGCAGTTTATGTGCGCGGCAGCGCGGTGGAGCAGGAATTGAGGGGAAAAAGATTATCGGCCGTGCCGTGGGAAAGCTATCAGAACCTTCAGCCTTGGTCGGCGCGGATCTTCGAGGCCTATGGTTTTCCCAAGGCCGACGCGCAGCGGTGATCGCGGTGCGGCAAAGCCGCAACCAAAGAGGATCGGAGAATTAGCCGCATCCTTCGACAGGCTCAGGACGATCGGAAACGCAAAGTTCGCAAAAAAGTAATCGGATTATCTCCCGCCAAGGCGCCAAGGCGCAAAGGTGACGGGCCGAGGCCCGTCATCCCGAGAGAACGCGAGGGATCCAAGAAAGATTTCTCCCTTCGGACGAAATGACATCGATTCCAAACTTCGCGCCTTCGCGCCTTTGCGGGAGGAAATCTTTGTCTTCCAGCGGGGGCTTTACCGCGGCGGAAATGACGTGATAGGATCGAGGTGTTCCCAAAGTCAACAACAATAAAAGGAGGGGCCCATGGAACAAGAACAGACACAAGGATTCCAAGTCTTCGATATCAATCCGCAGATCGTGGCGAAAGGAAAGAAGACTACCGAGCTCGTGCGCACTGATCTCATCCGCGCCAATGTTCAGGTCGTCACCGACGGCGGCGAAACGAATTTGCATGCCCACACTGGTATGGACGCCATCTGGGTGGTTCTGCAAGGCGAAGCAACTTTCTATGGCAAGGGCGACGAGGTCGTCGGTAAGCTGAAAAAGCATCAATCGATCCTGATTCCCCGCCCGACGCCTTACTGGTTTGAAAGCTCAGGCGACGAACCGTTGGTGGTCCTCCATGTCATGGCGTATCAGCCAGGGGCGGTTGCTAAACGCATCGATTACACGCCGAGGAAAGAGCTGGCGAGAGAAATGGTAGAAGGAAAGTTCTTCGGCCAAGAGCAAAGCAATCCCTAGGCGGTTTGCCTGCGTCGATTTGTTCCCATCGTTGATCGTCTGCTGATTGGAAGCCCCGTTCACCCTTCGATGGGTGGACGGAGCGACTCATCAGTTCGCGCGGAAATTTCCGTTCCCGACAAACGGGAAAGCGGCAACAAGTAAACCAGTGAGTCAGTTTATGTGTCCTGACGCTATCGCTGCATGGCGAGTGTGTCCCATGGATAAGCCTCCGATAAGAAAAGATTACTTCGAGAGCGAATGCGGTTGCAGGCGTTGGTACGAGTCAGTCCCTGGCGGTCCGGTCGAAGAGTTAGAGGAGGTTGTCGAGTACTGCGAGATGCACGA
>CAYZJE010000017.1:0-71721 GCA_964478485.1 uncultured Syntrophobacter sp. | reverse complement strand
TTGATGATCCGGCCCCACTTGGCTTGAATCATCCCCGGCAAGAAGGCTTTGCAGCAATTGTAAGCTCCGGTGAGATTAGTCTCCAATGTTTCATCCCAGAGCGTGTCCGCCATATCGGCAAAACTTACAGCGCGGGCGATGCCGGCGTTGTTGATCAGGATCTGCACGGCGCCCCAACGCTTGGCGATCTCGGCGCCGAGATTTCTCACCTGGTTTCGGTCGGTAACGTCACAGGCGATTGCGAGCACTCGCGCGCCTTCCTGAGCCATTGCGTCAGCCAATTCCTTCAGCTTTTCTTGCTGGCGCGCGCTGATCACCACGCGATAACCCTGGCGCGCGAAGCCACCCGCGAGGGCGGCGCCGAGCCCGCCGCTGCCACCGGTGACCAGGACAATTTTGTCCACCGCCGCGCTCATGGCCAGACCATAACATAACTCGGCGCGTGAAGCGCAATCGCGATCCACGCTCCGCTTGTTATCGACAGTTTTTTTCGATAAATGGAAAAGCCGCTAGATCTCTCGTGAGGTTGAATATGAAGTTCGCTGCCACTTTGTTGATACTTACTTGGGGACTCTTACCAACGGCTCTCCTGGCCGAAGAGAAGCTCGATCGATCGTCGCTGATCAACTGGCGCGAGGCCGAAACGGTCGGCGGCGAAACCGATCTCGACCGGCTCAACCGGGCGTTCGTGCAGTTGGCCAACAGCTCGCGCCCGGCGATCGTCCAGATTCGCGTCACCGGCCAGGAAACCAAAGGCGAGAAAGGCCAACCTCAGAGCAGCCGCGGCTCGGGATTTTTCATCGACCCCCAGGGCTATTTGCTCACGGCGCAGCATGTGATCGACAAAGCCAAAGCGCTTGAAGTGCGCCTCGCCGACGGTCAACGTCTACCCGCCCGGCTCGTCGCCGCTGACAGCCAAATCGATTTGGCGATCCTCAAAGTGCAGAGCGAAAAGGAATTGCCAATCTTGTCGTTGACCGATTCGGATAAAGTCCGCGTCGGCGATCTCGCCTTGGTATTCGGCTATCCCTTCGGCCGCGAGAGTTCGATGAACTTGGGCATCATCAGCCGCGCCGGCCGGAGCTATCCGGACTCGGCGAGCTTTGATTTTATCCAAACCGATGCCGGCGCCTATTCAGGCGGCAGCGGCGGCCCGCTGCTCAACAGCAAAGGACATGTGATCGGCATGATCACCATGGCGTCAGATCGCGGCAATATGGGTTTTGCCACACCGATCAACGTGATCAAACGGATTTTCCCTCGGCTGGCGAACGGCGAAAAGTTTGCCTGGGGTTGGTTGGGGGTGCAGATGTCGGATATCTCGCTGGACCAAGCACGGGCGCTCGGCATTCACCCGGTCAAAGGGGTCGTCGTCAGCTCAGTGTTGCCAGGGCAACCGGCAGCGCTCGCCGGCATCCAAAAACAGGACGTCATCCTGTCGGTCAACGACAATCACGTCGATAGCCCGCGCGAGGTGACGCGCCTGGTGGGCGGCATCGAGGCTGGCAAGGTCGTCCGTCTGACGATTTTGCGCCACGGCAAAACCATGCAGTTGTCCGTTCCCCTCGGCGCCAAACCGGAAGCAACCAAGGCGCGCGAAGGGTAAGCCAAAAATATTTGTAAAGTTAGATTGCAGAATTGGAAAACTGAAGACTGGCGCAAAGACAAAGCGGCAAATCCGAAATCCGAATATCGAAATTCGAAACAAACTCGAAGCCAAATAAATCTCAAACTCGGCAAATCCAAAACGCCGAATCCGATTCTTTCTGTTTGGAACATTGTAGTTTTTTGATCATTTGAGTTTGTTTCGAATTTCGGATTTCGAATTTGGGATTTTGATTAGGGTTTGCTTGGCGCGAGGAAAATTCTTGAAGTTGTTTTCTTCAACAGCCAAAAAGCAAGAATCTAATCTCTCACGGGTCGTCATCCCTCGAATTACCCGGCGCCGCTAATTTTTTTTGTTGCTCCGCGAAGAGCTGTAGTTTCTTCTGCACTCGGTCATTGACCGAGCCCTCCGGGTAACTGCCGTCGCCGTTGCGCACCCCGGCACTGACGCCGGTCAAGACCTCGATCCCCTCGTCGATCGTGCTTACCGCGTAAATGCGGAACCTGCCAGCTTTCACCGCGTCGACAACATCGGCGCGCAGCATTAAATTATGCACGTTGGCTCTAGGAATCATCACGCCTTGCCCGTCTGCGAATCCCTTGAGACGGCAAACATCGTAGTGGCCCTCGATCTTGTAATTGACCCCACCGATGGCTTGAACTTCGCCGTTCTGGTTAACTGAACCGGTGACCGCGATGCCTTGCTTGATGGGAATTTCCGCAAGGCTTGAAACAATCGCGTAGAGCTCGGTCGATGACGCGCTGTCGCCGTCGACGCCGTCATAAGATTGCTCGAAGCATACGCTCGTCGATAACGAGAGCGGGCTCTGCTGGGCGTACTTGCCGCCCAGGTAGCCGCCGAGAATCAGCACGCCTTTGTCGTGACTCTTGCCGCTCAGCTTCGACTCGCGCTCGATGTTGACGATGCCGCCCCGCCCCATGAATGTCTTCGCCGTGATGCGCGACGGCTTGCCGAAACTGAAATCGCCCATCTGATAAACGGCTAACCCGTTCACCTGGCCGACCGCCGCGCCGTCGACATCGACTAACACGGTGCCTTCGGCGATCAATTCTTGCAGCCGCTTTTCAATCAGGTTCAAGCGAAAAATCTTCTCGACGATGGCGCGCTCGACATGCTTTCCTGAAACCAGCTCCGCGTGATCCTTTTCAGCCCAATAGTCGGACTCGATTAAGAGATCGACCATGTCGCTGAATCGGGTCGACAGTTTGTTTTGGTCTTCGACCTGCCGGGCGCACTGTTCGATGACCCGCGCGACGCCCTCGCTATCGAAGTGGCGCATCCCTTCGCGCTTGCAATAGTCACTGATGAAACAGGCGAACGCCGTGATGTTCTCTTGCGACCGGTCGATTTCGAAATTGAAATCGGCTTTGACCTTGAAGGTCTCACGGAAATCGGGGTCCAAAGTTGCCAGCGTCCGATACAGAGAAGGATCGCCGATCATGATCACCTTGGTATCGGTCGGGATCGGTTCCGGGCGAAGTCCCTGCGGCGGTACGAATCCGAAGAAGGCGCTCGGCTCCTCAATTCTCAGCTCGCGGTTTTTGATCACCCTTTGTAACGCTTCCCAGACCCCGGAATTGGCCAGCACTTCCCGGTCATAAAGAACCAAGTAACCGCCGTTGGCTCGGCTAATGGAACCGGCTTTAACCAGCGTGAAGTCAGTGATGTAACCTCCCATGATGGGCTTTTTCTCGATCACACCAAAAAGATTGTGAAAGGTGGGATTGGTTTCGACGATGATCGGCGCGCCCTGGCTGTCGCTGTTATCGACAAACACGTTGACGCGGTACGGCAGAAAGGGATCGCCGGGCGGTTCACCAAATTGCATGCCGGGCATGGAACCCATCGCCGTGGAAGCGTCGCCACCTTTGAAACGTTGCAGGTTTTTGATGATGTGATCGCGTACACCGTCGAGATAGCCGACCACCTTGGGGTAGTCTTGATATTTTTCTTTCAAGTCGGCCAGCGGAGTGCGCACCAAATAATCCGCCGCCTGGGTTTCCGCCGATTCCAGCTTTTCGGCGATTTCCCGTTCGAGTTTTTTACCTTCGCGCAGGGTATCTTCGACCTTCTTTTCGATCGCGCCGCGTTGTTCCTCCAATCGCCGTTTTTCCGTGCTCGACAGCGCGAGATAATCCGCCTCCTGCATCGGCTTGCCGTCTTTGGTCGGCAGCAACACGATGCCGGACGGAGTCATGCGCAGAGCGAAGCCAACTTGGCGAGCTTCTTCCATCAACCCTTCCATCATCTCTTGCTGGCGTTTCTGGATCTGTTCGATCATCCCCTGGCGTTGGTGCGCGTAGTCGTCGCTCTCAAACATTTTTTTCGCTTCGCGCTGGAGATTCTGCACCAACTGCTCCATATCCGCCTTGAGTCGCTTGCCCCAACCCCGGCGAATCTTGAGCGCTTGCGGCCGGTCGGCGTCGCTAAAATTGTAAACGTAACACCAATCCTCCGGCGACGGCGCATCGGCCGGCAGAATGCCCCGGTCGCTGGTAATTTTTTTCAAGAACGCCTTAATGATGCTGGTCTTGCCCGTGCCGGTCAGGCCGGTGACGAAGATGTTGAAGCCGGGCCGGTTGACGCCGAGGCCGAATTCGATGGCGCGGATAGCGCGGTCTTGGCCGATAAAATCTTCCAGCGGTGTCATCTCCGCCGTGCAAGTAAATGGCAAGAAGGATAGATCGCAGTGCCAGGTCAGTTTGTCGGCCGGAACTTCAAATTTTGTCGTCATCACCCATGCCTCACGGTTGTTACTAGCGCAGAGAATAGGGACTCAGCTCGCGGTCGTCAACTGCCGTCAACCCGGAAACCACCGTCGCCGAGCATCAGTATTGAATGGGCCCACTCGACTCTCTATAATTCCTCAATGACTCGCCTAGCTACCGCGCGCCGCCCATGGCAAGCGCATTGTGCGTCGGTGGTAATAGTTTCATTACTCATGACCGGCTGTAGTTCCTTTGCGCTGCCGAGCATCCCTTCGATCGGTCCGCCCAGCGAAGATGAGGAAACACGAATCAGCCGCGAATTTCGCCGCGAGGCCAAGAAGCAATTTAAATTTTCTAATAATCCGGAAGTCGAGCGATACGTCGACCGCATCGGCCGGCGCATTCTCGCCGCCACTGGGCCGCTGTCTTTCGACTATCGTTTTTTTGTCATCGAAGAAAACCAGCTCAACGCCTTTGCCGTCCCTGGCGGATCTATTTACATCTTCACGGGTCTAATCGAGCGTGCCAAGACCACTGATGAATTAGCCGGCGTGCTTGGCCATGAAATCGTCCATGTCAAAGGCCGGCATATGGCGCGCTCGTCCGGACCCGACGCCATCTCGCTCTTAAGCCTTTTGAGTATGGCGCTCTTGGCACGCAGCGGCAGCGGCGCTCAAGCCGTGGGGATGATCGGTCAAGCCGTGGCGGCGACGCGCCAGGCCTCCTATAGCCGACAGCTGGAATTGGAATCCGATACGCTCGGCGTGAGATATATGGTGGCGGCGGGCTTCGATCCCAAGGGCACCATCGGATTTCTGAAAACCATGGAGCAAGAGCGAGCGCTCAATCCGATCGATGTGCCGGCCTACATCTTAAGTCATCCGATCACCCAAGAGCGGGTCGCTAACGCCGAGCTGGTCGTCAAGTCTCTCGGACCGACGCAACCGCGGCCTGACGATCCGGTGGCTTTGAAAAAAGTCCAGATCATTCTCCGCTTGGATCGCGCCGTCCAAGACAACATCGTCAGCGAGTATGAGAAACTCGTTCAGCAGAGTCCAAAGAACGCCGAACTGCTTCACTTACTAGCCTTCGCTCAGCAGCTCGCCGGCGATTTACCCACGGCCCAACGGAATTACGAGCGGGCGCGGCAATTAAGACCGGATTATCCGGCATTGCACAGAGATCTTGGCCAGTTGTTCACCCAGGCAAATGATTTTGCCGCCGCGCGGGCGGCGTTCGATCGGGCCATCGCCCTTGACCCCAACGAGCCGCTAACATTTCTCTATCTTGGGGAGATGCTGGAGAAATCCGGCGACCTGCGGGGCGCGGCGGGGGCTTATCTGAACGCACAAAACGTCGCTCCGCTTTGGGATCGGCCACCGTATCGGCTCGGCCTTGTTTATGGCAAGCTCGACCGGCTCGGCGATGGCTACTATTATCTCGGCCGGGCGAATCTACTGCAGGACGAGGATGAAAGAGCGATTGCCGATTTTGAACGGGCGCTCAAGTTCAGCGGCGCCAACACCCCGCGTGGGCAAGTGATCAGCGAAGAGCTAAAAGCCTTAAAAAGTAGAACGAGATAGCCCTACTCTACGTCGGCCCCGCTGGTCGCAGCGGGGAACCGTTAAATGGGGTTTCCAAAGGGGGCGAGCATCCCCTTTGGTCAACTACGGGGTCAACGCCCCGTCCGCGAAGTGTCTGCGATTATTATTGCGCCATCATCGCGGCGAAGGAAACCGTTCGGGTGCGCGCTGGCTTGATGTATCGGTTCTCTCGTTTGAGCAGCACTTCACGCATATAATGCGGATCGAATCCCAACAAATCGCAGATGTTAGTGAACGAAAACAGCCATTCCGTGCCGGTATCCTCGACCCATTCGATGGCGTTTTGATACTGGATGCGGCCTAGTCCATTGCTCGCGTCGCGATATTTTTCCAAACACTCGACCGCGTCCTTGAGTATCGCGATCATCAGCCGCTTTTCGCCCTCAAGCCTGCGCGACAGCCCGCCCGAGCCGTAAAACTGCGAGGGTAGAAAAATATCCGGTTCTAGAATCCTTGCTAAGAAATCATCGTACATTTGAGTACAATCTCCTCGTCAACTTAAGTCGGATTCTATACCACAGGGCCTAGTACCACGCAAGAAAAAAATCCCCAACTTATAGATATTGGTGAATCTCGTCATCATTGACGATCTTGGGCCAAGCCAATCCGGCCTTGGATGAAAAGGGCTAGGCTCGGACGCTGCGAATTCGACGCGCGCCCAAGCCGCTACCGCCGCCACTTCGGAATCTGCTGAAAAACCCCTAGGAATGCTTCGACGGGCTCAGCATGAACGGAAAATTCTTAATGTTATCAATCCCCTCCCCGTTCGTTCCTTCGTCAAGCTCAGGACGGGCTCTGAGGCTCTCGAAGGATGAACGCAGGGTTTTTCAGCAGAATCACTTCGAAGGTCTGTCCCGTGAATGCTAGCCGGCCACTTCGGAAAAATCGCTAAATTCCATCCATTAGACCGGCCAGTTTGGTTTTGGCAACGTTGTGATCCCAAACTTTCTGGACAACGGAATCCTTGCGCCGCCCTTTCATGACCCGCTGGGTTTCATCGTCGTTGTAAACCATCACGGGTCCGAGCAGCGATGCTTTGTAGAAACGCGATGCGGCTTCTTCCAAGTCAACGCAGGCGGCAAACACCCATTCGATCGATTGCGCCACGACCATCGACCCGTGACCGCGCAACATGACGGCATCGGCTTGGCCCAGTGTCTTGGCCACGGCATCGCCTTGTTCGATCGTGTGAATCAATGCCGGGTCCATGTAGAGCGGCAGCGCGCCCGGTCCAAAGAACGCTCCCGGATTCGAAGACGCCGGGTAAAAAGGCTTGTTGACCATGCTGAGCGTCGCCACCATGTGATTATGCAGATGCGCCACGCTATGCACGTCGCTGCGCGCTTTGTAGGCGCGCGCATGCATGTACACTTCCGAGGGCGCTCTGTACTTCCCTTCGATCACTTTGCCTTCGAAATCGGTCACCACCATGTCGTCTGGTTTGACGGTCGCCCGGCTCACGGGGTGCGGCAGGATCAGCAAGTGATCGGAACCCGGAATGCGCACACTGATATGCCCGCTGTAATCGACCAGCCCAGAGTTAAAGAGCATGCGCGACGACATCGCTAGAATCTTTTTGAGTTCAGTTAATTCGGCCATAAAAACTTTTCCTCCTTGATTGTTCCAGAAAAATTCCGGCCATCATATACACTGAAATCGCTGCGGCGCAACTTGACACCAGCCTGGATCACCGTGAAATAAGCAGCATCACAAACAATCGAAAGGAGCGCTCATGGCGCAAAAAGCTATCGCTCGAAACTCAGCCCTCGTAGCAATTGACGCAACCGCTAGCCTTGCTCATGGTCGCATCTCTTTGTACACTTCTTTGTCAGTGAGGTAATCTATGGACCGCTACATAACCACAAGCGAAGCTAGACAAAAATTCCTCCGCCTGGTCGAGGAAGTCGAAGATGGCGATCAAGTAATCGTCACAAAGCAAGGAAAACCGAAAGCTGTGATTGTCAACTTTGAGCATCTGCAAACTTTGAAGGCTGTCGCTCGACTATGGCAAGACCCGGAAGCGTTGCGGGCCATGCGCAAATCGTTGGATGACGTGAAAACCGGGAAAGTGCTCAAACTTTCAGGTGCACCAACGGTCCAAAGAATCCTGTCCGCGGCTCGGAAAAAAGGGCTCCTTCGTGACTCACTACCTTCTCTCAAAAAAATTTCTTGAGGAACTTTCAGTCTTCGAAAAATCAGTTAGTGCTGGCGATCTAACCAATCTCGAAGAAACATTGGCCGCAATCGTTCGAAACCCCGATTTACCCGGTAGAGTTCCGAGTTTTTACAATCCGACTTCCCCAAGTTACCTTTACCGGTCCCGTACTATCCTAGTTCATTACCGCGTTACCGATCGAGATGAAATCGAGTACCTAAATCTGTTCTGGCCTAGAGTGTGAAAATTTACTACCGTTTCTAATGCCACAGCTACGTCCTCGGCCCGCTCTTGGTCCTCGCGCTTTATCGTATGTGCAAAGACCAAGGCAAAAAGCTTCGTGCCAAAATATCTCGCGCTGCTAGAAGCCGGCGGATCAGCTCCACCTGAGGAGCTGCTCGAACCGCTCGGTGTGAACATTCACGAAGCGCAATTTTGGCAGAAGGGGTTTGACGAAGCGGAGAAATTGGTATCCCAGCTGCGAGCGCTGGTTTAGCTTCGGCAACAAATCCAGAAGCAAACCTAGCTCGCGTCGGTTTGCTCGTCGCCCCCTTTTCGAGTAGCAAAACGACTACAGGGTGTAGCGAACTTGCTACACCTAACCCGGATTACTCATGCTACGAGGGAAACTCACTACACTGTGGCAATCGAGGTGCGACCCTGGAGGAGCGAAGGCACCAGCGCAAATGTTTCACCGTATTCTCGGCGCTCGGCACGATGCTTGAACTTCCCACGGGTGATTTCAGAGATGACTTGCCCCGCTTGCCTCTTCAAGGCACAACTCCATTGCCTTCGTTCCGGAAGGGTTGCACCTCGATCGCGGCCTGGCGTGAATAATCCGGGCTAAGTTTTCATTGGCGATCATCTTAGCCAAACCGAGCCGATAATCTTTCTGTCGTTACTACAACAGCTTAACTCACTATCACCAGTCAAACGCGAAACTGGTATGGCCTTTGCGCTGTAGATCTGACAAACGACGCAGACCGGTAAATTGCAGGATTCGGAAATTTGCCCGTAACACCGGCCGATGATACGGGCAATTTAGCTTGACCGTTCTGCCCTAAGCCCGTAGACTTTCGGTTTCATGGTCGCAGAAGCTCTGAAATCCCGGCTGGTGCTCATGGCCGCGGTGATGCCGCCGCTGCTGGTGATGGTGTATTTTGCGATCAACGGTTGGAACCCGCGCGCTGGCATTAGAACCTCGGTGAGCGACGGCACGGCTCCTATCGCCGCGGAAGATTTGCAGAAATCGCTGGCCGAAGACCGTCGTTTGTTGATGGTTTACGAAAGAGATCAAGCCACTCTCAGGACTGAAGTGATCAGGCTGCGTAAGTCATTTCAGGATGGACAAATTGACAAGGCTCAGGTCGTCGCAGCTGAACAGTTATTCGTCGCCGCGCTCAAGCGCGTACATGAGTTGCGCCATACGGTAACCGAGGCTGATATCGCGATTACTGAAGCGATCCTGGGTGAGAAGGTTCTGCGCATGCCGGTGCTACCGGTGGGCGGTTTCACGCAAACCGCTGAGCTTACCCGTTTCAACGGCGGCTTCAAGTGGTCGATCAAAGAAGCTCCACGAATCGAAAAATTTTTCGCGCAAACTTTTGGCCGCAGCCTTCCCGTCACGGCCCTGGGTCAGTCGCACACGCACAACCGCCTCGGCTTCGATCATCGCGAGTCCATCGACATTGGGCTTCACCCGGACAGCGCCGAAGGCCGGACCTTGATCGATTACCTGCGCAGGTCGGGTATCCCGTTCCTGGCGTTCAGACAAGCGGTTCCCGGCACCGCCACCGGCCCGCATATTCATATCGGTAGACCTTCAGCCCGACTCGGGCGCTAGAATTCAACCTTTACGGAACTAATGGCTTGACCCGGCACGGCTAAATTCCTAAACTTTTTAAAATGTTCTCTCGACCGTGGCAATATCGCTGCATGACAGCGATCGTGAGCGCTGGGGTTCTTAGCTGCGTCTCGCTGCTCCTCTTTTTCCGTCAACCCGGCTACCCGCAGGAAAGTCGCAAGGCTCCGTCTAGCCGTCGAACCGTAGCGAGCGATTCGGAATTGACCCGCGTACGCGCCGATGTCATCCAAAAAATCAAAGAAACCCGCGCCGGTGCGGAAAAATTACTCGCGCTACATGAAACCGAGCGGTTGCGTGCCACCGAGCTCTATGAACAAAGGCGCGAGCAGTACTATACGGGACTGATTGCGCGCAACGAAGTGCTGCAAGCGGAAAGTGCTTTGGCGGAGGCGATACTTCGCGTGGATGAGGACAAGCGCTGGCTGGCAGAAACCGACATGGCGCTGACGGAATATAGCATGCGCGACGAATTGCTAAGGCTGCCAACCCTCTCCATCGGTGGCTATAGCGAATCAAATACACTGCTGCGTTTTAACGGCGGCGCAGCTTGGTCGCTGGTCGATTCATCGAAGATCGAAAGTTTCTTTGCCCAGACCTTTGGCCGGGCGATGCCGATCAGCGCTTTCGGCCAGACCGCAACGCACGATCGATTGCGCTTCGATCATCGCAATGCGATCGATGTGGCGCTTCATCCCGACAGCAGAGAAGGACAGAGCTTGTTAAGTTACTTGCGCCAGACAGGGATACCATTTATCGCCTTTAGAAATGCCGTGCCAGGTGCGGCCACTGGCGCGCATATTCATATTGGCAAACCGTCGCCGCGTGGCTGAGAAATCGAGCTTGATCACGCTGCTTGCAGCGTGAAACCTTTGAATGGGGTTTCCAAAGGGGGCGAGCATCCCCTTTGGTTAAGAGCGGGGTTAATACCCCCGCCCGCAAAGTGGCTGCGTTTATATTGTTGATTAGAGAATCAAGTCGGACGTAAGAGAAAGCGAATTGAAAAACGTGGCACAACCAGCAACTCCTCTGCCCGCTTCAACCGTGGTGTTAGTGCGGCCGGCTCAAGCCGGTGGTTTTGAAATTTTTATGAACCGCCGGCCGGACAAGATCGAAGTCTATGCTGGTATTTATGTTTTTCCCGGCGGGCGGGTCGAAAAGTCCGACTACTCACCAGAAATGTTGGGGTTGATCCAAGGGCTGACGGCCGCGCAAGCGCAGCAGAAAATGGGCAGCGCGCTGGAACCGGAACTTTGCGTCGGCCACTGGGTCGCCGCGGTTAGAGAATTGTACGAGGAAGCGGGGGTGCATTTTTTCGTTCCCCAAAACGGCGCTTCGGTCCCTGTGGCGGAAGTTGAATTGTCCGAACGATTGGCCGTACAGCGCGCCCTTCTCCAGCGCGGCACGATCGATCTTGCCAGCCTCTTGGCGGCTGAGAGTCTCTGCTGCGACTTAGCTCGGCTCACTTACTTTTATCACCGCGTCACCCCAGAGCATTACCCCGTGCGCTTCGACACACACTTCTATCTAGCGGCATTACCGCCGCGCCAAATTCCGCTGCAGAGCTCCGAGGAAGTTTCGGAAAGCTTATGGATCTCGGCCGACAACGCGCTAGCAGGCTTGCAATCGGGCAATTTTCCCATGATGCCGCCGACTGTCGCAGTATTGCGCACTTTAGCCGCCCATGGTTCCTGGAATGCGCTGAGTCAAGCGTTTCAATTGAGTTAGCACCAGGACAATTCCCTGATCACGAAATCATCCCGATAGACACAAAAGCTCGACCTTACCTTTTTTTGCCAAAACCGTTCGCGCCTGCTCAGTTTGATGTCATCGTGCGTCCGCGAATTCGTTGACGGCATCGCGCTTGCATTCAAAATCCCCCAATCGCGCGGAGAATTGATGCTGTCACCTCGTCATGCTACTATGGCTATCAATCTGATCGGATCAGAAACCCTTGCCAAGACTATCCTTTCACCAATTATCCCAAAAAGAATAGACGATTGCCAATTCGACCATGTAATTCCCTATGAGTAACGTTTTGCCTAAGATGGGCACCATTGCCTATTTTTCTATGGACGTTGCGGCTAACGTCGCCATTCCCACCTACAGCGGTGGTTTAGGCGTTTTAGCTGGCGACATGTTGCGCTCAGCGGCTGATTTGGAAATCCCGATGGTGGCGGTTTCATTGCTGCACCGCAAAGGCTATTTCGATCAGCGGCTCGATTCCCGTGGTAACCAGTTGGAAAGCCCATCGAAGTGGTCGCCTGAAAATCACCTGACGCGACTAGCACCTAAAGTATCCGTGTTGCTCGAAGGACGCGAAGTACGCATCGGCGCCTGGCAATACCGCTTCGTCGGCATCACCGGACATACGGTTCCTTTGCTCTTTCTCGATACCGATCTGGAGGAAAATAGCGCCGCGGATCGCAGCTTTACCGATTTTCTTTATGGCGGCGATGAACGTTATCGCCTATGCCAAGAAGCGATATTAGGTCTTGGCGGGGTCGCGATGCTGCGTGCGCTCGGGTATTACGAGATTCGGGTGTTTCATATGAATGAGGGACATTCAGCCTTGGCCACCCTCGCTTTAATGGAAGAGCGGGCCCGACAGCAGCCCCAATACCGTTTCTCGGAAAACGAAGTAGAGGGGGTGCGCCGGCAATGCGCCTTTACCACGCATACGCCCGTGCCCGCCGGTCACGACCGCTTCAATCCCGAATTAGTGGGTCGTGTGCTTGGTGAACGGCGCGTCGGCGTTCTGAACCAGCTGCGCGTTATGAACGGCTCGCTCAACATGACCGAGCTGGCGCTGAGATTTTCTGGATTCGTCAATGGCGTATCGATGCGTCACGGCGAGGTCTCCCGGGCGATGTTTCCGAACCACAATATCGACGCGATCACCAACGGCGTGCATGCAGGAACCTGGACCGCGGCGCCAATGGCGGCATTATTCGATCGGCTCATTCCGGAATGGCGCCGCGACAATTGCTTTCTCCGCTACGCCATCGGCACTCCTTTATCGGAAATTCGGCAAGCCCATGGTCAAGCGAAAAAAGCACTGCTGCAACAGGTTCGCTGGCTCACCGGCGGCCAACTCGACGAAAATGTTTTCACCCTAGGTTTTGCCCGTCGCGCCACCGGATATAAACGCGGCGATTTATTATTTACCGATTTGGAGCGGCTCAAACAGATTGCGCGCCAAGCCGGGCCGTTGCAATTGATTTACGCCGGCAAAGCGCATCCCCGGGATGATGGCGGCAAAGCCATCATTCGACGCATTTTCGAGGCTGCTGCCACCCTCGCCGGCGACGTCCGAGTGGTGTACCTGGAAAACTATGACATGGCGTTGGGCCAACTGTTGTGCTCCGGCGTCGACGTTTGGCTCAATACGCCGCTACGGCCGCAAGAAGCTTCTGGCACCAGCGGCATGAAGGCGGCGCTCAACGGTGTGCCGAGTTTGAGCGTGCTCGACGGCTGGTGGATCGAAGGGCATATCGAGGGCGTTACCGGCTGGTCGATCGGCGAAGCCAACACCTCGGAAAATGACTCTATGGCGGAAGCCGCGTCGCTCTACGAAAAGCTTCAGGGAGTGATCTTGCCTCTCTACTACAAAGAGCCTGACAAATTCGCTCAGGTGATGCGCTCTGCTATTGCGCTTAACGGCTCTTTTTTCAACACCCAACGCATGGTCTCACAGTACGTGAGAAATGCTTACCAGAATGCCAGGAATCCGTCCTCGCAATTTTTGGATTAAATTCCGTCACGGGTTTGTTTGTGACTCCTGGGGGGACAGCTCTCGTCGTTCTACGGCTCGGTCGAAAAAAGCACCGAATCGACAAAGCCGCGTAGGCGCTCAAAATAAGCGTCTCCACCGACGAGGTAAGTGTCGTTGTGCGTGGCGCCACGGATCGTATAGAACTCCTTGGGGGCGCGTGCCGCGGCAAAAACCTTCTGGCCTTGTTCATAGGGAACCAGACCATCGCGGTCGCCGTGCAGCACCAGCAGCGGCACTTTAACCTTAGAGATTTTCTCCAAAACGTCGAAACGTGTGTGTAACAGCGGTCCGATCGGCCATACCGGGAAAACCGTTTTGGCCATGTCGCGGATCGACGTGAAAGGGCTTTCCAAAATCAACCCCCGGCAGGCGAATCGAAGCGCCATTTCAGCCGCCACGGCAGCGCCCAAAGAGCGACCGAAAATAATCAGATTCGTCGCGTCGACGCCGAGCCGCTGGCGAACAAAGTCGAGTGCCGCTGTGCCGTCGCGATAGGTGCCTTCTTCGGAAGCGCTGCCTGCGCTACGGCCGTAGCCACGGTAGTCAAAAATGAAGACATTAATTTTAACTTTGTCGTGCAGCAGTTTTAGGTTTTCGACTCGATGGCTGATGTTGCCCGCGTTACCGTGAAACCAAACCAGCGTGGCACGGGCGTCGTGGTGCGGGACAAACCAGCCATTGAGTCGAACGCCATCAGCGGTAGTAAAGAAGTGATCTTGGAACTGTAAGCCAACTTGAAGCGGCGTTTGGACGATCGCTGCGCTGGGATGAAAGATGAATTGGTCTTCGATCCGGCAACCCATGAGCGCAAAGGCCGCGAGTAAAATTGTCGCGAAAGTATAACTGAACGGCACGGTAGCGCCGGACCACCTGAAAACAGCGGCGTCGCGCAATTTTTCAGCTAATGCTTGTGTTCGCCGCGAAGCTTCCATTCCATACCGTCGATGATACACTCGACGCTCGCTTGAAGAATATCGGCGGCAACACCCACCGTGCCCCATCTTTCGTTGCCATCCGCGAAGATCGCTAATACTCGGACCAGGGCACCCGCACCGCCTTCGTCGTCTTCCGGCACGACACCGTGCATTAGACGGACGTCGAACTCCTCCAGTCGAACCTCGGAAAGTTGCGGATAGTGTTTTTCGAGGATCTTACGCATGGCGTTGTCGACGGCATGAACCGGTCCGCGTCCGCTGGCGGCAACTAGCTCCTCGTCACCGAAGATTTCGATCAAGACGGTTGCCTCGGTTTTTGTTTGCAGCGGTTGAGGGGCCTGGAAGTCGACTTGATCGTCAATTTTACAGCGTAGCACCCGGAACGGGTTGAGATAATCTTCGCGGCGGCGAATCGACATCAGCTCGAAGGAAGCCCACGCACCGTCGAGGCGAAAAAAGTCTTCTTTGAGATCTCTTGCCATGCTTTCCTCCGCTCAGCTCATATTCCATCACGCTACCAAATTTCCGCTATTATAACCCTGGTGGCAAAATACGCCAGTGTTAGTTAATTTAGGTTGACTACGCTGCTTGTAGCCTGGAACCACTTATTGTTGATCACGCTGATTTCAGCGTGGAACCATTAAATGGGGTTTCCAAAGGAGGTTGAACATCCCCTTTGCGATAATTTAATTGGCGTCGGGGTTAATACCCCGGCCGCGAAGTGGCTACGTTAATTGACCGCGGAAACAGCCATTCCGCGCCGACACAAAAACATATCTTTTCACAAAATCGCAAACTTGGTATCATGGGTCTACGCTTATGGAAATTCAAGTAGCGGATAATCAATTACGCGGCTTTTTTCACCAGTCGGTGCGCCAGAGCTTTTGGCAATTGGGGATCCACGACGCGACGGTTGCGAGATATGTCGCCGATGTTTTAACCGACTTTGCCCGTTCGGAAAATCTCTACAAAGTGCGCGCGCGCAACGGCCGCAAGGTGGATAGCGTGGTGGAAATGCTCACCCAGGAGTCGCCAACGTTGGCCGATGAAAGCGATGTGCTGCGAGAGCGCTCGCGGCGAAAATATGTCGGCGATTACGCGCTGTTCATGAGCGGCATTTTCCGCCAACATGTCGAGGGCAGAGGCTCTCTCGATTATTACCTTCAAGAAGGAAGCCGCTCCTATTGGACGGTCTCCGAGCTCGATCTGTCGCTCTACCGCACCGGCTATTTTCTGTTTCAGGAGCTCGCGAGTAAATTCGAATACTACTCCGGCGCGCTTGATTACCTGCGCAAGGCCTGTTTCGCCACCGCGCCGGGCGAAGATCCATTTGCCGGATTCTTGCGGCAAATAGAAGGCTGGATGAAGGTTAATCTGACGGAAAATTAATTGCGCGCAGATTAATCTTCAGATTCACAGAAGCTTCCAACATCCAATCGTGACAACTCTATTTCGCAGCCTCGCTAGTATTGCCACTGCCGTTGCGGTTGCTGCCGGTTTGCTATTTTACGACATTAATTATTCCATTCCCGTCATCGGGCCGGTTCCGGCTGAGGTGCGGGTGGAGCCGGGTGACTCCTTGGCCTCCGTGACTCGTAAACTGCGCGAGCAGAAGGTTATCACCAATGGCTGGTTCTTTTCGTTGTGGGCGCGGGTCCGGGGCGCGGAGAAGCGCATCCATCAAGGCCTCTACCGTTTCGATAGCGGCGTGGCGCCACGGGAAGTTTTGGAAAGATTGATTACTGGCAAGGGTGTCTTCCACAGCGTGACCATTCCCGAAGGCTTGACCGTCAAAGAGATCGCCGTCTTGCTGGACAAGATGCAGATCGCCGATCAGGAGAAGTTTGTCACGGAAGCGGCCAAGCCGAGTTTGCTGGCAAATTTCGGCCTGCAAGGCAAAGGCCTCGAAGGTTATCTGTTTCCGAGCACCTACCATTTCACGCCGGCGACCGCCGAAAAAGACATCATCATCGCCATGGCCGAACAGTTTCGTAAAGTGTCGCAGCCGGTCTTGGCGCAACGACCGAACAGTATAAGGCTGACTTCCCACGAGATCCTGACACTGGCGTCGATCATTGAAAAAGAGACCGGTGTTCAGGAAGAGCGCGCGTTAGTCTCCGCCGTCTTTCACAACCGACTCAAGCAACAAATGCCGCTGCAAAGCGACCCGACGGCGATTTACGGCATCAAGGATTTCAACGGTAATTTGACGCGCAAAGATTTGCTGGATGCCAATCCCTATAACACCTATCGGATCGCTGCTCTGCCGCCGGGGCCGATCTGCAACCCGAGTGTTGCGTCGATCAAAGCAGCGCTACAGCCGGCCAACGTGCCGTATCTTTACTTCGTATCGAAAAACGATGGCACTCATCTATTTTCCGAAACCATCGAGGCGCACAACCGTGCGGTAAAAACCTATCAGCCGGTCCGGCAAAACTCTCAAACTCCGAGGAAAGTCGCCGCGCGACACTGACCCGCTTACGTTTAAGCCGCTCTGCCGACGTGTTATATTTTCGCTTATGGCGTTATCGTCCCACCTTGAAGCGCGCACACGGCCTGAAGCCGTGGTCCTTAGGTTAAGGGCCCGGCTCGGCGATCACTCCCTTTGGGATGCTTTACTGATATTCGTTCCACCGGTTTTGGCGTCGCTCTGCGCCGCTTACTTCCTAGCGCAAGGCGTTTGGGTTAGTCCGATGATCGCCTCAGCGATCGCTGTGATAGCAATTGGCCTTGGCTCGCTTGCGGTCACGCTGCGCCACCGCAAGCGGATTCCTAATTTGCCTCAAGCGGCGCAACTCGTCGACCAACGCGCTGGTGCGAAGGATCATTTTCTTACTTTGGCGACCATCGATCCGGAAAGTTGCGCCGAGCCATTGCTTTCCCGGCTACGCCAGGACGCAGGGGACCTGGTCGGCCGAGTCGAGCTCAAGCGCGATTTTCCCTATAGGGTGAAAACTCCTATGTACTGGTCGGCAGGGAGTTCGCTGTTTGCGGTGCTGCTGCTGTATTTTCTCTTACCGCCCGCTGGTGCCATGTTACATCCAGTGCTGGCTTCCCAACGGCTGCGTGAGTTAGCGGAAAAAATGGCGCAGGCACCGCGGCTAAAAGAACTAGCCGAGCAGTTAAAAACCCTCGCCGCGAAGCTAGAGGATGCAAAAATTCATCCGGAAGAAAAACAGGCGGCAGTGCAAGAGCTCGAGCAAAAAACCAAAGAGCTGCAAAAAAAAGAGCATGAAAGTAAGAATCGCGATCTGCTCAGTCAAGCGGCCGATGAGTTGAAGGGAGCAGAGCAACAACAGTCAGCGAGCGGACAGGAGCAGCAAAAAAATCAATCCCAGGGCGGTGGCAATCTCCAGAGCAACTTGCCCCAAGAGGGTCAAGGCGAAGGCAAGCAGAGTCAAGGCAGCGGAGGCGACGGCCAGGAAAAAATGAGCGCACAATTGAGCAAGGACATGGGGCAAGGCAAGTCAGCGGGGGGAAATCCGAAGGAGCCGGGCCAAGACAAGAATCAACAGCACCAAGGTGACGCCAAGGGAAATCAAGCCGACCCGAACCGGCCGGGCAAGGAACCAAATAAGGATGGGGGAGGTAAGGGCCAAGGCGGTTCGAAGGAAGGCGGTGGTAAAAACCAAGCGTCGGAAGAACCGCCGCAGGGCGCGCCGCCAGCGGAGCGTTTCTACCAGGCGGGCGAGGGCAAGGATGGCCTCAAAGGCGCGCGCTATGTCACCGTGCAGTTGCCGGAAGAGGTTGCGGCGGATGGCAAAGGGGAAAGCAAAGCGACCAAAGAAGGAACCGGCAACCGAGGGCGTTCGCAAGTCCCCGTGAGCAATGTGCCACTACCGGCCCACGTGCCCAACGCGGCGACCGAGAAACAGCAAATGCCGCTCGAGTACCGCGGCATCATTCGATAAATCAACGAAGCCACTTCGCGGCCGGGGTATTGACCCCGGCGCCAATTTTAATATCGCAAAGGGGATGCCCGCCCCCTTTGGAAATCCCAGTTACGGGTTCCACGCTAAAATCAGCGTGGTCGACGACAAATCAGAAAGGGAGTGTGATGGAGCCGGAGCGATTTCAAGAAACCCTCAAACGACTCGAGAACGAAATCCAAAAGATCATCGTCGGTCACGACGAGGTGATTCGCAAGGTGCTGATCGCTTTTTTCGCCGGTGGCCATATCTTGTTGGAGGGCGTGCCGGGTTTAGGCAAGACACTGCTGGTTAAATCCTTGAGCCGTGCGCTGGGGATGAGTTTTAAGCGGATTCAGTTCACGCCGGACTTAATGCCGTCGGACATCGTCGGCACGGAAGTGCTCACCGACAACAATGGCCGCCGCGAATTTCAATTCAAGCAGGGACCTATCTTCGCCCATGTGGTGCTCGCTGACGAAATCAATCGTGCCACGCCGAAAACCCAGTCGGCAGTGTTGGAGGCCATGGAAGAAAAACAGGTGACGGTGTTCGGTGAATCGCATATCCTCGAATCGCCCTTCATGGTTTTAGCGACGCAAAATCCCATCGAGCTCGAAGGCACCTATCCGCTGCCGGAAGCGCAGCTCGACCGATTTTTTTTCAAACTGTTGGTGGCGCCGCCGGCGCCGGACCAATTACGCGAGATTCTCAAACGCACAACCGGCGCGGATGTCGGCGAGTGCGCGAAAGTCTTGCCCGACGATGGCGGTCAATTAGTCAACGAGATGAAACTGTTGCTGCGCCAAGTAATGATCGCGCCACCGATTGAAGATTATGTCGTGCGGCTGGTGCACGCGACCCAACCGAACAGCGAGCAAAGCGGCTCCTCAAACGGTTCGGTCAAGCAATTCATCCGCTTCGGCTCGAGCCCGCGCGGCGCCCAGTCGGTTATCCTCGGCGCCAAAGGCAACGCGTTAGCTGAAGGCCGTGTGCACGTGAGTTATGAAGATGTCGAGAAAGTTCTGCCTTCCGCGCTGCGCCACCGCATCATCCTCAACTTCCAAGCCGAAGCCGAGAATGTCAGCGCCGATCAGATTCTCGCTGAGGTGATGAAGCAAGTAAAAAGAAACTAGGCGAGAGTATCGCTTGGCCTTACTTCACCTAGTGCTCAATCGCCGGAAGCGATTTGATAAAGTCGGCGATGGCCAGGCGTCTGCCTTGGTCGTGTCCTTGTAACCGTAACCGACGCCTTGGACCACTTCGTACATCAGCCCCTGAATGTTGTCGGCATCGGGTTTGGTTGCCGATTTCAATAACGCTATCGCTTGACCTCCCCACGAATCCGTTGGTCGAGGAATTTTAACGCACGATAGAAAGTTTGATTGATAGGCGCCGGTTGGCGATTCGCTTCGAGCAGCTTTACGACGATGCCGTTGAACGCGTCATATTCCAGCGGCTTGTTGGCTTCCAAGTCTTGCAGCATGGATGGTTTGAATTCACCCAAGCCGCGCGAAAAGCTCAACACCTCGTCGAACAGCTGGCGCGGCAACTCAATTCCCTGAGTCCGCGCCGCGGCCTCGACTTCGGCCATGCAATCGAGAGTGAGTTGGGTGAGCGATTCCGACTCGACGATCTGTTTCGTGTTCGCGTGGGTCAGACAACTGATAGCGCAGAACGGCGCGTTCCACAAAAGCTTGGTCCATTGGACCCGGCGAATTTCCGCGCTCGCTTCGCTGGGAATTCCCGCCGCGGTCAGCGTCTGCGCCAGAATTTTTGTTGGGTCAGCGACGGCGCCGTCCAGCTGGCCGAAGATAATTCTACCGCCGTTTGAGTGGGTGATCACCCCCGGCGCGGATAGCTGGGCGCCGACGTAGACGACCGCGGGCAGAATTCGAACCGCGCCGTAAACTCGCGCCAGTTTCTCCGGGTTATCGATGCCGTTTTGCAAAGATAAAATCTGCGTTCGCTCGGCCACCATCGGCCCAATCGCTGCCGCGCCGCTTTCGGTATCATAAGATTTCACGCAAAAGAGGATCAGCTCGACAGGTCCCACTCGCGCCGGTGATTCGGTGAATAGCGCTTGGCAAACCGAGAGATCGCCGGCGGGGCTGTTAACCCGCAGGCCCTTCGCTTGCAGCGCCGCTAAATGGTTGCCGCGGGCGATGAACGCAACTTCGTTTCCGGCTGCCGCCAGTTTGGCGCCGAAGTAACCGCCCACTGCGCCGCTGCCCATTACCGCGATCCGCATGGTTTCGCTCCCATTGGGCGCGACTGTAATCTTGGCTGTGCGCGATGTCAATTTCCGACCTATCCGGCTGAGCGCCCGCCGGTTTAAGCTCGCGCACCGATATGTTATTAAACTGGACACATGGAAAAGATCGACGCACAGCGGGATCACCTGAGGCTGGAACCGTTTAAGCCTGGGGCCGAGGTGAGGTTCAAAGGCAAGCTGTACAAGATTCAGCGCCGCACCACCCTCGCTTCGGGCGAAGCGGCGGTGGTACTTGAGGGCGAGAAAGAGCAGTTTATCATCAGCGCCAACCAGTTTCTCGCTGGCGTGAGTTCTTAATTCCGCAAATCAACGTGGGGAGCTATTGATGGGCAAAATTCGCTTGACACTGGCTTGTTGGGACTACGACCGGACGCGTGCCTTACAAGAGGGCCGCGTCGAAGTCGAAGGCGTCGATCTGACTTATTTGCCACTGCGGGTCGAAGAAACTTTTTGGCGCATGCTGCGTTACGGCGAGTTTGACGTGGCGGAAATGTCGACCGGCTCGTTCTTGATGTCGCGCGACAAAGGCGCGCCGCGGCTGATCGGCATCCCGGTTTTTCCGTCGAAGACTTTTCGCCACTCGTGTATTTACATCAACACCGACTCCGGCATTAAGAAACCGGCGGACATGGCGGGCAAGCGCGTCGGCGTGCCCGAATATCAAATCACCATGGCGACTTGGGCGCGCGGCATCTTGCAGCATGAGTACGGCGTGCTCCCGGAAAAAATGAAATGGTTCACCGGCGGCGAGGAGCATCCCGGCCGCCAAGACAAAGTCCAGCACAAATTGCCCCCCAACATCGATATCCAGGCAATCCCTAGTGACAAGACACTCTCCGGCATGCTCGAGCGCGGCGAGATCGACGCCATGATCTCGGCGCACATACCGTCGCCGTTCGTGCGCCGCCATCCCAAGGTCGAGCGTTTGATCCCCAACTTTCGCGCAGTGGAAGCGGACTATTTCAAGCGCACGCAGATTTTTCCGATCATGCACACGATAGTCATCCGCGAAGAGGTTTACGAGCAACATCCGTGGATCGCCCAGAGCCTGTTCAAGGCCTTTGACGAATCGAAGCGGCTTTGCCAAGAAGCGATGTACGAATTCTCCGCGCTCAAATACATGCTGGCATGGTCCATCGACGAAATGGAAAAGGAGCGCGAGCTGCTCGGCCCCGATCCCTGGGCTTACGGATTGGAAGCAAACCGACATATCTTGGAGACCCTGGTGCAGTACACTCACGAGCAAGGGTTGATCAGCAAGAAGCTCGACGTCGGTTCGCTGTTCGCCAAGAGCACGCTTGAAGAGTTCAAGATTTAGTTAGAGCTAAATTCCGAAAGTAAAGATTCCACGCACTTCTATGGCCGACGAAAAACCATTCGAAGAAACCAAGTGGTGGATTGACCGCAGACCGGTCAAGGAGCGGGACAAGTCCGCCGAACCGGTCAAAGGAATTATCGAGAAGTGGGCGGTTGACCTGCTTAAGAATTACAATCAGGACGAGGCCGCCAAGAATCTTGTCGACATCAATCTGAGAATATTCAAAGGGCTCACCATCGCGCCCGGCGAATGGGGCTATTACTCCCTCGAAGTTGGCACCTACCCCACGGAGAAGTTAGCCAAGATCAAAAGCAGCTTGCCGTTACCGGCCGGAACAAGAGGCATCGTGATCGATGCCGGTTTTTCCGTGCGAGTGATCATCACCGGCGCGCCGGTCGGTGAACGCTACGTCGATATCAACTTCGTCGACGCGCCGTCGCTCGATTACTGGGTGAACGGACAGTTGATCGAAGAGCGGGTGTTTTCCAACGTGGGCGAAGCGCTCAAACGGATTCGCCCGGATTTGCCGAGCTATCTGAACCCGCCGGTAGAGACTTAGCGATTCACTGAGAGATATCTGCGCCATAAAGGTCGAGGATCGATGATGGAGGATCGAAGATCGCCATCCTCAATCCTCGAAGATAATTTTCACGTGAAATTTCTGCGTAAGCGCCTAATGGTAGCCACAGGTCGCCGGCGTGCAAGCGCAGCCGCCGCCAATTGTCTCGCTCTCTTTGGCCGATCCCAGCGAGCTGAACACCGACAGCTGCTTTGCCACCGCCCGGCTGTCGCACTTGGGGCAATTTACTTTTTCGCGGTTTGAGCGCACGATGGTTTCAAACTGGTGCTCGCAGCAGCGGCAGCTATATTCAAAGATCGGCATCGGTCCTCGCTTCGCTCGGAATCTCAGATTACAAATTCCATATTCCATATATCAAATTACCGATCCGAATTGTGGAATCTGAAATTTGAAATCTGAGATTCGCTATCCCGCAGGGCTAGGCGCGCTTGGCTTTCGCTTTGGTCTGCTTGGGCACTTCACGGATTGGATTCTCTCTCGGAATCGGCACCAACGACGTCACTTCCAAGCCGTAGCCACGCAGGCCGACCAGATGTTTTTTGTTGTTGGTCAGCAAGCGCATCTTGCGCACGCCGAGGTCGCGTAGGATCTGCGCGCCGATGCCGTACTCTTTGAAGTCCGCCTGGTAGACAAAGGAACGGTTCATCGCCTTTTGCTGTTTACCGTCGACTTTCGGATAGGCCATCATGGTGGGATGGTGCGCCTTCTGCTTGGGCTGCAGATATAAAATGACCCCTTTGCCTTCCTTGGCAATGATCTCCATGGAGCGCTGAATGACCGTGCCGGTATTGAGCAGCTCGAAACCAAAAACATCGCCGGGCACGTATTTGGTGTGCACCCGCACCAAGGTTTCTTCCTTCGCTGAAATGTTTCCTTTGATCAGCGCCAGATGCTCGTTGTTGTCGACGTGGGTGTTATAGACGATGGCCTGGAAGTCGCCGCCAACGCGGGTTGGCAGCGGCGCTGACGCGGCTTTATAGACCAGCGAGTCATAGCTCAAGCGATGCTGAATTAGATCGGCGTTGGTGACCACTTTGAGCTTATGCTTCTTGGCGAAGCGCATGAGGTCAGGCTGGCGCGCCATGGTGCCATCGTCCTTCATGATCTCGCAGATCACGCCGGCCGGCTTGAGCCCGGCGAGGCGCGCGAGGTCCACCGATCCTTCGGTTTGGCCAGCGCGAACCAGGACGCCGCCGTTGCGCGCGCGCAGTGGAAAAATATGGCCGGGCGAAACCAGATCCGATGGCTTGGCATCGTCGGCGATGGCGTCAAGAATCGTCTTGGCCCGGTCGGCGGCGGAAATGCCGGTGGTAATTCCCGCCGAGGCGTCGACGGTGACGGTGAATGCCGTGCCGAAGGGCGAAGTATTGTCGGATACCATCATCGCTAGGCCCAGGTGCTTGACGCGCTCTTCGGTTAACGCCAGGCAAATCAGCCCACGGCCATAGGTCGCCATGAAATTGATCGCCGCCGGCGTGGCCTTCTCGGCGGCCATGCAGAGATCACCCTCGTTTTCGCGGTCCTTGTCATCCATCAGGATGACCAATTTACCGCGACGGTAGTCTTCGATCGCTTCTTCAATAGTCGCTAATGGCATGGGCAGGTACTTTACCATCTTGCCCGAGGCGGTCAACCGAACCATCCGAGTCGGACGGGCCGCGGCGGCGATTGCAAAAATTCCGGCATTGCCATAGGGTGCGCCAAAAATCTTGGGTGATACTTTAATGAAAACGATCTTGCTTGTCGGCGCCGGTGGTTTTATCGGTTCGGTTTTACGCTATTGGTTTTCCACTTGGGTGTTTCGAATCTTCGATCGGCCTTGGTTTCCGGCGGGAACCTTGGCGGTCAATTTGCTCGGTTGTTTGCTGATCGGGCTTCTCGCTGGTTTGGCCGAGCAGCGCCGTGTTTTCGACCCGCAGATTCGCTTGTTCGTCTTTGTCGGCATCCTCGGCGGCTTCACCACGTTCTCAGCGTTCGCCTACGAAACCGCCACACTGCTGCGCGACGAGGGGCTGGTTGGCGCATGGCTGAACGTCGGTCTGCAAGCCTTTCTCGGCATCGCCGCGGTTTGGTTGGGCGGCCTGCTTCCCCGCTTTGGCTAAATTTCTCCGTTCGTCTCACCCTGCGGATTTCGACATTTGTTCGGCAAGCGAATCCTTGGCCGGGGCTCGAAATCGATAAATTGATGAAATCTTGGGAACCTTGCCCGCTCTTTGAACGTCTAAGGTATCTAGGGGGTGTCTCGTGAGGAGAAAAAAAGGGGAATATTCAAAGCCTAAAGCAAACCGTGAGCGGCAACCGTTTTGGACCCAGGCGGTAAATCCGCCGCGGGCGCCGATGGAGGAAAAAGCGCTGGCGGTGTTTCAGCCCGACGTGCTGATCGAGAGCCAGTATCAATCGACCCAGACCCGCCAGCTGCCGATGGATCCGGAGCGGGTGCTCATGCTGGCGGTGCTGCGTGACGCGGTGAGCTGCTATCAGGATCATGTCGGCGTGCGCAAGGGGCCGAAACGCTCGCTCCACCTCGAAGCGGAGGAGTGGATTCTCGATCGCGACCGCTCTCATCTGTTCTCGTTCGAAGTCCTCTGTGAATCGCTTGGCTATGATCCCGATTACATGCGTGCCGGGCTGTTCCGCTGGAAAGAAGCGGCTATCGAGCGGCCTGGGGTAAAACAACAAGCCAATCCGCTGGCTGGCTAGCGACCATAATTACCAACAACTGACGCTGCGTTGGTCCGTTCCATGCGTTTTTGCATGGCGAACCAATCTTCAATGGCGGCGTCTAATGTCAACGGAGGACAAATAATCGATGGACACTCAAGGCGGCCAACGAAAAGCTAAATCGAGACTCGCGCCCGTGGCGGTAGCCAGCTTGGTTTCGGTGTTGGCGGGAATGGCGCTTTCTGGCGCCATCGAACGTCGTCACCCAGGCGTCCAACCTGCCAACGCCGCTAGCAGTGCGGCGCCAATCGTCGCGCCACAAGGGTTGCCGGATTTTATTAGCTTGGTAAAAAAACTTGGCCCCTCGGTGGTTAACGTCTCGACCACGGAGATCCGCAAGGCGACCCAAGAAGGGCCGGGCTCGGGTGACGATCAAATGGGGCAGTTTTTTGAGCGCTTCTTTGGCGCCCCGGCGCCGCGCGGTCCACAGCGGCGCGGCGGCCAGGGTTCGGGTTTCATTATCGACAACGACGGCACGATTTTAACCAACTATCATGTCGTCGACGGCGCGCAGAAAATCGTCGTGACGCTGGCTGACGGCAAAAGCCATAACGCCAAGGTCATCGGTAAAGATCAGAAATCCGACATCGCGGTAATTAAGATCGACGCTGGCCACGCTCTGCCGGCCGCCAATCTTGGCGACTCCGACCGCCTCGAAGTCGGCGAGTGGGTGATGGCGATCGGCAATCCGTTTGGCCTCGACCATTCGGTTACCTCCGGCATCGTCAGCGCCAAGGGAAGAAACATCGGCGCCGGACCCTATGACAACTTCATTCAAACCGACGCGTCGATCAATCCCGGCAACTCCGGCGGGCCGCTGATCAACCTGCGCGGCGAAGTGGTCGGCATCAACACCGCGATCTTCAGCCAGTCCGGTGGCAATATCGGTATCGGCTTCGCGATCCCCGCCAATTCCGTCAAAGAACTGCTGCCGCAGCTCCGCGACAAGGGCAAAGTGGTGCGCGGCTTCATTGGTACTTCGGTACAGAAGGTCACTGCGGAAATCGCCGAGTCAATGGGTTTGAAACAAGTCCGCGGTGCTTTGGTCGCCGACGTCATTAAGGGCGGTCCGGCCGAGCGCGCCGGGCTCAAGTCTGGCGATATCATCGTCGAGTTCGACCGCAAGGAGATCAAAGATTCTTCCGACCTGCCTCTCCAAGTGGCGCGCGTCGCGCCCGGTATGTCAGTCCAAATTAAAGTCTTACGGGATGGTAAAGAAGTGACCTTGCCGCTTACGGTCGGGGAAATGAAAGAAAGCGAGGTCGTCGCCTCCACGCAAGAGGGAGATTTCGGCCTCACCGTTCAGCCGGTGACGCCGCAGCTCGCCGAGAATCTCGGCTTGGAGCGCGCCGAAGGGCTGGTCATCACCGCGGTCAAGCGCGGCAGCGCCGCCGAGGAAGCCGGACTCCGATCCGGCGACGTGATCACCGAGATCAATCGCCAACCGATCAAGAACTTGGCCGATTACAACCGCGAACTGACACGCAGCGAGAAGGCGAAGTCGGTGTTGCTCTTGGTGCGGCGCGGCCAGAGCAGTTTATTTCTCGCCCTCAAACGGTAAGTTCACTCTACGCTGGTCATTTACGCGCAGCCGGTTGATTTCGCCGTGCTGCGCGTTCTTTTATTTAGGCGAAGACGATACTGGCTTTCAGCTTTGGGTGGATTTAATCCGTCACATATTCCTGCTAGATTGCATGCTTTGAATTCCCCATCACGAGAGGCTAGTCAATGAAAGTTGGTTTAATCGGCCATCGCGGCGCCGGCAAGACGACGATTTTTAACATGCTGACCGGCTTGCAGGCGCAAGTCGGCGGCTTCGCTGGCAAGGAAGAGGTCCACCTTGGCGTCATCAAAGTGCCCGACGCGCGCATCGACAAACTGTCGCGGATCTATAAGCCGAAAAAAACCACCTACGCGGAGATCCGCTTCACCGATTTTCCACCGAGCCAAGGTGAGGACAATCTCAAATCGAACCAGGCGCTGGTGACGCAAATGCGCGAGGTCGACGCCATTACACTGGTTCTACGGGACTTCGGCGGCGACGCCAAACCGTTGAAAGAGTTGAACGACCTGTTGACCGAGATGATCCTCGCCGATCTCGCCGTGGTGGAGAACCGGCAGAGCCGGCTGAAAAAAGAGAAGGCCCGGCCGCTCGAAGAAGCCTTGCTCGAGCGCTGCGCCAAGGCGTTGGAGAATGAAGCGAGCCTGCGCACGTTGACGTTCAGCGCCGACGAGGAAAATCTCGCGTCCGGCTTCGGCTTTCTGAGCCGTAAGCCGTTGTTGGTGATTTTCAATCAAGCCGATGAAAAGGCCGGCAAAGCGCTCGACGCCAATTATCAAGCTGAGCTCAAGCAGCGCGGATTGGAAGGGTTTGGCCTTGCCGGCAAGGTCGAGATGGAAATCGCCCAGCTGGACGAAGCCGACCGCGCCGCCTTTCTCAAAGAAATCGGTATCGCCGAGCCGGCCCGCGACCGTTTCATCCGCGCCGCTTACGCATTGCTCGACCTAATCAGCTTTTTTACCGCCGGCGAAGACGAAGTGCGCGCCTGGACGATCACCCAAGGCACGGTGGCGAAGAACGCGGCAGGCAAGATCCACAGTGACATCGAGCGCGGTTTTATCCGCGCCGAAGTGGTCGCCTACGATGACTTTCTCGTTTACGGCAGCGAGGCGAAGTGTAAGGAAGCCGGCAAACTGCGCTTGGAAGGCAAAGAATATGTCGTCAAAGACGCGGACATAGCGCACTTTCGCTTCGCGGTGTGATGCCGGCCGGTCTAGCTACCAACGATTTGACTCCAACCCGCCGTTGGCGGCGGTAATGTAAATATTGAGCGACCTACGATAATTAGCTAAATTCGCTCCGGCTAAAGTTCTTGAGCACAAGGAGAAGCTCATGGTGATGGGTTGGTCGCATCAATCCTCCGTCCGATTCTGGCAGACCATCGGCCGACGCGCGCTGGCAAAGCCGATTTTGTTAGTACTCGCTTTCATCGCCTATGGAGACGCTTTCGTTCGAGCGCAGCCAAATCCATATCTGGCACGCCCGGGCGAGCGGCCAATCAACATTCGCATAGCCACCTGCGCGGTCTCAGGCGGCTTCGCGCATCTTTACACGGCGCTGGAGAATAATCTTTTCGATAAATACGGCTTCAGGATGGAGCATGTGTTTATCCGCGGTAGCCGACCGGCCTTAACCGCGCTGTTGGCGGATGAGATTCAATTCCTCTATTGCGCCGCGGATGCGACGCTACCGTCACTGGCCGGCGGTGTCGACGCCAAGCTGGTTGCGGCGCCGCTGGTCAAGCTGCCTTATGTGTTGATCACCCGCAAAGAGATTCGCCGCATCGAGGATTTGAAAGGTAAAGCACTGGGGGTGGCGCGAGCGGGAGATTTAAGCGACCGGTTATCGCGCGCGCTGATCAAAAAGTTCAACGTACCCGACGTAACCCTGCGGCCCATCGGCGGCAGCCAAAACGAGCGCTACCAGGCGATGGCGATGAACGTCGTTCAAGGAGTCGTCATCACGCCGCCGATCGATGTGCGCGCCAAGAATGACGGATACAACGTGACCTATCGTTTGATCGACCTGGATATTCCTTTCATTTACAGTTCGCTGCACGCCAGCTCGCGGGCGGTGCGCGAGCGTTCAGAGATGGTTCAGCGCATGGTCGCGGCATTCGCCGAGGCGATCCACTACGTCGACAAGAATCCCGTCAAGACTAAGGCGGCGATCGCCAAAGTCATGCGCACCAAGGACGAAGAAGCGCTGCAAGTCTCGTACAACGTCTATACCAAAGACATCGTCGACCGGCGCATGATCGTGCCGGGCCAAACGGTTCATGACTCGATCGAGCTGTTGCGTTCCCAGGGCGTGCCGGTCAAGCGCCGCGCGGAAGATCTCTACGACAACAGCTTCGTCAACAATTTAGAGAAAAGCGGTTTTCAGCGCGAGTTGTGGGGACGATGAATCAGTGAAGGGTAAGTGAGGCGAAAGGAGCAAAGCGCATCTTGGCCTCTGGCGCTGCCGCTCCCAAATCTATTCTTGCATATCCAAACAGCGGCTCGTTCTCTGACTCCCGGTGCGGCGAAAAGCGGAAACGCTTTACGACAAGGGTTTCGCCGCTCACTTAGAAAGAAGCGGCATTCACCGAGAGTTGTGCGGGAAGTGAATTGCGCCGCCGTCTCGATAATCGTTCTCCGGCTACGGTGCTTGTCTTAGTTATGCTCTTTTGTTAGTCCTGCCACTGATTCGTATTTGAAAATCTGAAAGGCGCGGCCAATGAAAACTCTTATCCAAGGCGGCTGGGTCGTTGGTTTCGACGGCCGAGAACATGAAGTGATCAAAGATGGGGTAGTCGTCTACGACGGCAATCGCGTCGAGTTCGTCGGCAAAGAATACCCCCACCCGGTTGATAAAAAGGTCGACGCCAAAGGCTGCTTGGTATCGCCCGGTTTCATCGACACCCACTTTCACTCCGGCATCAACGCTAGCGACTACATTCTCAACGACTCGACCAAGACCGATTTCTTCGCGTCGAACTACCTCGCCCACGGCGGTCCGACCCGCGCGGGCGCGCATTCGGCGCATCTCAAAGACGTTGACATCGGCCAGCGCTACTCGTTGATTCACGTGCTCAAGAGCGGCGTGACGACGACCTTCGACATCGGCGGCGCCGGCGGCGAGCCGGAGCGTTACGTCGACATGATCGATCAGGTCGGCATTCGCTGCGCCGCCGGCCCGAGCTACAAAAACGTTTCGTTCTTTCACGACAAAGAAGGCAGGCTGGAATACGACTGGAACGACGAGCGCGGCAGCAAGGGATTAGCAACCGCCGTCGACTTCGCCAAGAAATTCAACGGCGCGTGCAGTGGCCGCATGACGGCGCTGCTCTATCCCGGCCACGTCGACTCCTGCACGCCGGCGCTGCTCAAAGAGACCAGGAAAGCGGCGCGGGACACCGGAGTGCGCGTGCAGATTCACGCGACGATCAATCTGGTTGAATTCCACACCGTGATGCAGCGCGAGCGCTGCACACCGATTGAACTGTTAAAAAAGCTTAGCTTCCTCGATCCCGAAGTGTCGCTGTCACATTGCATCTTCGTCAGCGGCCATAGCTGGCTCGCCTATCCTTACGGCGACGATTTGAAAATCATCGCCGACTCCGGCGCGTCGGTCGCGTATAGCCCGTTAAAATACCTAAAGCTCGGCATTTTAATGGAGTCGTTCGATAAGTATCGCCAGGCCGGCATCAACATGGGCATCGGCACCGACACTTTTCCCAAAGACATTCTCTCCGACATGCGCTACGCCGCGATCGCGTCGAGAGTCGCCGACAAAAGCTTTCTTGCCGGCCATCCGCGCGATGTTTTCAACTCGATCACTCTCGGCGGCGCGAGGATGCTCGGCCGCGACGACTTGGGCAGATTACAAAAGGGCGCCAAAGCCGACATCACCATCGTCAATCTCCTCGACATCGCCTTCGGCGCCGTGCGCGATCCGATCAGATCACTGATGGAAACCGCCGTCAGCCGCGACGTGCGCACGGTCATCGTCGACGGCGAAACGCTTGTCGACAACGGCAAATATTTACGCCTAAATGAAGCCGAGCTATTGGAAAAAGTCCAAGCCAAAGGCGAGCAGGTCTGGGATAGCGTCGCCAAATGGCACTGGACCGGAAAACCAATCGACGAAGTCGTCCCGCCGAGTTTTCGGATGAAATGATGCCACTATGATTCGTCAGGATTTATTCTGTGCGAGCTTTTCGCGAGCGATAAGCAGTCCGCAGTCCCTTGAGGAGGATCAAACCGGTAACCTGGGCCGCCATTGGTAGCAGCGAATCGGCGCTCGCTCACTAGCTAAAACAAGTGCAGCCTCGTAGCCTTCGATTGGGTCCAATTCGAACAACCACCAATTCGGCACATTGGCGGCGACGCGAACCTGCTCGTCGCTGCCTAATGAAATTTTCACTTCATCCAGCGCACCGGACAGACCCGTGCCTTTGGCTTTGAGAAAGGCTTCTTTACTGGTCCAGCATCTGAAGAACGCCTGGCGTTGCAGTGTCGACGGCAAGCCACGCATTGCGGCAACTTCTTTGGCCGTAAAAAACCGATCGGCAACGTCCTGAAACTCAAATTTCTCCCTGACATGTTCGATGTCGACGCCGACCTCGTGTCCGAGGGTGACCGCGACCAAGGCCACTTCGTTGGAGTGGGAAAGGTTGAACTCGATGCCGCCCGGCGCCAACGCTTGGGCAACATTGGGCTTGCCGTTAGTGCCAAGATCAAAGCTCAATTGCGCCGGTTCGATGGCCAGATAGCGGCTAAGAATTTCGTGCAGCCCGGCATGCGCGGCCAAATAGCGCCGGCGATCTCGCTCAAATATGAAGCGCGCCGCTCGGTCTCGCTCATCGGGGGAAAGCAAATTACGGCCGCGCTCAAGATCGGCACTCGCGTCGTCAAGCCGCACGGCCCAAACATGGACGCTTGTTTCAAGCGCCGGCAGCGCGACAGGCGGTTGAGGCCAGGATGTCATGAATTAACCAATGTCACAGAGATGTTCGAACCTCGCGTACAGAGCTTGACCCAAAGGACGCGGGACATGCCGATTTTCGCTTGCGGCTTCGCCGCGCTGGGTCCGTTGTGATGAAAATTAACTCGCCAGCAACGTCGCCGCATCGCGAACCGTTTTGCCCGACGAGGTGTGCGGTAACGACTCGCGGATGACGATCCGGTCGGGAACTTTGAAATTGGCCAGATTGCCGCGCAGGAACGTCAACAATTCTTTCTCGACAATGCTGCTGCCGGGGCGCGGCACCACGGCGGCGCCGATCAAATGGCCGCGCTTTGGATCGGGCACGGCGAATACGATGGTCTCCTGCACGCCGGGATAAGTGTAAAGCAAATTCTCCACCTCGGCGGGATAAACATTCAAACCGCCGGTGATGATCATGTCGTCACGCCGGCCAAGATGATAGTAGTAGCCGTCCGCTTCGACCTTGCCAACATCGCCTGTGTAGAGCCAACCGTTACGAATCCGCTCGGCGGTGGCGTCGGGCCGACGAAAGTAACCTTTCATGACATGGGGACCGCGGGTGATGATCTCGCCGGCTTCGCCGAGCGGAACTTCCTTATCGTTTTCGTCGACGATCTTCACTTCGACCCGCGGCACGGCGCGGCCGATGCTGCCCATCTTGGCTTCGGCCCGGTCCGGCTCAACCAGCGTAATCATCGGCGAGGTCTCGGTCAGCCCATAGCCTTGAATGACTTTGATATGGGGCTCGGCCGCTTGGAACGCGCGCAGCAAAGGCATGGGAATACTCGTGCCCATCATCGCCGCGATCTTCATGCTGCTGGTATCGTAGCTGGCGAGATTTTTCACGCCGAGGAGAAGTTGAAAGACGATCGGCACGCTCTCGAAAACATTGACGCGATATTTTTGGATGCCTTCGAGGAGCGTCACCGGATTGATCTGATCGAAGATCACCAAGGTGTAGCCCCTGTCGGCCAATTCGTTACACACCACCGGGCCGACGATATGTGACATCGGCAGGATACAACCGCGCATGGTCGAGGAGTCGGTGACCCGCATTTCTCCCATCACCATCGGATATTGCGCTAAATTGACATAGCTCAACACGACGCCCTTGGGCTCGCCGGTGGTTCCTGAAGTGTAGAGAATCAACGCATCGTCGCCAGCATTCAATTTCGCCAGCGTCAACGCGCCGGCGGGCGCCGCGAAGCGTTTTTCAAAAGCGCGCGCGCCATCCGCGCCGACGATCCACATCGGCACCGGGGCCATCGCCGTGAATACCTCTTCGACCTCGGCGAATAGCTGGCTATGCACGACGAGCAATTTAAGATCGGCGTCTTTCAATACGCCCTCGAGCTCTTTGCCTTTTAAGCGCGCGTCGAGGATAACGGTCACGGCGCCGATCTTCTGCGTCGCGAAGTAGCTCAGTGGAATGGCGGTGGAGTTCGGCAACAGCACGCCGACTCGGTCGCCCTGGCGAATGCCTTCTTGCTGTAAGTGGCCGGCGAGCGCATGCACCCGTTGGTTGAGCGCGCCGAAGCTGAGCTCTTCCTCTTTCGTGATGAGCGCGGTCTTTTGCGCTTGGCGCGCCGCGGTTACGTCCAACACTTCCGCCGCGAAAAAGCCTACTGAATCGGTATGGTTTGCCATAGCGCGAATGCCCTTTGAAATGGTTTGTACCAGCGCGACAGCTCTGCCAGCTCGCCACGCTTGAGTTTTAACTTGCCCTGCTGGGTCGCCAAAAACGCGTCGATCTTGTTACTGAACACCGCGTTCCACCACTCGGCGTTGCCGCTGATCAGAAAATCGCCGTCGCTTCGCTGATTCAATTCGGCAATTTCGCCGGAAAGAAATTTCACCGTCCACGCCGTGTTATTTTCTTCCATATGCAGTGTCAACGAAGTCGTCAAGCTGGTCTCGCCGCCGAACTTGCGAAAATCCTGATCGCCGTTTGCGCTCTCGACCAGCGCGGTCATATGCTCTTTGGAAAATAGTGGATACCGCTTGCCGTCGGGCGCCACGCTCTCTTGTTTCGCCGGGTCAGTCGCCGATTCTCGGTTAGCGGCAACTCCGTCCTTGAAAAATTGGCAATGCACCGCCTCCTCGAGCAAGTCCGTCAACAAAAACGCTTCTTGAAAAGTTTTGCCGATGGCCACCGTGCCGTGCCCTTTGATAATCGCCACCGGATGATATCGCAGCGCTTCGACGACTTTTTCTGGCTTGGTGACAGTCGGCGTATCCTGCGCGATAATCGGCACCTCGCCGATGGTGTATTTCTCTTCAAAACTTACCGGCACGAAGCTTTCATGAGTCAGAGAAAAAGCCAGCACCATGGGCGGGTGCACGTGCACGATCGCTCGCGCCTCGGTCCCTGAATACACCGCCATGTGCATCGGCGTCTCGCTTGAGGCGCGCTGTTCCTTGCGCACCGGCTTGCCGTCAGAATTCAGCCGTACCAAATCTTTCAGCGTAAGAAAAGCCAGTGGCGCGTGTTGGCCGGTGATCAGGAAAGTGTTTTTACCGGCACGACAACTTAAGTTGCCGCCCCAGCCGCTGATCAGCCGCCGCTCGAAGAGTAGCTTGCCCCAGCGCATCATGTCGTTTTCAAGCTTGGCCACGGATCGCTCTTGCTAATCTTTCAACAACCGCCACGGCACCACTTCCGGTTCAACCAAGTGGATCGAAACCCCGGCTGGACAAATATTCTTGCCCATGAAGGTCGAGACATCATTGTCAGAGGCGGCGGAAACCCACTCGACACCGCTCAACGGTTCAATCGGCACGCCATGTAAACGTGCCAGCTGCACCGCCAGCAGCGAACCGACTATGCCGGTCGGCCCAATCTCAGCCACCCGGTTATAGAAGAAACATAGCTTACTTATCTCGCCGTGCGCGAACATTGTCCCCATCATGTTGTCGGAGATCAGCGTCACCGGTGCGTTCAACGCCAGCAGGTCGCGAGCGACCACCTGGGCGCCCCAAAGCTCCGGCCGCATCTCAGGGACAAGCAGGCTCTCCGCCTGCACCGCCTTTAAGGTCTTTAACAAAAAAACGTATTGGCTTTTCGGCGGCACACCGTAGAGCAAAAGATATTTTCCGCGTGCCACGGGCTTGCCGTTTAAGCCGCCTCCCTGCGCCTGATACTTCTGCCGAAAAGTTTCCGGCGTGTAGAGATTGTCGAAGCCGATGAGATGAGTAATCAACGCTGCCGGCGTCACATCGAAAGACGGGTAACGCGACATGAGTGTTGAATAGCTTCCGGCGATCAGCGGTTTGCCCCGAAAAGTCAGCAGCTCTGGCGCCGGTCGCTCTTCGATCGGCACATCGCCGCCACGTTCGAGCCCGCGCGGATCCTGCACCAGCGCGTGAAAGGGCAAGCCGTATTCCTTGGCCAGCCGCGCGATCGGATAGGTGCCGACCTTATTGATGACATCGCCGTTTTGCGCCGAGCGGTCAGCACCGACGATGACGGCATTGACCTCGCCTTTCGCCATCACTTGCGCCACCGCGCAGTCGGGGATCAGCGCGACGTCAACCCCCGCTTGCGCCAGCTCCCACGCGGTCAAGCGCGCCCCCTGCAGATAGGGGCGAGTCTCCGTGGCGATGACCGAGAATTCCTTGCCCAACTCTTTACAATAATACGCTACCGCGACCAGCTCGCCGCTGACATTGCAATGAGTCAGCACGCGCGCCGGATTGGGCAGCACGGCAGCGGTGCGTTTGGCGCGGCCCCTCCGCGCCTGCGTGATTTGCGCACCGAACTCGCGCGCCTGGCGCGCGATGGACTCGCCAACCGAGCCGTTAGCCGGTAACTTCTCAAAAAACTCCTCGACGTGACTGCCGAGCCCGCGAAAATCGAAGGTTGGCCGCACGTCGCAAAACTGCTGCGTCAGCAACGCTAGCCGTTCGCGCAGCCGCGCCGGCTCATTTCCCTGGTATTGCTGCGCCACGAGCGCGGCGCTGTAGAGAAAGGTGAGCACCTGGCCGTAGGCGCGGGTCTTCATCTCGCGCACGGCCTCGATCGCCTGAGCGACTTCGGTCACCTGGATGTACTCGATCTTCTCGGGAACTTGGATCTCGTCAAGAATTTCGAAGCCCGCGCCTTGCCAGTGCACCGGTTCGAACAGCGGGCTTTCTACAGCGCTCATCTTTTTTGCACAGACCGACTTGCAACCGTCAGAGATATTTTAGCGCTTGGCGCGCCACTTCGATGGTTTTTTGCTCGGCTTCGAAGAACGCCGGATCGCGAAAGCCAAACTTGCCGTGCAAGCATTCATCCGAAACCGCCAACACCGCGCCGGCTTTTTTGCCGCGCACTTGAGCAATGGTCAGAAAGGTCGAAGTCACCATGTCGATGCTGGAAACATGTTGTTGGTTGAGTTGTTGAATCAGCTCGGGGGTTTCTTGAAACAACGCGTCGGTGGTAAAAATCCAGCCCAAATGGTAGCGCACGTTGAGTTCGTCGGCCGCGTGCTTAAGCGCGTTGACGATATCGCCATGGGCGACGGTCGAGAAATTTTCCGCCACGTAGTAACGCGATGTGCCGTCGCCGCGAAGCGCCCCGGTGACGATGACCAGATCGCCGATTTTGATGTCGTCCTGCAGCGAGCCGCAGCTGCCGACCCGAATCAATGTCTCGGCCCCGGCACCGCAGAGAATCTCCGTCGTGATCGCCGTGTCCGGCGCGTAACGTCCGCCGTTGCCGATGCTAACCCGCTTTCCATCAAGCGCGCCGGTATGCATCTCGTAGTCGAGAAAGGTGAAACTCTTTTGCGGACTATCCAAAAGTTTGAGCAGCAATTCGCTGCGTTCCTTCGGACCCGGTACGAGCGCGTAGGGGCCGAGCGAATCCGGCTTGAGCCCAAGCATGTTGAGCATTCGCTGCGGTGTAAAATGCGGTTCTTTGACCATGACTAAATAGCCTGAAGCGCGAATTCGAGCAAATCTTGCACTGGCAGTGCGGCTACTTTCAAATCGGCGAACGACCGCTGGCAGAGCGCGCTCGAAGTAAGCATCAGTTCCGCGCCGGTCTCCTCGGCTTCGCGCATGCGATCCGCTGCATTCCACTCGGCCAACTCCGGGTCGGCTTCCGGCACCCCACCGCCGCCGCCGCAACACCAAGCCCAGCGCTGATTGCGTGCCATCTCGACCAGCTCGACACCGGGTATCGCGCCCAAAATAGTTCGCGGCGCCGTGTAAACGCCGCAGCCACGGCCGAGATGACAGGAGTCATGGTACGTGACTTTTTTGCCGATCGGCTTGGGAAATCTTAATTGCCCCGACCGCACCATCTGCTCGACATATTCGACGCCATGAATAACTTGAAAATCAGCGCCGGCTTCTTTCTTATATTCGCGCCAGATTCTCTGGCAGCTGCCGCAAGCAACGACGACACGGGTAATTCCGGCATTCTCGAGCGTCGCCAGATTGTCCTCTTTCAGCCGCTCGAATTCGCGGCGAAAGCCGAGATCGAAAGCATAGAGTCCACAGCATTTTTCCGCGTCGCCTAAAATCACGAAATCGTCGCCGGCTCGTTTCATCAACTGTGCCAGGGCGACCGCGCCGCTGCGGCCGCTGTCGCGGTCCGCCGAGCAGCCGGCGAACAGCAGTGTCGAAGATTTCGACTCACCTAGTTTCTTTAATGCCAACCCGCTGGCCCACGCGCCGCGCTCATCCTTTGGCTGCGACCAAGGATTGTCATGCTGCTTGAGTCCGTCGTAGATCGGTCGATGCGCTGGAAGCGGACCGTCTTTCTCGGTGATTTCCTCGCGCATGGCCACCGTGATATCCCAGGGACCGTAGCCGTCGCCGCGCACGCCGCAAAGTTCCTGGCACATGAGACAGTTGGTGCAGGCGTAGATGACTTCTTTTAGTTCCGGCGTGATCGGATCGAGGCCGTGAAAAACCCGCTGCGCCATCAGCCAACGCGACTTCGGCGTGTGGCGTTGGAATTTGTAGAATTCGTAGGGCGGACACTTTTCTTTCGGCCCAGGCAGGTCTTCCATCGGATTGGCCGGCCCATGGCCGTAGCACGAACCGCACAGCACGCATCCGCTGCTCCGCTGGTCGAGCCCCTTGGCGTAAAGCCACGGTTTGACTCTTTCGAGCCCGATGGGTTTTTTGCTATCGTCGTTCACGTAAAACTTTTACCCGTCGAGAAAGGTTGAAACGTTAACCATTTATAACCCGCCAATATCCGCTGTCAATCAGCGCTGCCCGAGACGCATTGCGAAACAGCGGGAAAAACTGCGGCCGCTGCCGCAGTTGGTAATCTGAAATCTGTAATTTGGAATCTGCCATGCCCGCGCCGCGGCGCGACCGGGCTAGTTAACGGTGGAATCTTGATTGAGCTTACGGAAGATCGCCGCTAGCTCCTTCTGGTCAGGTTTACCGAGGCCGAGGAAGATCTTCTCGACGCTCTTTTCGAAGAGCGGAATCGTGGTTTTGTAAAGCTTCGTGCCCTTGTCCGTCAGCACCACGTGAACCACCCGCCGGTCGTGGGCGTCGCGCTGGCGCACCGCCAGCTTTTTTTCCTCGAGCCGATCGACGATGCCGGTCAAATTACTTACCGTCACCATCATTTTGGCGCCGATCTCGCCGAACGGCAGACCGCCGGCGTAACCGATGGTCGCGAGCACGTAAAACTGCGGCGGCGTTAATCCGGCCTTCGCTAAATCATCTTCGAGTTTCTTGTGCGACTGCAAGCTGAAACGGAGAAAGCGAACCCAAAGGCTAGTGGTAAATGACGTAAAGAAAGGACGCTTGAAAACTGCCACGTTGTCAACTTTAGTCGTACAGGGTGAAAAAAGCAAATTAGAGCCAGGCTCACATCAATCGATCGATCGAGCGCGCGAAGGCATCCATTGCCCTGTGAAAATGTTGACGCTCGCCGCCGGCTCAAATAATAATCGGGGCAAGACAATGAAACTGCATATTCTTGGCTGCGGTGACGCCTTCGGCAGCGGCGGGCGCCTTCAGAGCAGCTATCTGGTCGAAGCCAACGACCGGCTGTTCTTGCTCGATTGCGGGGCGACGGCGCTGTTAGCGATGAAGCGGGCCGGCTTCGACCCGCGGCGACTAGACGCGATTATACTCAGCCATCTCCATGGCGATCACTTCGGCGGCCTGCCGTTCTTTCTAATCGATTATCTTTACCGTCAGCCCAAAAACGATCCGCTATTGATCGCCGGACCGCCCGGCACGGAAGCAAAAGTACGCCAACTTTTTAATCTAATGTATGGCGCGGCGGGCGGTGACAAAGCGCTGCCGCCGACAGTCTTTCAAGTGTTGCACCCGAATCAGCCGGCGCGCGTCGCCGGCGCCGATTTTTTTCCGTTCCGCGTGCCGCACCAGAGCGAAGCGATTTCTCTGGCGCTAAAAGTCAGCTACGAAGGAAAGCAAATTCTCTTTTCCGGCGACTCGCTGTGGACGGAAAGTTTTATCGACCAGGCGCGCGGCGTCGATTTGTTTCTCTGCGAGTGTTCGTTTTACCGCGAACAACCCGGCATGCATGTCTATTACCAAGCGTTAGAGGCCAATCTAGCGCGCCTGCAATGCCGCCGGCTGATCCTCACTCACCTCGGCGAGGAGATGCTCGCACACCGGCACGAATTGGCCGTGCAGGTCGCCGCCGATGGCATGGTGATCGAGGTTTAGTCTGCGCGCGCCGCGTCAGCTCGCTTGGCGCGCCGTCTGCCAGGGGAGAATCAACGCCCGGTGGCCGCTTTTAGCGAGGATTTCCTGGGCGACTTCCTGGGCCGCGTTGAGATCGGCATAGGGTCCGACACGGACGCGAAACGACGATTCACCCCGGCCCAGAGCGACCGGCTCGATGGACGTTTCAAAACCTTTTTCACGGATTTGCTGGGCCAGCAGTTCGGCCCGGTCGCGTTCGCGGAAAGAGGCGACTTGGAGAATATACCCGTCAGCCGGCTTGGCGCGAAACTCCGGTGGCAGAACCATCACTCCTGAGAGCCGCTCGCCGCGTACGCCAATCGGCGCTTCGACCCAGGCGGTTTTTCCCGCCGCCGGCGGTGCCGCTTTCAGCGCTTCGTAATTATCGAAGCCATAACCCAACAGCCGCTTGGTGTCGCCCCACTGATCGCGGGCGCCCAGGATCGCGACGATGAGCGTGGTCCCATTGCGCTGCACCGCGCCGACGAAACATTTCTGCGCCGCCACGGTATAACCGGTCTTACCGCCCAACGCGCCGTCGAAATCCCACAGTAAACGGTTATGGTTGCGCACCGAGATGCGCCGCGGCACTACTTTCTTTCGAACCATCGCGGTGCTGCTCACCGAGCTAAACTTGGTTTGGACGATCTCGCGAAACAGCGCATTGCGCATCGCGTAGCGAAACAGAACCGCCAGATCGCGCACCGTGGAATAGTGATCCGGCGCGGTCAGCCCATGGGGATTGGTGAAATTGGAGTTGGTGGCGCCGATCTCATGGGCTTTTTTAGTCATTAGCTCGGTAAAGTTTTCGACCGAACCACTGAGACCTTCGGCCAACACGACGCTGGCGTCGTTGGCCGAGGCCAGCAGGATGCCGTACAGCAACTCTTCGACGGTCATCGTCTGTCCCGGCCGAAGATAGAGCTTCGACGCCGGCATGCGAGTGGCGTCTTTGGAGACAGTCAAAGATTCACTGAGTTTATGGCCGCTTTCCAAGGTCAGAATCGCCGTCATCACCTTGGTGGTGCTCGCCGGTGGCAGGCGCATGTCCGCCTCTTTCTGATAGAGAATCCTACCGGTGCTGGCGTCCATCAGGAGCGCCGCGCGCGCGGTTAGGTTCTCGTCAGGATCAAATGCTAGGGCCGGTTTAACCGCAAAAGCTAGGTAGAGGACGGCTAGAATTATACCAGCGACAATCGATTTCCAGGCGCGCAGAGCTTCGAACCTCCCGGTTGCTTGTTGTTTGAAACCAATTTTGGCTCTGTTGGCGCCAAAATAGAACTACTTTATAACATATTTCACATTTTAAGCATAGAAATTTGCTGGCTCTTGGCGAACCATGTGCTGCCGTGGAATGAAAATTTACGATTTAACGGGATCTCGATCGGCACCGAGCTATTTCTTGGTCGGCGCAATTCCGTGACGGGATATTTCTCGCTCGGCCCGCTCGGCGATCCCCGATTGCTCACCCATCGCTTCGCGCCGAATGCGCTCCTGACAAGGCTCGCAGATGCCACCCTTGAGCAGTTCCATAGGTTTGGCGCAGATCATACATTTTTTCACTGACTCGCTCATAGGTGTCATTCTACTTAAAACTAATCGTTTGCCAATTACTCAAGGCAAGATTTTTATTTGTTCGGGGCTGTCGAGAACCATTTCCAAACCGTATTGGGGATGATCTTTTATTTGGCCGGTCATTTCGACTTCTTTGTTTTCAAAATTTTTCGGTGCCTGCCGGGTCTTTTCAAACAGCTCGACACTGCTCGCGAAGATCACCGCGGTGAGCGCCTCGCGCGATGGCCCGAAATTGAGAAAGTATGTGTTGCTTTTCGCCGAGTGGCCGACGCGAAACACCCGGCCACGAATGCGCGCTTGGCGGCCGGCAAGGGCACGGATTTTTTCGACGTCGCGCGCGACAATGACGGGCAGATCGAGCGCTTTTTCCGCCGCCGCTGGCTCTGGCAAAAGGGCAAACCGCACCGGGTGGCCTTGGTTACCTGGGAGGTCGGATAACGGCGGCCTTTGTCCGACGGCAAGCGACAGGGCGATATCCGCCGGTGGCGGGTTCCAGCGTTGATAAAGCACATGGGTGAACAAGCCGGCAATGTACGCGGCTAAAACGGCAACGATAAGGGTCGCGCTGCGGCCGATCATGATTTGCGCTCCCAGAGATTGAGAAAGGCTTTGCGGTACTCCTCAGCCAGCGGCCCGGCGTCACGAAAGAGCAGCAAATTCTCATCGTTTGAACTGTCCGCCGAGTGGGTCCAATTGTAGGAGCCGGTGAATACAATGCGGCGGTCGATGACGGCGAATTTTTGGTGCATCAGCCCGGCCTCTTTGTCCTGCGTCGTTGAGCGATGCCCGGACAGTCGGCGCAGCGGGATTTTCTGCGCCTCGAAAAATTTGCCCTGCGACCGAGCGTTGCCGGCGTCAAATTCGCGATCGATCACCACCTGCACCGTTACGCCGCGTTTTTTCGCCTGCACCAATGCCTGCGCCAGCTCGTCATTGGTAAAAGCGTAGACGGCGACCAATAGTTCTTTCTTGGCCTGGTCGATTTCGCGCCGGATATGCGCCGAACATTTTCCCTGGGGACTAAAACACGCCTGGACGACCATTTCGGCGTTGCCATTCACTGAGATGAGAATAGCAAATAGAAAGCAAACCGCCGCCGCGCGCGTCATGATAGGCCAACTCGCGCTGGGCTCGGTTGTTTGGCTTTTTGTCCGCCGAGGCACATGCCGAGGAGCAATTTCTCCAACACCAAGCGCGCTTGGCCGCCGCTCGATTTCAAGCGGAAATCGGCGTCGAAGATACCCTCCATGTAAGCGCGCAAATCAGTGAGCGAAAAGCGCTCGGCCCGTTGAAAGCACATATAATCGGCGTAGGGGTTACGGGTGAGCAGCGGCGCGCCTTGGGGCAAGACGGTTTGCTGAAACTGTTGATAGCTCATGCCATGTTTCCAGACCCGTGCGAAGTCCGTTTCCAGCAGTTGGCGCGCCGATAACAAGTGGCGCACCTCGGATGCGACGGTGCCTAACAGGCGCAGCGGATGTTCTCCCTGCGCCAGCAGCCGCGCCAACTGCGCCAGTGCGCCGGCCGCGTCGCGCTCGCCGATCGCCCGGGTGAGATCGAAGATCCAACCTTCACCCTGGTCGGCGAAGATCATCTCGACATCGCCGGCGCGAATCGCCGACCGCTCGCCGACGAACAGCACGAGCTTGTCCAATTCTTGCTGCAAACCGCGCAGTTCATCGCCGGCGCGGGCGAGAATCATCTCGCGCGCTTGGGGCTCGACGCTCTTGCCACTCTGGCCGAGCCGTTGGTTAACGAATTCGAGCAAGCTTTCCCGGCTGATCTTGCCGCTGCGGTCCCGTTCCAAACCGAGATAAAGCACCGCGCCGATCTCTTCGAAGCGCTTGTACAGCCGGGTGCGCCGGTCGACCTGCACCGCGGTCAGCAACAAGAATCCCCATTCGGGTAAGCCTTCGTCGAGCAACGTAGCCAGCCGATGCGCTTGGGAGCCTTTGCGTTTAGAAAGATCAACGTCGCGGCTCTTGCAGTAGCTAAGTAGCGCCGCCACTTCTTCTTGCGCTTCGCCGCCGTCGGCGTCGAGCAGTGCCGACAGCGCTTTTGCCGATGACGGCTCAAGGCGGTCCCATTGCTCTTGCGTCCAGCCCTCGAGCACGAGCAGGTCGATCAAAAGTTTCACCGCGTCGTCGCGCTTGCCGTCGCGCCAAAGTTCGAGCAGCTTTTCGCCGAGCTCGCCTTTCTGCTCGCGCGAAAAGAAATACGGCGCGTTGTCGACCCACAGAAGTTTTTTCCCAGGTAAGAACGGCGGCGTCATGAGCGACGCCTCGATTTGGTCCCAGGGCGCGCTCCGGCCGTCGAAACGCTCGAAGTTAAATCCTCTTTGATCCGCCGGTACGACCAGATCGAGCACCCTCTTGGAGCTTTCTTGAACCTGGAGATCGTCGCCGAAAAGCAGCAGTAGGCGCGGCGCCTTGCCGTTTTTGAGCTCGGCGAGAACAGTCGGGAAATCGCGTTTCACGGCGTATTATGGATGGGAATAGCGCTGCGGCGCGATGGCAAGCCGCTGCGAGCTTCGCTCACTAATGTTTGGCCATCCACATCTGGTTTTTGTCATTCCAGACGTAGTCCGACCTCCACACTTTTAAACCGATCGTGTACTTGCCGCCAGACTTGGTGACGAAAATCCTTTCCATCGAATGGGGAACTTCAGTGCGGGCGATGATCATGACTTTTTTCGAGATGCCCTTGTTGATGAGAATCCGGTCGCCTTCGCGCATGGTCACGCGGTTTTCTTTTCTCGGTCGCCTACCGTTCATGGGCTCAAGCTACCATCGCCCATTGCGCCAGGCAATGGTTATGCATGTTCAATCGAAGTGGTTTGCCCAGGCGTTCTGTCGCCATTTGCGTGCTGTTGAGCTTGACATTGCGCCAGCCCTCCGATAGCTCTCCCAGAAGCCTCATTCCGATATGTCAAAATGAACGTTGACGTCCACGCCCACTTCGTCCCGGCCGACAGCTTGCGAGTCGCCAGCGAGATCGGCCAACGCCAGGGCCTCAAGCTTGCCAAGAACGAGCGCGGTCGCGACATCGTCACGCGCGACGGCAAACCATACTTGAGTCAGCCCAAGGCGGAATTTTCCGATCTCGAGCTGCGCTTGTCGATCATGGATTCCCAAGGCGTCGACATGCAGCTGCTGTCACCCGCCAGTAGCTATTTTTTCTATTGGATGCCGGCAGAGCAATCATTGGAGTACGCGCGCTGGCTCAACGACCGCCTGGCTGAAGCGGTCGCTAAACATCCAAAGCGATTCGTGGCGCTCGGCTCGGTGCCGCTGCAAGAGCCGGCCAAAGCCGTGCTGGAAATGGAACGGGCGATGACCAAACTTGGTCTACGCGGCGTCGAAGTCGCCAGCAATATCAACGGCCGCTATTTCGACGATCCCGGCTTCCTGCCGTTCTGGGAAGCGGCGCAAGCGCTCGATGCCTTGATCTTCGTGCATCCCAATCAGGTGGTCGGCGCCGATCGCATGAGAGACTTCAATCTCGCCAATTTGATCGGCAACCCAACCGACAGTTCCTTAGCCTTTGCCAAACTGATCTTCGGCGGCGTGCTCGAACGCTACCCCCGGTTAAAATTCTTAGTTGCCCATGCTGGCGGTTTTTTGCCTTATACTTGGGGCAGACTCGACCGCGGCTATCGAATTCAAGATTCGACAACGTCAAGGATATCCAAGCCGCCGAGCGAGTACATCAAGCTGCTCCACTTCGACACGATCACGCACAGCGCCATGGCGCTCGAATATTTGGTCGCGAACTTCGGCGCCGATAAAGTGCTCTTGGGCAGCGACTATCCCTATGACATGGGCGATCCCGAGCCGGTGCAGTCATTGCACCGGACCAAGATCGGCGCTAATGAATTGGCAGCAATTTCCCATGCGAATGCGCAGCGGCTTTTAGGTATCGGAATATAAAGGCTGAATTATTGGATTTGGAGGCATAATGAGACTCGTCACTTTTACCCGCAAGAACCAACAGCGCCTTGGCCTCATGGGGCCGCAGGACCAGATCATCGATCTCGCCGAGGTCAATCGGCGCTATCTTAAAGGCGGCAGCGCGCCGTTCTTAGCCAGCATGCAGGCGTTCATCGAAGCCGGTGCAAAGGCGATCCAAGTCGCCCGCAAAGCGGAAAAATATGTCGCCGGGAAAAACTCCGATGAGCAGAAAAAATTGGTCGCCGCCGCAGCCTTGGTAAAACCTAATCAGGCGAGAATCATCTCACCGATTCCGACACCGAGAAAGAACTGCGTCATGCTCGGCATCAACTACCGCGAGCATGTCGACGAAGGCGCCCGGGCGCGCCAGTTGGAGATCAAGTATCCCGACTACCCGGTATTTTTCACCAAGCCGGCGACTTCGGTGATCGGCCAAAACGGCAAGGTCATCAAGCATAAAGTCACCGACAAACTGGACTGGGAAGTCGAGCTCGCCGTGATCATCGGTAAAAAGGGCCGCGATATCCCGAAAGCCAAAGCCTATGATTATGTCTTTGGCTACACGGTCTGTCTCGACATGACCGCCCGCGAGCTGCAGCGCATCCATGGCCAGTGGTTCAAAGGCAAAGCGCTCGACACCCTGTGCCCGCTCGGTCCGTGGATCGTGCACAAGAGCGCCATGCCCGACCCGCAACAGGTGCGGCTCATCTGCCGGGTGAACGGCCAAGTCATGCAGGACGGCAACACCAGAGACATGATCTTCGACATCCCGACGATTATCGAATCGCTATCCGGCGGCATGACGCTTGAGCCCGGCGATATCATCAGCACCGGAACACCTTCCGGCGTCGGCTTCGCGCGCACTCCGCCGGTATTTTTGAATCCCGGCGACAAGGTCGAAGGCGAAGTCGAAGGCATCGGCACGCTGCAAGTGGAAATCGTCGCACCATAATTCAATTAAACGAAGGCACTTCGCGGGCGGGGTATTGACCCCGCCCTTAACCAAAGGGGATGCTCGCCCCCTTTGGAAACCCCATTTAATGGTCCACGCTGGAATCAGCGTGGTCAACAACAAACGAGTGATCCCATGACCTCCGCCCGACCGACTGCGGTAGCTGGATCCTTCTATCCGGCTACTGCGGACGAACTTAATACGCTTCTCGACGACTGTTTTGGCAAGAGCCCGCTCGGACCGCGTGGCATTTTCACGCCTTCGACCGATTTAATCGCCGGTATAGTGCCCCACGCCGGGCCGATTTACTCTGGCCCTTGCGCCGCCCATCTTTACGCGCGCCTCGATCAAACGATTGAGCGGGTGGTTTTAATCGGCGTTAACCACTGGGCACGCGGCCATCGAGCAGCGCTGAGCCCATGGAAAACCTGGCGCACGCCTTTGGGTGAAGTCACTGTCGATGAAAAACTGAATGAGTATCTCGAATCGCAGGTCAAATTCATTAAGCGCGAGCCCTCCGCCCACGCTGAAGAGCACAGCATCGAAGTACAGCTGCCATTTCTGCAGCGGATGCTCGGCCAGTTCACTTTCACGCCAATTTCGCTCGCGCATATCTCGTTAGATGAATGTGCTGAACTCGGAGAGGCGATCGCGGCTTACTGTGGAACTAGCGCAACGACGGTAATCCTCGCCAGCAGCGATTTGAGCCACTATCTTTCGCCCAAAGAAACTGACGCGCTCGATCGGCTCGCGCTCGACCAAGTGTTGGCCATGAATCCGCAAGGACTTTTACAGATTACGGAAGCGAAAAACATCACCATGTGCGGCGTGATCCCGACCGCCGTCACGCTCTTTGCCGCCAAGGCGCTCGGTGTTAAGCGCGCCACGCTGCTCAAACACTGTCACTCGGGGGATGTCACGCCGATGCGCAAAGTCGTCGGTTACGCCAGCGTGGCGTTGGAACTTTAAACCGCGCTTGGATTCATCTTCTTCGCCATACCAAATGACCTTCGACTTGAACGGTTTAATCGATTCGATCCGCCAATTTGACTTGCCACCAGCGCTTTGTTAAGCATGCTCCATTGCTAGGGGTGTCTGCCCACGTCAGACTGAGAGCCTGAAAAACAGGTAACCCTTTGAACCTGATCCGGGTCGCGCCGGCGTAGGGAAGCGTGAAAGTCGAAATCCTGCGGAACCGCCTCGCGGGTTGCACTTGAAACCGTATTCCCTGGCTACCGATTAGGTGGTCTGTGAATGCGGTTTTTTAATGCTCATGAAGATTAAAATTAACGGTGAAGAAAAACAGATCGCCGACGGGCTAAGCCTGATCGGACTGCTTGAATCCCTACAAATTCGGCCCGGCCGGGTGGTCGTGGAACGAAACCGGGAGATTGTCCCGGGTGATTCATTCGGCGCCACCGGGCTGGCCGAAGGTGATGTGCTGGAGATCGTTCATTTCGTCGGCGGAGGATGAAACGTGGAAGATTTTTTCGAGTTAGCGGGAACTAAATTTCGTTCGCGCTTGATTGTCGGCACCGGAAAGTACAAGGACTTCGCCGAAACCAAGCGCGCCATCGAAGCGTCCGGCGCTGAGATCGTCACCGTCGCGGTGCGCCGGGTCAACATCACCGATCCCAACAAAGAGAACCTGCTCGACTATCTCGATCCGAAACTATATACCATTTTGCCCAACACCGCGGGCTGCTACAACGCCGACGACGCCGTGCGCACCTGCCGCCTCGCCCGAGAAGCCGGCGTCGGAAAACTGGTCAAGCTCGAAGTGATCGGCGACGACCGCACGCTTTTCCCCGACGTGCCGGCGACCCTCGACGCGGCGAAAATTCTGGTCAAGGAAGGTTTCGTCGTGTTGCCCTACATCACCGACGATCCGATCACGGCGCGAAAGCTCGAAGACATCGGCTGCGCCGCGGTGATGCCGCTGGCGGCCCCCATCGGCTCGGGCTTGGGCATTAGGAATCCATATAATCTCCGCATCATCTTGGAACATGCCAAGGTTCCGGTCATCGTCGACGCCGGCGTCGGGACTGCATCCGACGCCGCGGTCGCCATGGAGATGGGCTGTGCCGGTGTCTTGATGAACACAGCTATTGCCAGCGCGAAAGATCCTATTTTAATGGCGGAAGCGATGCGCCAGGGCGTCGAGGCGGGACGGAAAGCTTATCTCGCGGGAAGAATACCAAGAAAACTCTACGCCACGGCATCCAGTCCTTTAGAAGGAATCCTCAACTAACGCGTTGCCGTGCCACAACCGAACTTCGACCTCTATCTGATCACCGATCGAAAGCTAACTCGGGGGCGCGATCTTTGCGCCGTCCTTGAACGGGCGCTGGACGGCGGTGTTAAGGCGATTCAATTGCGAGAAAAAGATCTCGACGGTAAAGAGATCTTCGAGATCGCCGATAAGATCTCCCTGCTCTGTCAGCGTTACAACGCCCAACTTTTTGTTAATGACCGAATCGATGTCGCGCTCGTGGTCGACGCCGCCGGCGTTCAGCTCGGCAAAACTTCTTTGCCGATCGAGACCGCGCGCGCTCTGCTTGGCGCGGAAAAATTGATTGGGTATTCGACCCATTCTCCGGATGAGGCCAAAGAAGCCGAGCGCAACGGCGCCGATTTTATCTTGTTTGGTCCGGTTCATTTCACGCCATCAAAGGCTGCTTACGGTGCGCCCCAGGGAGTTGCGGCTCTAAAAGAAATAGTGGAAAAAGTCGCACTACCTGTTTATGCTATCGGCGGTATTAATGCTACGAATCTAGCGGTAACGATGACTACCGGCATTCACGGTGTCGCGCTCATCTCAGCGATCATGAGCGCACGGAACCCGACGGTCGCAGCGAAAACGATTGTTGCCATGTTAGCGAGGTAACTCGATGCAGGAAAACGCCCTCGAGTCACTGATTTACGTCATCAACCATCCAATTTCGACGCTTTTTATTGTGATCCTCGCCGGGTTTCTGTCCACCAGACTCGTTGCCGCCGAGCGCCGGCCAGGCGTCATTGGCTTTACGATCATTGGACTGTTTGGTTTCTTCCTTAGCCACTTCATGCTAACGTACGCTGGCTCGAATGAGTATCTCAACGGTCTTCGTGAGCTTCGCGTAATTATCGAACTGATTGCCGCTTTTATTGGATCATTTTTTATCGCGGCGATCATCAACTTTCTCAAACCCACATGAGCCACCCTAGCTCAGTCGGTAGAGCAACTGATTCGTAATCAGTAGGTCGCCGGTTCGACTCCGGCGGGTGGCTCCAGTTTTTTTCAATAACTTGCAGCGCCGCTTTCTCCTCTGGCGTCTCTTTTTGCCCGAAATGTTTCCATAGCGCCGACGCCCTGCAGACCCAACCCAAACTGGCCAAGTACTGGGTTGTCAAACCCCAGGCCCACTACCACTGCACCGTCAAAGCCCATCAAGCCACGCTGCTGGAAGAGATGGCCCTGATCTTTCTGGATCGAAGACAATTCCACTTCGTCAGGCACGACCTGGCCGACCACGGTCGCATCGAAACGCCCAGTATCTGGGTGACCGCCGATTTGGGGTCTGACATAACAATGACTACAATCTTTCGATTCCCGTTTTTTTCTAGTGTTTTTTTACACACTCAGATCACCGAGCAATAATGGCCAGATAAAATTGCTGAAGTGCGACGATCAGTTGATTGCATCCACGAGACCAGTAAGACACTAACCGTTCAAGCCGTTCAAAACGTTGCATCGCTACGCTCCTTTGAAATCGTGTAAAGCCGGACGAGGGACCGGGGCAGGTCGTGGTTCTTGCTTAGAGACTGGTGTCAAAGGTTTACCTATGTCATGAAAAAGTATACTGAGCCCATGATGGATTATTGTGAATTTTTCGACACTGAAGAGGAAGCCATTGCCGCCTGCCGCGAAGTCAATCGCGGACTCAACAGCAAGGATCCGGCGTGTTGTGTAGTCGTGGACGGCCCGGAGGACAACTACGCTGTCGTCGATTTAGAAACGGCAAAAGACCTGCTCGACTTTGGCGGAGAATCTCAGTTGCCGTGCCTGATTGTTACCGATTAGCTACTCAATAAGTTTCTCTCCCGCGCAATTCCCTCCGGCCCCTCGTAGAAAATTCCCTTTGATTCATCCCCCCCAATGTGTTTCTCTTTCACTAGCGCATCCTTTCCCGGCCTGCTTCAACAGACAGCCTTTCATTTCACCGGTTACGAAAGGGTACGCCTGCCTTTTCCCGGTTTCCACACGTTTCTATTGTAGCTCGTTGGAAGGCAGACAAGACATTCTTCGGCTAATTTGCCCGATGCCCGATGCTATTCGCGTCGAATTTTATCGCTGGACGGCAAACGTTGGTGGCGTATCGGACGTAAAAACGCAGGTGCTCACAAAACCGATTGCCATGAACTCTGTAGTCGCTTTAATTTACATATAGAATAGGTCAAGCAAGTTATGATTCACAAAGTTGGATTTATCGGTCTCGGTACGATGGGAAAGCCGATGGCGATAAATATCGCCAAAGCCGGTTTTGATTTGACAGTGTACGATGTTCGCGAGGAGCCGGTCCGGGATCTCGCCCAATTGGGCGCAAAGGTTGCTCACACGGCCAAAGAAGTCGCTGAATACGCCGAACTCGTCGAAATCGCCGTGCTTGACGATGCGCAAGTCGAATCGGTCTTCTTTCGCGACGGTGGTGTTTTTAGCGGAGCCAAGTCAGAGACGATGATTGCGATTCACAGCACCGTCTTGCCGAAAACGCTGAAAGCGATTGCCGATAAAGCTGCGGCAAAAAACATCATCATCGTCGATGCGCCGATCAGCGGTGGTGAAACTGGCGCCTACGAAAAGAGACTCTGTTACATGGTCGGGGGTTCGAGGGATGCTGTAGCGAAGTGCCGCGAAGTTTTCGCTACCTCTGGGGCCGAGATCTTGCATCTGGGCGAGATCGGCGCCGGGACGGCAGCGAAGATCATCAATCAAATTCTCGTCTGCATCAACATGCTGGCGATGTTCGAGGGCGTTTCGATCGCGCAGAAAGCCGGTTTGGATTTGCCGTCGGTACAGCAGGTAATTCACCATAGCGCCGGGCAAAGTTACATGGCAGACCATTGGTTTGAGCGCATCGAGCGCGTGTCGCAATCACCGGAGGCGCTGCGCCATCAATGGGAAGGTTTGTACAAAACTCTGTCCGTGGCGCTGGAGTGCGCCAATGATTTTGGAGTTTCTCTCCCGGGCACCGCTCTGACCCAACAGCTTTTGGCGAAAATCATCGGTTACACGAAGTGAAGTGAATCATTAAAAGGGAGATAACGATGGGCACCGAGAATGGAATAGACATTTTTCGCACCGAACCCGGCAGCCTCGCCGGACGCTACCTCCGGTTGTTTTGGCAACCGGTTTACCGGGCCAAAGACTTGCCGGCGGGAGAAGCTGTACCGCTGCGGATCATGAGTGAGGATTTTACTCTTTACCGCGGTGAAACCGGAATCCCGCACGTGGTCGCGTTTCGCTGTGCACACCGCGGGACGCAGCTCTCGGCAGGATGGGTGGAGGGCGATTGTATTCGCTGTTTCTATCACGGCTGGAAATATGAATCGTCCGGGCAATGCGTCGAGCAGCCCGGCGAAGACGCGTCGTTCAAGTCGAAGATCACGATCCGCAGCCATCCGACCGAAGAATATCTGGGGCTTATCTTTGCGTTTCTCGGCGAGGGCGCCGCGCCGCCGTTGCCGCGCTACTCGGATCTCGACCAAGGCGGCATCGTCGACGTGCTGCTGAGCGAGGAATGGCCGTGTAACTATTTCAATCGGCTTGACAACCTGGGCGACCCGGTTCACGTGCCGTTCACGCATCGTGAGTCGCGGCGCAGAATCGGTATCGACGTAGCCGTGCCAGAAGAGTTGTTGGCGGAGGAAAACGATGTCGGCATCAAGTTGACGCGCAAGTTGGCTGCGGGGAAAACCGAAGCCCGTTACATTCTCATGCCGAACATGAATCACTTGCGGCATCCGTTGCGGATCAAAGGATTAACTGACCATGGCCTCGGCGGCGGATCGGTGGATCGATTCCTGTGGCGCGTGCCGATCGAGAACGACCGCTGCTTGGGGCTCGGCGTCGATATCGTGCATCTGGAAAGTGAAAAGGCTAGAAGTAAATTTCTTGAGCACCGTTCGGAAAGCGAGCCGACCGGCCCGAGCCATGTCGAGTTGGGCGAAAGCGTTCTGCGCGGTAAGGCCAAGATCAAGCATATGACCGGCGCGGACAACTACGAACTGACGCGCATCGAAGACTATGTGGCGCAAGTCGGCCAGGGAGCGATGGCCGACCAAAGCCAGTTTCACCTGGGGCGTAACGACGCGGTGGTGATCCTGTTCCGAAAGATTTGGGAACGGGAACTACGGGCGCTTTCCGAGGCCCGGCCAACCAAGCGGTGGAAGACGCTATCGCGTGCGGACTTCGAGACCGCGTAAAGACAGTCGCCTCGTGAGTACCAAAGGAGATGTTTCCAGTGAGCACAAACAGAATATTTCTTGCCTTCTGTCTTACACTCGTTTCAGGCTCTGCCGTTTCAGTCCAGGTCGCGGTCCCTGCGGATACCGCAAAGGTGCACCGAACCGGAATCGGCAGCCCCAACGCGTTTATCTTTGTCGCGGGGGTCGACAAGGGATTCTATAGAGACAATGGTCTCGATACGCTGACTATCATGGCGCAACCCCAAGTCGGAGTGCAGGGCTTGATCGGCGGGAGTTTCGACTTCAGCCAGATACTCGGTGCGAGCACGACCGCCATAATGCAAGGGATCGGCCTTAAAATTGTGATGGTCTTCGATAGCAAGCCGCAATTTTGGCTCTTCGGCGCACCGGAAATAAAGACTCTTCAAGACGTCAAGGGAAAAACCGTCGCGATTCAAACTATTGGCGGCGCAAGCGGCCACATGACCCGTGAGCTCCTCAATAAAAACGGCATCGACCCGCAGCGCGATGTGAAGATTCACGTCATACCGTTGGAAGGGCGGCTGGCCGCCTTAGGCAGCGGGGGAGTCGCCGCGACGGTGGTCAACGCGCCGGAGCGAACCCGCGCCAATAAGATGGGCTTCAACGAGTTGGCCTTTTACGGAGACCATTTCGAATATTCGAGCGGCGGTGTCGCCGTTACGGAGAAGATGCTGGCGGAGCGGCCGGATTTCGTTCGGCGGTTTTTAGCCGGCACGCTGCAAACCTTTCAGTGGTTCAAAAGAAATGAGAAAGAGGCGGTAAAAATGTTCGCCCGGTTCAGCAAAGTGCCGGAGGACGACGCTCTCAGCGTTTATCGCGCATCCGTGAAAGCATTTACCGAGGACGGCACGTTGACGCCGGCCGCCCAAGAGCGGATCATCAACTTTCACAAGAAGGAAGTGAAAGTTGATAAAGACGTCCCGTCGCAGCGAGTCTTTAATTTCGGTTTTTTGCAGTCACTTCTGAGTGAGAGGAGTAAAGGAAAATGAAGACTTTCGCGACGAAGCACCTGGCGCGGCAACGCCGCAGCAGAAGTTAAAAAAGACCTTTCACCACAGAGACTCAGAGTTCCAAATATTTCCTGACAAGACACTTTTCCCTCGGTGCGCTCCGCGCCTCCGTGGTGATTTTTTTGCGAGTTTAGAAATCCTCGCTTGTCGTCCAGCCGAAGCTCGTTCACTTTTCAAAATCCATATTTCTCGAACGTCGCCATGGCCGTATTAAAGACGGGCTTGAGCTCTGCCCGGGTGCTGACGTCACGGTAAGCATCGCGCACGGCATCGTCTTTGAATACGTCCCCGACAGGAATGGGACGTTCCAACCTGCCTCTCTTGACCATCTCTTGAATAATTCGTTCGAGCGCGTGTCGCTCTATGCCTCCGTCCATAGGAAGCGCCCAACTGTCAACTCTGTCCGGCGCTGATGCAATGAAGAGGCGCTGCTCGTCGTCATTATGAGTGAGCTTTCTTAATCTTGCTTCGAGGTCGTGGAGATATTCGAAGTTCTTCACGTCGCGCATAAACCAGAATGTGCGAGTGATGGCCCGGCAATAAGCTTTCAGCTCATCGCCGCGCTGTTCAATAGTTCTTCGCGGCGCCACGGTGACCTTGCCTGGACGCCGTGGAAAGACCTTGTTGGGGTCGAGGATGACCGGGTAACCTTCTTTCTCCAATTCATCTGAGAAGGGCGGCGACGACGTGATCGCGTTTACTTTTCCGGAGCGAAGCATATCGATGTGGGCCGGGTTGTTGCGGTAGCCGAACACCGGGTCTTGGACCATTTCTACCTCGGTCTCCGGGTTGACGCCGGCTTCTTTTAGAGCCTCTTCGATGAAAAATTCGACGAGGCCGCCGCCGTCGGCTGAATTCTCCCGCACGCCGATCTTGCCGCCGCGGAGTTTGCTCATGTCGGTGATATGTTTGGAGCCATACCATTTGAGAAATGGCGTGTAGCGCCAGCCGCCAACGATGTAGACATCGGCGCCTTGAACCCGCTGACTGATGGCCGATTCCGTGTCTACCGCGGTGGCGATGTCCACGCCGTGTTCTTTTATTGCGAGTCCGAGAGTCTGGCTTTCCGATGGACCCGGCAGGAGCCCGCCGCGCTCGTATTTATAGCGGGTGAGACCTTCCTGTTTGAAAAAGCTCTGTTCTTCGGCGACGTAAATGGCGACCCAATGGCCGACGTGGTAGTTGACGTTAGCGATGAGAAGCGGTTGATCCAAAGTGCTCATGACGATTCTCCTTTTCCTAGTTCCTTGTTTCCAGTGTGGACAAAACTGAAGTCATAGACGCTCTCCGGCGGGACTTCTTTTTCTACGTTCAAGACTTTTCTCTGCAGCGAGATCATTGTCTCCTGGAGTCTTCGCGGTATGGAGCCGTCTTGTGAAAAAAGCTTGAGCCCGGTCCTGTAGAGCTCCAGGCCATCGGCCTCGGAAGACTTCGTGGCTTTGGCCAGCCTGGCGACGACTTCCTTTTCGTTGGCCTTGAGCCAGTAAAACGTCTTGAGGGCGCCGCGTATGAAACGCCGGACGAAATCCGGCTTCTGAGAAATATTTCTCTCCGTCGCCACCACGCCTGCCGAGACAAACTCGATATGGTCGCCGAAGAAAAGCAATTCCTTGAAGCCCTGCCTGCGCGCAACGATCGTTTCAGGGTGAGTCAAGACCGCCGCGTCTACCGCGCCGCTCAAGAGAGCAGCGAGTCTGTTGGGAGGCGGCTCGATGGCGCGCAGAATGACGTCCCGCATGGGTTCCATGCCGAATCGGGGTAGCAGCTCACGGGTCATCTGATCCAGCGCGGCGCCAAAACTGGAAACCGCTAATTGCTTGCCTTTGAGATCCTGGATGCTTTTCATATTTTTCGTCCCGAGGACGAACCACGACGGACGAGTATCGAAGGCCATGATGATCTTGAGCGGCGCACCTCTCATGATGGCGCCACCGCCTGCCCCGAGCATCTGGCTGTAGTCGAAGCTTCCGGCGATCAGCCCCTGAATCCCCTGGAGCATTCCCGCCATGATCGGTTGAAGCTCGATACCTTCTTCTCTGTAGAAGCCTTTTTCTTTGCCGACGTGGTAGACGAAGCTGGTGATGTTCGGCGTGCCAGCCACATGAATTTTCGCTTCGTCCAAAGCGAAGGAGACGCGGTTGTCGCTTAAGCCAAATGCCAGCGTCAAAACTATGAGCAATGTTACGCGCGAGCGCTTTGCTTTGGGCCTAAACTCCATGGAGCCCCCCCTGGGTTGCCAATTACTTCGGTTCATTTCCGATCGAGCGACTATGACTGCCAATGATATCGGCGTGAATAGTTTACAATGTCTCTTTATCGCTTAGCCCAACCGCGGTCAAACTGATTCGTGAATATTCAGTTTCTATTTTTCAGTTAACAAAAAACCAGAAACATGTACCGAACACGCGATTGCTTGACCCGGCGGGCAAGCGCGGATACAAGGGACAATGCGAGCAAAAAAACAACGGGAGTGTGTATGTTGTCCTTAATAATTGTTGCACTTGTTATCTTCGGCAGCGCACTGCAGGCGGTTTCTGCTGAGAAACTTGACCGGATTCGCATGGGCTATTCATCTATATCCAGCAGCCGCATTGCGCTTTGGGTTACCAACGATATGGGTTTTTTCAGGAAAAACGGTCTCGCCGCGGAAGTTATCATCACGCCGGGCGTCCAAGGGACACAAGCTCTCATCGCCGGCGAGCTTCAGTTCTATCTTGGCGGCGTCGACTCTGCGGCGCTGGCAGCTGCCAGAGGTTCTGACCTGGTCGCTTTGGCCACCGCAGAGCCGATCGAATACAAACTGATCACCCAACCAGGTGTCCAAACGGCCAAAGATCTAAAAGGCAAAAAGATCGTCGTCGACCGGGTCGGCGGCACGAGCTACTATATTTCGCTCCAAATACTTGAAAAGGTCGGCTTGAAGACCGGCGATGTCGAACTCGTACAAGTTGGGGGTGGGGGAAATCAGAGAGTAGCGGCATTCAAATCAGGGCTTGTCTCGGGTGTGGTCACGGCCACCGACCGCTTCGAGCAATTAAAGATTCCTTATTATGCTTTGGCCGACGCGATGGAAATGGGCATCAAAGTCATGGGGAATTCTTATCTCACGACACGAAGTTTTCGCGACCAAAATAAGGAAGTGGTCCTACGTACGATGAGGGCGTTGGTACAAGGCCGACGGTGGGCTAAGGACCCGAAAAACCGCCAAGAAGTCCTACGGATATACAATCGCTATCTCCCCAGCACGGATCCTTCCTTCATGGATCATCTGTATCGTCGAAACGTGGAGCCGATTCCGGTCTATCCGTATACCAATGTCGAAGACCTGCGTATTTTCCTCTCTTATTTGACCGAGGCGAATCCAACTCTGCGCGGCTTAAAACTAACGGAGTTTGTCGATAACAGCTATCTCAAGCGCGTCGAACAGGAAACCGGTAGCTAGTTCTAGGCGTCCGGTCAGAAATTCCGAAATCAGTCAACGTAGCGCACGGACTCACAGGCAGCACGGCTCCTGTAAGGGCCGAACAATTTTTTCTCAATGAGGAGAACCCAGCATGAGTACCGCCGGCCAGCCCTTGCTGATTGCCAATAGTAATTACCACGTGGGACAACAAATTGCTGTGTACGTGGCCAAGGAACAGGGCTACTTCAAAGAGGAAGGACTCGAGAAATTCGACTACGATGGCCGCGGCTTGATCCCGGCGACGATCGAGAAACAAGGACTCGGCCCGGCAATGGTCGAGCACGGCGTGGACATCGCAACGGCGGTCGATATTTCCGCGGCGATTTATCAGAGATCTTTAGGCGCCGATGTCTATATCGTGGGCGGATGGCGCTACGATCCGGATCTAAAATGGTACAGCCAAAAAGGCATTTCTGATATCCGCCAATTGAAAGGGCGCCGACTGGGTATTCGTGAAAAGGAAGGACTTGTTTACGGCTTCATGGCCACTCTGTTGTTGCAAGCCGGGATCGATCCGGAAAAGGAAGTCACATGGGTGTTTGACCCGGTGTTTGGTTACGGCAACGATCCCAAGCATGTCGACATGCTCCGCAATAGGGTGGTCGATGCCATGCCGTCATTTCCGCCTTTTTCCAAGCAGATCGAGAGCGAAGGGTTTCCTGTTTTAATGGACCCTCGTGTGGTATTTCCGCGCAGACCGGGAAAAGTGACTGTGGCCACGAAAAGGGCCATCGAGTCCCGTGCGGATGAGCTTCGAGCGTATTTTCGGGGCATGATTCGCGCATTCTGGTTTATGCGTGATACGGCGAATTTCGATTATCTTCGCAAGCTCGAAAGCCGCCTTCGCAGCGAAAGCCATAATGACGAAGAACGCGAATTATTCATTGTGACCAGTTTGGAAAAAGTCGATGGTTGGGCGCTGCCCATCGATGGAGGAGTTACCGCTGATAGTTTGAAAGGGATCATTCAGGGAATGACGGCGATAGGAGATCTAAAGGCCCCCATCGACGTGGAATCTTTGCTCCGCGATTCCGCTGTCAAAAAAGCTTTTCAAGACCTTCTCAAGCGGCCGGAGCTTCAGCCTGCGTACGAGAGGGTTAAATTGGTCGTGGCAAAATACGATTTTTGACTTGCGGATTCCGGATCGCGCCAACTAGGTCCGGCGGTTTGTCGGGAACGTCGATCAACTTTTTTGTGTGTTTCTTAGATCTACGGCTAGCGCAAGGTTGGCTGCCATGTCGCCAGAGTTGCCGCGGTGGACCAATCTTTGCCGCAAATATAGTCCGTGAAAGAAGGTTTCAGATTGCCGAGCACGCCCTGAAGCGTGATCCAAATCAGGATTTCATTGGCCACTCCCGCCCGTTCGAGAGTCTCCGTAGTGGCTTTGTTGACCATCTCTTGACCCTTGGCGTCTTTGACTAAATCGAGGAACTCCAAGTCCAGCGCGGTGTCGATGGAGCCCATCTTGGGTCCGCCGATATCTCCGGAAAAACTGCCGCTCGCCAGCACCGCGACGTTACCTTCGTAGTGATTGCGGATGTATCCGCCGATTTGCTCGCCGAGGCGAAAACATCGCGCGGCAGTGGGTCGGGGCGGCAGCATGCCATTGATATGCAACGGCACGATCGGTAGGTCCATGTGCGGTGTCAGCAGACTCAACGGTACCATGAAGGCATGGTCCAGGATCATTTCCCTGGAGTAACTGAAGTCTATGCCGCTTTCGATGCCGTAGTTGAGCAGTCCTTTAGCCATCGTTGTGTCCACTTTCAAAGTGGCGCGAGGAATGTTCAGCTCCGACAATTCCTTGGGCGCGGGGCCGGTGCAGGTGTCGGAGACGCCGAGACAAAACATCGGCGCGTTGTTGTAGAAAAAGTTGGTCACGTGATCGCTGGTCAATATTAACAGACAATCGGGAGAAGCTTCCGACAAGCGCCCTTTCAAATGACCGAACGCAGAGTCGAGCTTGCTCTGAACCTCGGGCGACATCTTGTCCGGGTGCGACGTGATATTGGGATTGTGCGGCGCGGCGAGCCCCAGGATGACTTTACCCATAAACTATTCTCCTCGTACTTGCTTGAAATAGATCGCTGGTTTGAGATCCATCAGCCGCGAAAACTGCCAGAGCAGAAAGCTGTGCACGCCCATCCGGTAAAGTTCACCGGCATTGACGTCTCGCAGCGCCTTCAGCTCGAAGTCCTGCAAGTCATAGCGTTTGAGAACTTCACTGGGGTCCTCTTGGTATTTTTGTTGCAGTTCCAAATCATTGAACAAAGCGAATAGAAGCTTATCGACTTGGTAAAGGCTCATTTGCTTTTCCTCAGCCCTTCGTTAAGCGACCGGATCCTATTGAGACTATTGATGTTCGCGGGACCTATCTCGCGTGTAATCTTGAGGGTTATTCTCATCTGTTAACTGTTCCGTGTGCTCGGCGCAAATATCTCCTTGATGTCTAGGCGGCGCTCGGTAAGCCCTTGCTCAAAGGCATAATCCAGCAGCGTTTCAAGGACGACTTGGTTCTTCTCGATCGAGTAGGGCCAGGGATCGATACCGAGCAGGGCGCGCTCCTCTTCCTGTTCGGCGCCGAACCAGGCCAGAGAGGAGCGACGGTGGTCAGCCCAATATCGATAAGCTTGTTGCTTGGCGGCGTCGAAAGCGTTTACGAGATATGTCGCTACGGCGGGATTATGCTGGAGCACTTCGTCTTTGACGACGACAAGATGGCGAATCGGAAAAATACCGGTGCGGCGAAAGTACTCGGCCTCGACTTCGCGGTAGTTGGGCCAGAGCCGACGCACGACTTTGTTGATGGTAGAAGCGTCAGCCCCACTATCCGAAAGGATTTGAGCGTCCAATTCGCCCGTCTTCAGCAAATCTTGCATATTTCGACCGGCAGGTGCGCGCTCAAAGCGGAGCCACGGCGGTGGAGCCCAGTCCGGCATATCCTCGGACCCGTCCGCGACCCAATGGATCTCGCGCGGCGGCAAGTCGAACTCATGTTGCAGCAGACCACGAATCCAGAGCGCGATCGGATTGAAATGACCATGTACGCCAACGCGGCGGCCGCGCAGATCCTCCGGCCGCGCGATATTGGAGTCCATGCGTATCATGACGCAGCTATGATTGAATCGGCGATGAGGAAACACGGGAATCGCAGTGATCGGTACTCCTCGGCTTTTTAAACCTAGGTACTGCGCGATCTGAAGCTCGCAGACGTCGAATTCCAAGTGGCGAACGAATCGGGCGTGACGCTCGGCGGACGGAAGGGGTATGATCGTTAGATCTAAACCCGGAGTAGGAACAGTGCCGTCAATAAGCGGCCGTGTCCGGTCGTAGTCGCCGCAGGATAACGAAAGGCGGATATTAGTCATGCGTTCAGCTTAAAGTGATTTCGATTCGTTCTGATATTTTCGTATTAAACTCTCTTTTGCAAAAATGCGATTGAATTGAACATATCTGTCGTCCTCGCATCTAAGACAAGGCGTTAGTAATGTCAAGCCATCAGCGGGTCGACTGCTCATGAAAATTCGTGCAGTGTCCAACGTACGAGTGGAAAAATCATCAGGTGATATAACTTTCGACGTCTCAGCGGCTCAGGCCGTGCGCCACGCGAGCCCATTCGCGCCGGTCCCTTACTCCGCAAAAACATGATCGGCGATCTCCGCATGGTGCTCCATCCGACACTATCGGTGCCGCTGAAGGTAGCATCCAAGATGGGCACCGAGCAAGGAATTTGAGGGATGTTATGGTGAACGCACAATTATGTAGTATCTATCCGGCCGATTGATTACCAATCAAGTGATCAATCATTTATCCACGAGTGAATTGAAGTGTCGTTCAATCCAATCCTGCGAAAGAATATCAGACTGCTGCCAGTTTTTTCACGGCTGTAGGGGCGCACAGACCAACAATGCCCGCAGTGTTTGTCGAGTTGTGTTAGCACAAAATATACTTGCTAACTGGGATGCCAACGATAGATTTACTTTGATCGTGTGCAGTAGTAGAAACAAAGCGTTGACTTTTTTTTGGATGAACCCACGAGATATATGACTCCAAAAATTTGAGATCTCACCGAATGCTCAAGCCAATAAAAGATAGGTGACTGTTATAACCAAGATCACCAGGACTTTTGGTAGTTTTCCGAAGTAATACTAAGCTTTGACGTATTCGGCCTTTTAGAAACGGAGAAACTTGGTGGATAGTCCGGCCAGATTTAGCGGCCAAGGCCGGCTGCTGACAATCGTCATTGCAGCTGTAGTCGTTCTTCTGCTTGGAGCTCCGCTCGTCGTATTATTCATTACTAGTCTACGTCCCCCTTCCGCCCTTCCCCTCGATCCAGGTATATCGCTCGAAAATTTTGCAACGATTTTTTCTAATCCAAGGATGGCTAAAGTATTGGCGAACACCGTCATTTACGGTGCCGGTGCACTTTTCTTGTCGCTTATCTTGGGCGCGATCATAGCTTTTTTGGTAGAGCGGACTGATATACCGTTTCGTTCCGCGATATACACAGCGATGCTTGTATCACTCGCGGTGCCGACGATGTTGAAAGCATTCGGCTGGGTGCTGCTTTTGTCGCCGGGACTCGGATGGATAAATCATTTGCTGCGCCAAGGTTTCGGCCTGGAAGGGGCAAGTGGGCCTCTCAATATTTACACAATGACCGGAATGATATTTGTCACCGGCATTGGGCTCAGCAACAACGCTTTTTTAATGCTGAGCCCGCTGTTTCGACAGATGAATCCCGAATTTGAAGAAGCGGCACAAACGTCGGGCAGTAAAGCGTTCACTGTGCTGCGCAAAGTGACGCTGCCGCTTTTATTGCCCGGTCTCTTATCCGCTGTGATCTACTTCGGAATGGTATTGGTTCAGGTGATGGAAACCGCGCTTGCGATCGGTGTGCCCGGCGGAATCCGCGTGCTCAGCGTGCACATCTATTTATTAACCAAGGCGGAAGACGGCATTCCTTTGTACGGTCTGGCGGCGGCCTTCGGCGTCGTTTTGCTGCTGCTCGCGCTGTCGCTGATGGGAGTCTATTTCTGGCTAACCCGCCAGCAAGATCAATTCAGCGTCGTCACCGGGAAATCCTTCAGGCCGCGCCAGCTCAAGTTAGGCAGTTGGAAATACATCGCGTTTTCGTTTGTGGTGATTGTTATTGCCTGCTACGCCATGCCGATGCTGATCTTGGTTTGGGCGAGCCTGGTGAAAGTTTACCAAGCGCCTTCTTTCGAAGCGTTGAGCCAGGTAAGCCTGCAAAGCTATTTCCGCACGCTGGCCAATCCGCTGGTGCAGCAAAGCGCGGCGAATACATTGACGCTCATGGTGATCGCGCCGACGCTCGCGGTCTTTCTCGCGTTTTGCGCCAGTTGGTTATCGGTAAAGCGGAAGATGCGATGGGTAGAAGTTTTCGCGATAACGCCCATGGGGGTTCCCAACGTCGTCCTGGCGCTCGCGCTCTTCCTGATCTATGTCATGACGCCGATCCACGGCAGCATCTGGGTTTTGATCATCGCGCATATTATCGCCCATTTGCCTTTTACTACCCGGGTGCTGAGCGCGGCGCTGCTGCAACTGCACAAGGAGTTGGAGGAAGCGGCGCACGTCACCGGCGCGACTACGGCTCGAACTCTACGCACGGTCACCGTGCCTCTGATTTTGCCCGCGGTGGTGAATGGCTGGCTATGGGCCTTTTCCGCTACGCTGAGAGATTTTACTTTCGCGATCTTTCTAATGACAGGTCGGAATATGGTATTGCCTTCGGCGATGTGGGTTTTGTGGAATGTTCCTGATATCTCAGGCACGGCTGCGCTTGGCACTGTCTATATGTGCGGATTTGTTTTCGTGACGATCGCCGCGCGCTACATGGATCAACGACAGAGAACAAAGGCGGGTTGGGAAGTGGGTTAGAGTCAGTTATCGAAAAATACTTTAGTCGACAAAGGAGTGAACATGAAGATCGATGATCGGAGAAAATTTGTTGCAGGTGTGCTTTGTTTCGGGGTTCTTTTGCTCGCCGCGGTGCCTGCAGTGGCTCAGGTATTCGGCAAGACCTATGAGGAAATATTGGACCGAGCCAAGAAAGAAGGAGAGTTGCGCCTGTGGTGGGAAGTGCCGGGCGAACGAGGCCTGGGAGAGCAGTTCGAGGCGGCTTTCAAGAAGCGCTTCGGATTCGCGCCGCGCGTGAGTCTGACACCTGTCACCAATCCCGATTCAATACTTAGGTTCCTGACTGAAGTTAAAGTGGGGCGTGTCGACGCCGACCTGCTTTATGCGGGCGCGAGCGATATCGCAGGACGGCCTGAGAGGCTCGCGCTTTTCGAGGATATCGATACTCCGCTGGTCAAGATTTTTAGCCCGAAATTTAAGGGGCTCGAAGGAGTTCTCAAAAACGTCGCGGCGTGGAAACGTCCCTATTCGGTGGACGTGACAACGCTGGCATCAGGCATTGTCTACAATACGAAGAGAACCAGCGCCGATCAATTGCCGCGGACCTACGCAGAATTTGCCGAAGGCAAGGGTTTTGCCGACCCGAAATGGAAAGGCAACTTTGCTATCAATACCATCGGACCCGCCAGCCCGCTCGCGGATATGGCGATCCAAGGGTTCTGGGATATAGAGAAGCAGAAGAAAGTTCTGCAAATGCTTCTCGCCAACAAGCCGCTGATCAAGCGCAGCAGCGGCGACGTGCGCATGGCTGTGGCCCTGGGAGAAGTGGCGGCGGCGGCGGCTAATATCGGCGGCACTGAAGGTTTAAGGAAGGAAGGCTATCCGATCCAGACCAAATTATTCGAGGATGTGATGATCCTTGGCTCGATCGGCCTTACGATTCCGAAGGGTGCCAAGAGCCCGAACCTGGCGTTGCTCTATCTTGCTTTTATTTTAGAGGACGGGTTGCCGCTGGTTGAGCGGATAAACGGCGAGGGCACTTTTGCTGATCCACGCTCCCAGCTTGCGAAAACGCTCAAAGCCATGCCGACGGCGAAAATATTGGAATGGACTCCGGAAGAGATCATCGCCGGGCAGCGCGACAAGGTCAGAAAGGCTCTCCAGGCTCTCATGCCTTAGGAGCGAGTATTTGGAAAAGCCTGCGCCGCAATCTACTTAATGTCGCTAAAAGGGTTTTCAATGTTACGCGTAGAGGGACTCAATAAGGCTTTCGTTACCGGAGAGGGCAAGGTTGACGCGGTTCGCGATGTCTCCTTCGAGGTAAAAACGGGCGAGTTTTTCGCGCTGTTGGGATCTTCCGGCTGCGGCAAAACAACGACGCTCCGATGCATTGCGGGTTTGGAGATTCCCGACTCTGGAGAGATTTGGATCAACGATAAGCCGGTTTTCTCGAGCAAGAAAGGTTTGCTGATTCCGGTTCATGAGAGAGAAATCGGCATGGTGTTTCAATCCTATGCCGTGTGGCCTCATATGAGCGTTGCGCAGAATGTCGGTTACCCGCTCACACATGGCCGGCATCGGCTAACAAAAAGTGAAACCGCCCAACGGGTCAAAGAAATCTTGCAACTCGTTCAGATGGGCGAGTTAGGAAAACGTCCTGCCTCGCTGCTGAGCGGCGGGCAGCAGCAGCGCGTGGCTGTGGCGCGAGCTTTGGTCGCTCAGCCGCAGCTGCTGCTTTTCGACGAACCTTTGAGCAACCTGGACGCCAAGCTCCGGGTAGAGATGCGCCATGAGTTGCGCGATCTCTTCGAGAGATTGAAGCTCACCGCGTTGTACGTCACCCACGATCAGGAGGAGGCCCTGGTCTTATCGCACCGCATCGCGGTCATGCACGGCGGGCAGGTCGTCCAACTGGGCGCGCCGATGGAGATCTACAAAGAGCCGGCGAATTTATTCGTCGCGGGATTTGTCGGTACGACCAATGTGATTCAAGGGCGCGCCTTGTCGAACGAGCCAAATGATTTCGGCCGTGTGGAGACTTCCCTCGGACCGCTTCGCTGCCCGCTGCCGCCGGGTATAAAGGCGGGTCAGCCGGTTTCTGTGATGTTCCGGCCGGAAGCCGTAATGGTCCATACGGAACAGGGCGAGGCGCGTGACAATCTCTTCCCCGGTACGGTGAAGAGCGCGGTATTTACGGGAAACCGAGTGGGATACGAAATCGATAGCGGAGAATTTCATATCCGCGCGGAAACAAGTCCGTACGTGGCGGAATTAAAAAAGGGGCAGCATGTCTGGGTGGAACTGCCCGCTGACCGGATGCGGGTTTTGGCCATGTAACCTTTTGCTTCATCTAGAATGAGATCAACATTCATTTAAGACAGGGCGAAAATTTCTGACGTTAGGATGGGAGGATTATGAAATTCCTTGAATTGACGATGCCATTGAATCATCAATGGATGCCGGACGATGTCTTGCCGACATCAGTAAAGTTCTTTCTCGGACCCAAGAATCATCAAGAAAAGGGAATGGTTATCGGTAGCGACTCGGGCACGTGCCTGACACTTCCTTCGGTGTTTGAAGCGTTTCGCAAGACCGCGCGGCTTGATGAAGTGCCGGTCGATAAATTGGTTTTGCGGCCCACCACTGTGGTCAGCATCGCTAAGTCGGAGGGCGAAGAGATAAACAAGGCGGATGTTCAAAAGGCTTTCGATGCGGCTCGACCTGCGAAAGGAGACGCGATTCTGATCGCGACAGGTTGGGGTGATAAGCCTTATCGAGAATCTTATCTCCTCGGCAGCCCGCACTTATCTCTCGAAGCAGCACAGTATTTGGCGAAACGATTGAATGAGAACCAAAGCGACTTGTTGCTGGTCGATACGGCGCTGGTCGGCTGGCCGGACAAACACCTTATTCCCGAGTGGTGTTCCATGCTGCCGATCCCCGCGGCGGAGTCCGCCGAGGCGCGCATGTACTTGCACCTCTACGACGGCGAGAAAGCGAAAAAAGATTTTGCCGCAGAGATGGAACTGGCCCGCGCGGGCATCATAACTGTGCGGAAGTTGGTTCACTGCGGGCAGATCAAGAAAGACAAAATCAAAATAATTGTGTCGCCGTTGAAGGTTGTGCGCGGCGTGGCTTCAACGTGCCGAGTCGTAGCTCTGGAGGACTGAAAATGAAACTTATCGATTTGACGATGCCGATCTGGGAAGGCGCGGGGTACGGGGAAATTTTGCCTTTTACGAATTCTCCCGTGCGGCTGCACGAGTACATGTACTACGACAAACACGGCATGCGCGTGACCCGCATGAAGCTCGATGGAGAAACGGGCAGTCCGCTCATGGTGCCGCATCAGCGCAACCCCTTCGATCCGACGCCGCTCCAGCCTGACCCCAAATTTTCATGGTTGCTCGATGAAATACCGCTCGAAAAACTAATTCTCCGGGATACCGTAATTCTCGACATTAGAGCACCGGAAGGGCACGAGATCACGCCCGAGGAGATGGAAACGGCTATCAAACAAGCCGACTACCAAAACGGCGACGAGGTGCTGCTGCGCACGGGCTGGGGTACGCGCGAGCGCGCCTACGAGCTTGGCATCGACTACTACAAGAGAACTCCGAGCATTCACTTCGATGCGGCGGCGCTGTTGGCGAAAAAGATGGACGAGATGGGTAGTGGGTTGTTCATGACCGATTGCGGTCTGGTGAATCCGCCCAGAGTGCAGGGCAATAACTGGTTCCGCGGCGAGACGCCGTTGGTACCGCATCCGAAGCCGTGGCCATCGGCCGAGGCCCGGGAAAGAGTGATCGATTTAGGTGCGCATCAGCATGGCAGCCCGCACCCGAGCAGCTATGGCGCGCTAATCAAGAAGGCGATGGCTGGTTGCAAGTGCTTGGTCGACTGCGATCAGATTTCCAAAAATCGTGTGAAGATGATCGTGTTGCCTCTTTTGATCAAAAAGGGCGGAGCTTCGCCCTGCCGCTTTATAGCAGTCGAGGAGTAGTTTAGCCTGTGTGACTAGGATTGGACTAGCGTAAAAATCGCCGTTTCATTGGGGGTGATAGCTGGCGCTTGGTCTTTTCAACAGACTGATTCTGCCGGAAAGCAAGTGAAGGCGGGATGAAGAGTTCAGCAATAAGCATAGCATCATTAAAGTAAGTCTGCTGCTGATGCCGATTTCGATTATTAAAAACTCGCAAGACAAATATGGTGGAGAGATATTCCATGAACGTCTGCAAGCAATCGCTAACTAGACTTATTGGACTACTTCTCGTCGCGAGCATCGCCCATCCCGGTTTCGCCCAAGAGAGCCAACGCGTCCGCTTTGCGGTGACAAATCCGCCCCATTTCCTGCCCATATAGCTCGCCAAGGACGCCGGCATCTTTTCCAAGCACGGTCTGGATGTCGAGGTTATCTTCATGCGCGGTGGTGCGCTGATCACGATGGGCATTCTCAGCGGAGAGGTGCAATTATCCGGGGTCGGCGCAGAATCGGTAGTAGCAGCGAAACTCGAAGGTGATGACGTGGTCCTGTTGGCGTGCCCGTTGGATACCGACCTGGTCTATTTGATCGGCCGGCCGGATATCAAGACTCCCAGTCAACTGAAAGGCAAGTCGACGGCGGTCACCCGTTTGGGTTCGAGCATTCACTTCTATCTGCGCGCAGCGTTGAAATATCTCGGCATGGACGCCGACAAGGACATGACGATTCTTCAACTCGGCGGCGGTCCTGAAATCGCCGTGGCCTTAGAGAGCGGCAGGATCGCCGCCGGCATTCTCACGATCCGTTACGCCTTACCGTTCTTGCAGCGCGGTCGGCCGGTGCTGATCGATCTTTCCAAAACCGATCTCATCATCAATGCGCCTCCGTCACGCTTCGAAACCTCAGTATAAACGATGAGACCAATTTAACGCTCTCCTAAGAGAACCGCACTATCCTTCCTACCGACCGTTCAGTAGAATTGTTATTATAACTGATAGAATGTTGTCAAGCGCGTTAACCTTGCAGTAAGGCGGTTTACAAAAATTGGTAATCCGCGAATCGAGCCACTTACTCGCTGGGCAACGCAAGAAAGCTTATCAGGCACTGTGGAAAGGTCGAAACCAAGAGAACGCGTTTTACAACGGCACTTCGACGAAGATGACTCGAGACGTTCTTACTCGTGCGCGCCTAAGAAGAATATTATTGCCGGTGCGCTTCTCCAAGTCCTTTTTACCAACCGTTCGCCAGTTATTTTGTTTCCATTTTGTTTCCAAATCAACTCGGCTGAACCATAGAAACTCAATCGTGTCCGGGCTTTGAGCCGTGTTTTTTTGACGTTTTTCTGGTTGAGTTAGGTCCTGAGTGGACTGGCTGTTTTTCGTAATCAGTAGGTCGCCGGTTCGACTCCGGCGGGTGGCTCCAGTTTTTTCTTCGTTAGGTCACACCGTAGGAGATTGAGAGACGAGACGCCGGGAATTTCGTTTGACAAAATATTCGTAGACCTGTTAACAAGTCGTTAAGTTAATCGGGACGGTTTTGGCAATCCCGGTCAAGCCGCCAAAAAATTACAAAATTGGACAGGGAGGTAACCGATGATAAGTGCTAACGAACTGAACGGTATTTTGGGGATGATGCCCGCGTTTGCGACTGCGGACGCGACCGACATTCGCGCCACGCAAACCATCGCGGTCGACAATCTCAAAGAAGGCGTCGATAAGATCATCAGGGATGGCGTAAACAACATCGCCACCACTGGAACTTATGGTGAATGCTATAACCTGCTTTTCGACGAATTCAAAACGTTATGTGTAGCGACTGTGGAGGCGGTCAAAAAGCGCGTGCCGCTGTTTCTCGGTTGCACCAGTCCAAACCCGCGTGAAGTGATTCAAAAAATGAATTTCGTCAAAGATCTCGCTGTGGATGGAGTTCTTCTCGGCGTGCCTTACTACGAAACACTGCATGTCCAAGACGCGGTTAAGTTCTATCACGACATCGCGGATCTTTTTCCGAGCTTGAATATTGTGATTTATCACAACCCGGGCAACCACAAGTTCACCATTCCGGTGGCGGCTTTCAGAGAACTAGTCAAGAAATCGAATATCATCGGCATGAAAGACAGCCACCGCACGACCCAAGCCTTCATGAATCTGCAAAAAATCGTGCGCGGCAAGATCAGTGTGTTCGTTAACCAAACCCAGCTGTATCCCTATTATGCGATGGGCGCGGCCGGCTGCTGGTCAACGGAAGTTTGGATGGGTCCATGGCCAATTCTTTATTTATTGGAGCAAGCTCGTAAGGGGGATATCCCAAAGATGATCGAAGTGATCGAAGACCTTGGCGGCATCGGTGCCGGTAAACCAGTTCCGGGCGCCGGTAACAAACGGCCACAGGAATTCGCCGACTACTGCAAAGTCGGACCGACTCGGGTGCCGTTTGTTACGTTTCCCGAAGCCGAGCTCGACAAGGCGCAAAAGCGCGCGGCCCATTGGATGGAACTGAACAAGAAATATCGTCCCTTGGTTGAATCCGCACGGTCCCGTTCCGCAGCCTAAATTTGGCTTGATCCATCTGCATCAATCAAAAGCCCCCGTATCCCGGGGGCTTTTTTTTCGCAGTTTCGCTCGCCTGGGTATCAGACTTAGTTACTTACGGCGTCTGGCCGGACAAACAACCAGTTGCTTGTAAAAAAACCACCCTGCCCTTAAAATATCATCCTACTAAGCGAAGCTGGTAAGGAGGGGCGATGGGATTCTACGCGGAACCTTGGCTACGGGAAGCGCGGGACCATATCAAGTCGGTACCGATTCAAACCGAGGGCACACAAGCCGGACCGGGCGATTTCGACAAGCTCGCCGATGCTGTCGAGAAAGCGATTAAAGCCGCCTTGGTCGAGAACACCGGTTCAATACCGCAACAGTTGGAGAGTCAAAATTTGGTCTCCATGTGCCAAGCGACTGGCGTGTGGGACATACTGCCGCCGGCGTTGAGAGGCTTGGTGCAAGAAGTTGCGTCGTTACGTTCCGCCAGTAGTGCCTCGTCGAAGCTATCGAGAGGGAACAGCTCTTCAGCGCAGCTGCAGCGCTACTTTCAAATCGCTCGCGGCCTAATTGACTATATGGAGTTTCACGTTATCGGCAACGACTCGGTTTTAAAGCGCCTAAAGGTTGCCTGAACTCACGCTGGGCAACATTCTTGACCGTTAACTTCCAAAAATTCTCAATCGCTTAGCTCTCGTTCCAAAAAGTCGACCACCAAAGGCCAGGAAAGGGACTTGAAACTTAGCTTCATAGGAGAACCAAGGGCGCTCGCCGCCCTGATCTCAATATAGAATTCTGCTCTACGCGCCAAGGAAAACAAACAGCAACGCGCCGACCAAAATAGTCGCGCAGAAAAAGCCAAGGCCCGCGATTACCAGATCTTGATCGATTTCGCGCCGCGTCGGTGGCGGCACATCAGGAATCAGAATGCGTCGAGACTTAAGTAGTCGGATCATGGGTTGACCTAAGGAGCATCTTTAATGCCAAACTCCCGGCCTCCCACAATTGAGAAAAGATTAATGCTGTTGACTGACTATTTGGGAAAGAATTGAGCAATAGTAAAAGGGCGAAACAGCCTCTCGCCTTGCTCAAATGACGGCGCAGACATTTTTGCCTGTCACATAGGCTAGTTCGTGTGTACAGTTCTTGAGCGTTGACTTAAAAGTTCGCAGCGCTCACTTTTTTACTTTTTCTTCGCGGACATCCGAGGACTTGACCCAACCGACCGCGCCTTTTTGGGTTTTGACCATGAACCAATCGTTGCCCCCACTGCTCTGAACCATCGGGACTAGCGTCTCGCCCTCCGACAACTGATCGAGTTTTTCAGATTCGTCATCTTGGCGCGGGTACAGCCCGGCAACCTTTGACGCGACCACCAGCCGAGTCGGTAGCCCGCGTCCGCCAACGTCGCCGACGCCGCCATTGCCGCTGCCACCCTGTCCCACACCGCCCGGCGCTCGCGGTCCGGCGACCCCTTGCCCATGGGGAATGCCCCCGAGCGTTCTGCCATATTCGCCAAATGCCTGGGCAAATACCAAAGTCGAAGAGAATACCAAAGATGCAATTAATGAAGCGGTAAGAAGCTTCTGTATCATAGAACGCCTCCGTGTCAGTTAGATTCTAAGGTATTTTGTCCACCCTGGCTAGGGACTGCCCCGTGGGTTACATTCTCTTATGAGTTGACAGGGAGGCTAGCGGTCAACGTGATGTCTTGACGAGATTTTTCAAAACGGGAGAGCTTCGAGTCTTAGAAGTAATGATCGCGAGGGACGGTTTGCGGATGGTTTCAATGAAAGTAATTGAAGGGGTGGCCCTATCGGCCACCCCTTTCTTCCGACCTTTGAGATTCAGGTCGCGTGTCGGTCTATACGGCTTATGTGCATGGACCTCCGGTGATTTGCCCGGTCGTGCTGTTAAATACCCATGTCCCTGTAGTGCAATTCGCATGAGTAGCGGTTATCGTGAATGATTGAGCTGTAGGAACAGCAGCGGTAGCTGTCACGCCGTTCGTAGGGTTAAAACCTGGAAGCAGAGCAAGTGACGCTACACCTGCTTTATAGACCGTATATGCCGCGAAGTAAGCCTCTTCGGCCACCGCTGCGTTTCGCACATCAGACTTAACCTGCGCCTCATGACCGCGCTTTCTATAGGCGGCAAACTGTGGAATCGCGATGGCGGCTAAGATGCCGATGATGGCTACCACAACCAAC
>CAYZJE010000016.1:0-3090 GCA_964478485.1 uncultured Syntrophobacter sp. | reverse complement strand
TGACAGGGCAGCGATAATTCGGTCACGTTGAGCGGATGGCCCTTTTCTAAACTTAAGAACTTTCGCACATGGACATCCGGCAAAATCGGAATCTTCGGCATGCCATCATAAATCACTCTCGATAGATCGATCATTTCCATGTCGATGTCTCCTTCTTTAATGGCTCTTCCGGGTTTCCTGTGAAGGAGTATTCACCACAGAGGCACAGAGTTCGCATGGTTCGACAGGCTCACCATGAGCGGAAGAAATCCGCGCATCCTGAGCCTTAGTCGAAGGACGCGCCTCCGCGGTAATTCACACGGAAGTCTGATGAACCTCTTTAATTACCGCCACGCCAACGCGCGTACAGCGGATCTTTGTCGACGAACGCTCGCTTGATGCCGTCGAAGGCCAGCCAAAACTGATCCAAAGTTTTTTGCACCGACTCGCGCACGGACGCTTGTTGAGGCTCGCTGACGGCGTAGCGCTCAACCGCGAGCGGACCGACTTTCATATGCTCTTCGTCGACGCCCATGTGCAATGTCCAGTAGCGAATATCTTCCGACTCGCGATTGAAGCCGTAGTGCTTGGTCAAGCCATTGACGATGCGTGTCATGCGCTCGCTGGCGGTGCCTTCGAGGCAGAAGCCCTGGCAGGCATAGAGTTCCAACCAAGAGCGCTGATACAGCAACAGCTCGCGCCAATCGAGAAATGCTTGGGTCTCCGGCGTCGGTTCGACCCGATCGAGTTCTTCTTTGCCGTAACCGCAGGCCTTGGCGAAACGGATAAACAGCGCTTTATGACTGTCGGTTCCAGTGATCTCCCCGGTCCCCTCTTCGACGACGTTTTCGATCCACATCTTTTCCAGTTCCGGGTCATCCGGGCAGCGCGCCAGCATCGCAGCGATCGGTTTGGGGAATGGCTTGGGGAAAAATAGATAGAACTGGCCGATGAAGCCCTTAAGCTGGTCACGGTCCAACGTGCCCTCTTCGAGCATGCCGATGATCGGATGATTTTTAGAATGCTTGGCCCGCACCATCTGCTGGATCTCTTTAACAAACTCGCTACTCGAAATTGCCACGTGAGGATTCTCCTGTTGGTCCTTTGAATTCTGTCACAATCAAAAAATGCCCCCGGCGCGATCCAAACGCACGGCCTCAGGATTAGAAATCCGACCGGTGGGCACTAAACTGGATGTTATCAACTCTTACCATACGAACAAATCAGAGAAAAGCGAATCAGCACTTCAAAGATTTACTTGGCAAGACACGCGAGACGCTGAAAAAATTTCAATGCTTGGCGATCGAAGCTGATTGTGGCACCGATATTGCGGATGATCTATAATTTGGTCGTTAGTCGGACCGGGGGGAAGGGACTTTATCTACCGTGTGTCACAAACGTGTTCAGGTAAAATCACATTGAGTCGTGCAAAAGCAGCGTCATGAATAGAGAAAATCGAAGCCAAATCCGCAGAACTCTGGGAGTTGTCCTCCTGGCGCTGCTTTTTATCTCCGGCCCACCGGCTTTTGCAGCGCCGTTTCTCACAAATACTTCTGTTGGTATTCTAACGTTGGTGCTCCAGGATACCAACAACCTCATTGACCCCGAAGGTCTGGCATTTGACACTTTTGGTAACCTGTTCGTCACCTTTGAAATAACCGGTGCTGCGGGAGGAGTGTCCTATTTGGACAAAAACAATGGGACTATCACTAACCTAGTTACAGGCATCAGCCGGGCCGACGGAATCACCCGCCTACCCGACGGCGACTTTTTAGTGGTAAGCGAAGTCTCTCCAGCGTCAATGACGGACCGGTTGTACCGGCTAAACGTGACTTATGGCGCAAATAACATTCCAATTTCCGCATCGGCGACGAGTTTGACCACGCAACTAGTCGCGATCAACAACCCTGAAGGAGTAGCCGTTGTTGAAAGCAACGGAGCGTTCGGCGACGCGGGAACCGTTTTCGTTTCAGAAGATGCTAATCCGGGGAGGATTTTCCGGTTAAACCCGGATCTAGGAGCTGGCGAAATATTTGTTGACACTTCGGCGTTGCTCAACCGCCCCGAGGGTCTGGCCTTTGGTGATTTCAACGGCGCGCTCACGCCAGCGCTTTACACTCCCGAATCAGGGGCGAACCGCATCCGAAAGATTGAGTCCAACGGCACAACAGGCGTGTTCGGGGATCCATCGACCGTTGGACTGAAATTTCCAGACGGACTTAAATTCGGTCCGGACGGCTTCTTATACCTCGCTGAAGATATCGAAGATGGGACCGACCATGGAAGGATTATCCGCATCGATGCGAACGGCACACACACGGTATTTGCCGAAGGCTTTAAGGACCCGTCCGCGCTCGCATTCGATCCCAGCAACGGTGACCTTTACATCGCTGAACAAGGCACCGGAAGCATCTGGCGTGTCGAATTTACCGGGTCCAATCGGGCACCAACAGCGAACATTGGCGGCCCCTATAGTGGCACTGAAGATTTAGTGATGACGTTTAATGGCGCGGGCTCTTCAGACCCTGACGGAGATCCGCTCACCTACACTTGGAATTTTGGCGACGGGACGACTGTCTCGACACAGCTTTCCACGATTGGCCACACCTATCTCTGGGGCGGGACTTTTGCCGTCACGCTCACGGTGAGCGACGGGAAAGGCGGCGCAGCAACCGTGACGACCTCGGCTCAGGTGGCGGAAGTCAACGATACGCCGGCGACAAACCCAGGGGGGCCGTATAAAGGCACCGCACGCAATTTTGTTAACTTCGATGGCTCACTGTCCTCCGATTACGACAATCGGGACGGCAGCCCCAGCAATAACCAAACACTCACTTATATTTGGAACTTCGGCGACGAGACGACAGGCCTCACGAGCAATGCCGTGACCACTCACGCGTACACTGCAGAGGGGACCTATACCGTAACCTTGGTGGTTTTCGATGGCAGCGACTATTCCGCCTCAGCGGCGACTAGCGCGACAATTACGAGTCCGACCGGAACATGTCCGACCGGGCAATACTTCGCGGAGTACTTTAACAACATCAGCCTGAGCGGCAGCCCGACCTTTACGCGCTGTGAAACGAGCATCAACAACAGCTGGGGCTCAGG
>CAYZJE010000015.1:0-10838 GCA_964478485.1 uncultured Syntrophobacter sp. | reverse complement strand
GCCGGTTGAGTTGCCGCGATGATTTACTGTTGCAGTTTAATTTGCCGTCGCGCTTACGATATTCGAGTAGCCGGAGTTGGTCGAGCCGTTATAGGCGCGTACGCGATAGTAATATTTGCGTCCGGAGCGCAGACCGGTGTTCAAATAGCTCGTAGTGCCAGCCCCCACGGTGGCGATTTGCGTATAGCTCTTGTTATTGCTCGAGCGCTCGATTTTGAAACCGCTGATGCCGCTACCGCCATACCACCAACTCAAATTAATTTGCTTCACTCCTGGAGTAGCCGCGAGATTGGTCGGCGCGAGTAGAGGCGCGACTACGGTGATCTGCAACGTTGCCGTGTCAGAGCCGCCCCTGCCGTCCGACACGCTGACGGTGAAACTATTCAAGCCGAGATCGCCGCTACCCGGTGTGCCGCTAAGGCCACCATTGGCCGCAATTGAGAGCCACGTCGGGCCAGCGGTCTTGGCGAAACTCAGCGGATCGGCATCGGGATCGCTGGCGTTGCTGGCGATGCTGCCGGAGTACGGCTGACCCTGAGTCGCGTCGGATTTGACGATCGGATCGCTGGTGAATGCCGGCGGGTTGTTGGTTCCCGAACCGCCGCCGGCGCGGAATGCCGCAATGATGGGGGCGGTCAGATCGCCGGTCTGAGCGTTGTCGCGTTGATTCAAAATACCGCTCGGCAATCCGTTGTAGAGCACGTCAGGATTCGAAAAATTCAGAATCCGTGGGCAGTAGGCCGGACAGATAGAAGCATAAGTCATGATGGTTGCAAACGAGCCGCTGGCCCAATGGCCAAAGGAGAAATCGTATGAGGCAGCTGAGGGATTGTTGCCAACCGAGCTGTTCTCGTTATTATGCTCCATGCCCATGTTGTGGCCATGCTCGTGGGCAAAGGTGCTGTTGGGCAAGCAGCCACGGTCGGTGGCTTGAAAGGCGTAACCCGAAAAGCCGCTGCCTGGGTTGCGCTGCACCCAGGCGATGCCGCAGTAGCTGCCGCCATTTTCAACGATCAACGACACCATGTCGGCAGAGTGGGTATTGCGCAATGCCGCCACGCCTGCGTCCCCCGTGACCCAATCCAAGTCGTTATTCATATTGCCGCTGTCGTTGTAGGTAACCTCGGCGCTGTGCGCCAAAAAGAATCGGGCAGTCATCTGGCTATTGATGAACGCGGTGTTGGCTTGATCGACGGCGGCTTGGATCTGCGCCTGCATCTGTGTCGTTCCACCCGCGCCGGCACGCGCTTGCGGCGTGTAGACTGACAAGAGCGTGATTTCGACGGTGCCATCCGCGGCTGTCGACTGGGTCGTGCCACCGCTGGAGCTACTGCTTTGAGACGGAGCAGCGCCAGTGACCGGCGGAATTCGATCATGACCGTGGGTCGCATGATCATGGCCCCACTCCGGCTTAAAGCTATCGGTATTGATTTTTTCCACTATGGTGCGGCCGTTGGAATTGGGATAGATCGTGAAAATATCGCCGCCGCTCTCAATCCGGCCAAAGAGCAATCCTTCATGTAGCGTCAATGTGACTTTGCTGCTGGTATCTCCAGCCATCTTGCCGCGCCAAACAAAGTTTCTCGCGCCGCGCCGTTCATGGCTATGGCGCTGGATCGAGAGGTCCGGATTACCCGGAACGGCGATCGTCAAGCCGTCGGGCAGGGCTGATAACAGAGTCGTGTCGATGTCGCCGATCTGCGCAGTAATGCCGTGGCGGCCGGGCTGAGTAGGCCCCGGCGTTTGGCGAAACAGCTGTGGGTAATTTTGCGCTTGTGCCAGCGTCGTCAGTAGAATAAAAATCGCTGCGCTGGCAAGCGCCAAGACATGTTGCCGCAGTGTGCTGATTGTTTCCATAAAGGTTATCCCTTCGCAGATTTGACTGTGCCGTTCGATTTCACGTCGACCACGCTGCTCGTAGCATGGTCAACTTTAAATTTGCTCATCGTTAAGCAAGTTGAGGAACCAAGTTCATGAAGCAAACGCATGAGTCATGCCAGGCGGTAGTGAGGCGGGTTGTGACAACAATTTCTTTACTCAGCGAAATTTTCCTAATTGTTACATGTCATCGGCGTGGCACATGTCTGCCAGGTGACGTAGATTCTCACTCCGCACCGGAAGCTACGGCGAGGTTCGAAGCCAACCCCGTCTATTCGAGGAGGGGTTGGCTTTGCGTGGATGTTTGAGTGGTTTTGCGCCCGATTTGCGAGCGAGGACAAAGTTCGATTCTATGTTAACCCTGTCTCTTGAGGCGGGCGTAATATCATGGGGTTTCCAAAGGGGGCGAGCATCCCCTTTGCGATATTTTAATTGGCGGCGGGGTTAAATCCCCGCCCGCGAAGTGGCTTCGTTTAATTGTTGGCGTAGCGCGAATCAATCGGCCGCTAGAGCGCGCTCACAGATAAATTACTCGGTGCGGCTACGGGGGCGACCACGGTAATCTGCAAGGTCGCCGTATCCGATCCACCTCGGCCGTCTGCAACGCTAACCGTGAAACTGTTCAAGCCCGCATCGCCGGCGCCCGGAGTGCCGCTCAATGTGCCGTTAGCAGCGACCGAAAGCCAAGCGGGTCCGGCGCTTTTAGCGAAGCTCAGTGCGTCGGCGTCCGGGTCGCTGGCGCTACCGGAAAGAGTTCCTGAATAGGCCTGGCCTTGGTTGGCGTTGGGTTTGGCGATTGGATCGCTGGTGAAGGCCGGCGGATTATTGGTTACGCCGCCGGCTCTAAATGCCGCGACAATCGGCGCGGTCAGATCGCCGGACTGGGCATTGTCGCGCTCGTTCACGACGCCGGTCGGCTGGCCGTTGTAAAGAATGTCCGGGTTAGAATAGTGCAGCACACGCGGACAGGGCGACGGACAGTTATACGACATGATCGTGCGAAACGAGCCGGCGACATTGTGACCGAAGGACCAAACGTAGGAAGCGCTTGTCGAGGTAATGCCGGCGTTGGCCGGATCATGCTCCATGCCGAGGTTGTGGCCATGCTCGTGGGCGAGGGTTTGATTGGACAGGCAACCTTGTGCGGTGACTTGAAAGGCGTAGTTGGCGAAACTGGAACCGGGAGATCGCTGCACCCAGCCAATACCGCAATAGCCGCCGCCGTTGGCAACCACCAGCGAAACCAAGTCGGCGCCGTAAGTATTGCGCAGCCCCGCCACAGTGGAGTTGCCCGTGACCCAATTCAAGTCGTTAGTGATATTACCGGAATCGTTGTAGGCGACTTCCTCGGTGTGAGCGAGGAAATAGCGCGCGGTCATGTTGCTATTGATGAAAGCGGTATTGGCTTGATCGACGGCCGCCTGAATCTGCGCTTGGATCTGCGCCGTGCCACCCGCCGCAGCGCGCGCTTGCGGCGTGTAGACGGACATGAGGAGAATGTCTGCCGTGCCGGTCGCTGCGGCTGTCGTTGGCGTCGTCGTGGTGCTGCTGCCTGAACTGCTTTGGGCCGGGCTCGGCGGCGGGACTTTTTCATGGCCATGGGTCGCATGGTCGTGACCCCACTCCGGCGCAAAGCTTTGGGAATCCAATTTTTCTATTACCGTCCGTCCGTTGGCGTCAGGGCGAATGGAAAATACCTCATTGCCGCTTTGAATATGGCCGAGCAAAATACCGTCACGCAGGGTTAGCGTGACCTTGCTGCTGGGGTCGTTTTGCGCCCGGCCGCGCCACACCATGCTGCGCGGGCCACGCCTTTGATGCTGTTCCCGTTCGACCAGTAAATCCGCTTTGCCCGGCACCGCGATGGTCATGCGCTGCGGACCAGTGCTGAGCAAATTGTCATCGACCGTTCCGGCATGAGCGACGGTTGCGTTGCGCCCTGGTGCGATCGGCGCCGGCCGCTGGCGAAATAGCTGGGGATAGGTTTGTGCCAGCGCTAAACTGGCGATTAGAAAAAATCCGGCAGCGCTCGCGACCATCGAGAGCCGTCGCCACAGTGGGCTGGTTTGCTTCATGATTTCTTCCTCTTGCCGATTGTTCGGTAATGCGCCGGCAATTACTTCGCGCTCGCTAAAATTACTTTGAGCATATGACGCGAAGAATTTCGGTTTACGAGAAATGGACTAAAGCAGGAGCCATGCCGCGCGGCGTGGCGGCCACCGGTTACGGCGACTCCATTAGTGCGCCGGATTTTCTCTCTGGTGCGCGCGGCGGCGACGAAAAATGCGCCGCCGTCGACGGCTTTGTGCCGGAGTCGACGAGGCGCAAGAACCGGCAGGTTTGCGATGCGCTAACTTGTCGCGCGTCAGCGCGGCGTTTTGGCGCTGGCGATGTTGGAGTAGGCCGAATCGCCGGCGCCGTTGTAGGCGCGCACGCGATAACGATAGCTGGTGTTGCGCTTGAGTCCGCTGTTCGAAAAATTCTTCACGCTGGCGCTGACGGTGGCGATCTGGGCAAAATTGCTACAGGTCGCGCCGGCGCAGCGCTCGATCTTAAAGCCGCTCTCATTGGTGGCGTTATCGGTCCAACTTAAATTGATCTGGCTGCGCGATAGCGCGCTTGCCATCAGATTGCTCGGCGCGCCCGGTAAAGCGGCGTTGACCTGGATCGTCGTGGTGATGGAGTTGCTGGCGCCTAAATTATCCGTGACCGTGAGGCGCGCCATGAAACTGCCGGCCGTCGTGTAACTGTGATTGGTCGTGACTCCGCTAGCCGTCGCGCCGTCGCCAAAATTCCAGGCGTAAGAAATAATATTGCCGTCGGCATCGGATGATCCGCCGCCATCGAAAGCGACGTTGAGCGGGGCTGATCCTGAAGCCGGCAGTGCCGACATGACCGCCACGGGAGACTGGTTGCCGACCACCGCGGGTAAAACGAGTAAGGTGATGCTCTGCGCCGGTAGGGTAGCGTTGAAACTGCCACCGATGAAATTCACATCGCTCAGATGATTGATCGTATTGGCGGCGCTCAGCTGCCAGACTTGGGCCGTGCCGTTGTGCGGAAAATTCGCCAGGTTGAAGGTTGCGGCCGTGTTGCCTGAGAGATATTTGCTGATCGCGATGATCGTCAGCGCGCCGTCGGCCGAACGCTCGGCGGCGAAGACGGCAACGTTATCTGGATTCGGTCCCGCCGCGGCGACGCTGACGTCGCCGAATGTCGATTTATTGCCGTCGTAGTTGCGATAAAGCTTCATCGCCTTGTAAGTCGGCGTGCTCGCGTCCGGCGTGGTCCAGCGCGCTGCCATATCCAAGCCTTCGCGGCCAAAGATGCCGTAAATATCCGCTTGGGCCGTAGCGCCGTTGATGTGATTCTCGGCGCCCCAATTGTATTCCGTAATGCCGGTGAAGGTGCCGGGATAGTAGGCGGCAACCCAACTGCGCAGGCGTAGAACCAATTGCACCCGATCGTTGATCCAGCTTTCATCGACGTAGTTAGGATCCCACAGGGAGCGGGTCGAGCGATTGCGCCGAAGTTGCATGGCGCTGGAAGTGTCGTTGCCAAATTCTCCGCCTTGGGGGTAATAGTGCACGGTAAAAATGTCGAGCAAGCGCTGCCCGGTGGCCACTTGATTTTGGCGCATTTGATCGAGCAGCCACGGCAGATAATCCCAGCCGCCGTGGTTGTTGCGGTCAGGCAGATTGCTCCAGCCGTGCAGGCTGCCGTATTGCTGATCGTAGCCGCTGAGAGTGTAACCGCTCCAACCCCACTCTTCCGGTCCAACGACCAAGGCCGAGGCATCGACGGCTCTTATTTTGCCGGCGAAATCGATCATTTTGTTTTTAATTTCATCCATCGTCGCGCCGCCAGGATGGACGTCGCGATGGGTGGCGTGCCAAATGCTCGGCTCGTTGTCGAGAATATAATAGCGCAGGCCGCCGTTGGCGTTGGTGCCCCAGCGGTTGACCAGGTGCTGGGCCCAGCCTTGTTGGAAGGTGGAATCCGACGGCGCGTTGGCATCGTTCGGATCGTTGCCGGTGACGTAGCCGCCGCTCGAACGCACGCCGTTGCCGGCGTCAGCAAACCACTGCCAATCGTTAGCGCTTTGCGCGCCGTACTTAGCGATGGAAAAACTCGCGAGTTTGCCACGATTGGCGCCCAGCTTGGCGACCCAATCGATGGTCGGAATGGTCAGCATCGCCTGTGCGTTGGCGGCTTTTGTATTCGCTATAAAAGTATCGCCACGCTCGCCCGCGACGGCGCTTGGCTCGGCGATGCTTTCATAGTACCAATCGTTGGCGCGGTTATCCGCGTTCAACTGCCAATTGTAGCGCGTCGTGTTGTTGCCGCCGTTGCGGTTGAGCGGGCTGTTTAGATCATTCAACTGCGCCGTTGTCGCATGAGCCACGCCGTAAATGTTCGGATTAATCGGCCGGCGGTTCAGACTGACATCGATGTTGATGGTCACCGGCGCGTTCTGCGCGCTGGCGTTGGCGGAGACCAAAAACAGGATCGCCACCATCAGTAGATGGAACCGGATGGATCGTTTTACCTTGAACATACCCAGCGCTCCCTTTGCGGTTTGCTCAAACATTGTCGACACACAATTCAGTCCTGGGAAAGGTGCAGAAAACATGCCGTCCGTTGGATCACCGAGTACGTACCGTTGTCGCGGAATTTGTGGTACAAGAAAGGACAAAGAGCGTCATTGACGACACGCCCATCATGCGGCAAGCGATATTTGTCACGCTTAGTTGACGGACGGGCAGGTTTTCAGCTAGATTCCGGGCGGCTCGCGATTACAACATGGCAAAGACTCGATCAGAAAATGGTTCTGTCGACTCGCGTGAAAGCAATTTCACCAGCGTAGCTGGCTCGTCGAGCGAGCCGGAGCGCCGACAGATATTCTGCCAGAACGACGAAGTGATCGCTGGCCTAGCCACGCTTCATCCCCACTGGAACATCGCGCCGCTTCCCCAAGACTTGACCCGGATTCGCTCCCAGGCGGTTGTCATCGCCGAACGCGAGTCGATCTTTTCAGCGCCACTGCGCGACGCTATCGCCGCGCATCGGCTGCGCGTCATTTTTCTGCTCGGCGCCGAGCGAAAACTACCCGAAGCGGCGAGCGGCATAGTTATCTTTGCGTTCATGACCCAGCCGGTAGACTTGGCAATGCTGAGCGGTTTGATCAACAGCGCATTTGAAAATCTCGCGCTGCCCGACCGGCAGGCGGGGCTAGAAAAGGCGCTCCAACGCGCGCGCTGGGAAATCGATCAATTGAATGAGATCGGTGTCGCGCTCTCAACCCAACGGGACCGCGGCGCGCTGTTGGAGTTGATCTTGCAGAAGTGCCGCGAGATTACCCACAGCGATGCGGGGTCGCTTTACCTGATCGAGGAAAACGAGGGCGGTGAACGGCGTCTGCGCTTTAGCATCACACAGAACGACAGCGTGCAGTTTCCCTTCACAGAGTTCGTCCTGCCGATCGATCGAACCAGCCTCGCCGGCCACGTCGCGCTCACCGGCGAAGAGATCGCCTTGGACGATGTCTACGAAATTCCTCCGTCGTTGCCGTTCCGCTTCAACCGCGATCTCGACGAAGAAAGCGGCTACCGCTGCCGATCTATTCTGGTGGTGCCGATGAAAGCCCCCCAAGGCGAAATCATCGGCGTGGTGCAATTGATCAATTGCAAGCGTGACATGAGCCTGCGCCTCGATCGGCTTACGGCCGCCGCCGTGGTGGTGCCATTTCCCGATCAATGCCGTCCGATGCTGCGCTCCATGGCGAGCCAAGCCGCGGTGGCGCTCGAGAACAACCGGCTCTATGAAAGTATCGAGAGTTTGTTCGAAGGATTTGTGCGCGCTTCGGTCGGCGCCATCGAAGCGCGCGACCCGACCACCTCGGGCCATTCGTTCCGGGTCGCGGACCTGACTCTGGGTTTGGCGGAGGCGGTGGACCGCGCCGATTCACCGGCGTTCCGCCAAATTCATTTTAGTCGGACCGAGATGAAGGAGATTCGCTACGCGTCGTTGCTGCACGATTTTGGCAAGGTCGGCGTGCGCGAAGAAGTGCTGGTCAAAGCCAAGAAGCTCTATCCCGCACAGCTTGAGTTAATCGGCCAGCGATTTGCTTACGCTTGTAAAGTCCTGGAGCAGGAACAGAGCGAACGCAAACTCGCCTATCTATTGGAAAAAGGGCGCGAACAATTCTTGCTGCGCCAAGCCGAGTTTCAGCGCGAGCTGGAAACCGAGTTGCGTGAGATCGACGAGTTTTTTGCCTTCATCGTGCGCTGCAACGAACCGACGGTGCTGCGCGAAGGCAACTTCGATCGACTGGGCGAATTGGCGGTGCGCCAATTTACCGATGCGACGGGACTACGCCAGCCGCTGTTGGCGCTTAACGAAGTGAAGCTCTTGTCCATTGACCGAGGCAGCCTCGATGACGAAGAACGGCTGCAGATCCAGTCCCATGTCAATTACACCCAGAGCTTTCTGCGGCAAATCCCCTGGACCAAGGACATCAAGAACATTCCCGAGATCGCCTCGGCGCATCACGAAAAACTCAATGGCACGGGCTACCCGAAGAGCTTGGCGGCGCTTGAGATTCCGTTTCCGTCGAAGATGATGACGATCTCGGATATTTACGATGCTCTGTCGGCCACCGACCGGCCTTATAAGCGCGCCGTGCCGTGGGAGCGCGCGCTCGATATTCTTAACGACGAAGCGAAGCTCGGCATGATCGATGGCGAATTGCTGCGCCTGTTCCGCGAAGCGGAAATTTTCCGCTTGGCAACGAACTGGAGACCCAACTGAGATCGGCGACGAGCGAAGAAGATTCGGAATCGGATATTTAACCGCAAAGGGCGCAAAGAGCGCAAAAAAGAATTCCGAATTGTCGGGGCGTATCACGATACGCCCAGGGGCGGTGGCGTGGCGCTACTGCTGAAATCGATACAGCCGTTGCGGATTGTCCGAAAGGATTTTTTCAATGGTCCGCTCGCTCAGATCGCCGCGCGCTTTGAGTCCGTTCGCCAACTGATCTTGGCGAAACGCATCGCCATGGGGAAAATCGGTGGCGGTGATCAGAAAATCATCGCCGTTCTTGCCGATGATGTAGGGCAGATCGTCGTCCATGGCGCAGGAAACGAAAACCCGTTCGGCGAGCCACTGATCGATTTTCCCACTTTTGTTGGCGCGTAGGCCTTTGAGCAAGCGCACCGTCCATTCAGATCCAGCTTCCAAGAACGCCACGCGCAGTTTGGGAAAATCATCGAGCAGTGTCGACCCCAAGATTTGCTGAAAAGCGTAAAGCACGTAAGGTCCGCTGACGATGCCTTTGCCGAGCGGATGGACATGGGGCCGGCCGTCATCGTAGGTTGGCCGCGGCACACCTTGGAACATTTCCCGAATCATCGGGCTCGAACCGTTGCCGACGTGGACGGTGACCGGCAGATCTTGATTCGCCGCTTCTTGATAAATCGGCCAGTGCTCAGGATGCGTCAGCGGCCGGTCCCATTCGATGCCGCGCGCGTAGATGCCGGCGACGCTGCCGAGTGATTTCGCGCGGCGAATTTCCTGCACCGCCATTTCCGGCCGGCGCCACGGGACGATGGCGACGTAGAAAATTCGCCCGCCGGATTGGGCGCACTGGGTTGCCATGAATTGATTGTAGCTGCGCGCCAGCGCGGCTTCGAGCTCGACATTTTCAGCTAAGCAGCCAAGCCAGATGGATGGAAAGACGACCTGGGTGTCGATGCCCAACTCGTCCATGTAGCGCAGGCGGTTTTTTATGTCGCGCATTTCCTGCACCGGGATCGGCACGTCTTTCTCCGACGCGCGCTTCATGGTAGTGGGATTGGCGGCGAAAAAGCGCAACTTGTAGTCGATCACCCACGCCGCGTTGTGCGAGCCGAAGCAAGTGTCTTCGGGAAATGTCACCGGGATCGGCCTGAGCAAATAAAACTCCGGGTCGAGGTACTGCCAAGTCTCGACGCACTCTTCGACGTGGGCGTCGCAATCGATGACTTTCATTGTTTTCCCAATCTGCGCAAATTTTCCGGCAGTCGAAAACTCTCGGATTCGGATGTTCCTCCCGCAAAGGCGCAAAGACGCTAAGTTCGGAAGGGAAGACCACTTGTCTCGACCGAAGGGAGAAATCTTTCTTAGATTCCTCGCATTCGCTCGGGATGACGGGCCTCGGCCCGTCACCTTTGCGCCTTTGCGCCTTTGCGGGAGATATTCCGAGTTTCGGTTGCGGCTCTGCCGCGCTAGGCCCTTTGTAGGTAAAGTTACTTCACGATCCCTTGGCTTCTTAACTCACTCAACTTCGCTGCGCTCAAGCCGAGCACGCCGCCGAGCACTTCATCGGTATGCTGCCCGAGAGCCGGCGAGTCAGTGCGGATGCTCGCGGGCGTCTTCGACATGTGAATCCATGGGGCGAGTAATTTTACCGGGCCGGCGGTGGGATGGTTCCGGTCGACGAATGCTTTGCGCTCTTTGATATGTTGGTCTTCGATCACTTCGCCCATCGAAAGCACCGGCGCGCCGAAATAATCGATGGCGCGCAGACCATTCCACAGTTCTTGGCGGGTTTTGCTGCTCACCCAGGTTTTGACCAGCTCGTACAATTCAGAACGATTTTGTTTTCGTGCAGCCACCGTCGCGAAGCGCGCATCTTGAAGCAAATCCCCACGGCCCATGAGTTTGGTAAGCTTGGCCCAAGCGCCATCGCTCAAGTCCGGGACGCGCAGGGTGAAAAAGCCGTCGGCCGCGGGGACCGGCTTGTTGCCGATCTCAATGCCGATGAAGTGCTCGTGAAACTCGCTGATCATGAAACCGAGCAGCGCTTCTTGCATCGACACGACGATTCTTTGTCCCTCGCCGGTGCGCTCGCGGGCGTGGAGCGCAGCGAGGATGCCGCAGACCATGCTGACGCCGGCGGCTTCGTCGCCGATGCCGATCGC
>CAYZJE010000014.1:0-19335 GCA_964478485.1 uncultured Syntrophobacter sp. | reverse complement strand
TTCAGTTCAAACGGCGCGAACACAAATCTCTTGATTCCCAACAGCGACGTCGATCCGATCAGTGCATCGATTGCACATCGTGGCCAACGATGTCGACTGATCAAACAATAACGGAACCCGCCCAGAACATGTTGCAGGTATATTGAAATGACCGCCAGTGGAAACTGATTGACAACTTATTTATCGAAAAGCTAGATTTTGCGGGGCTAGAATTTTTAGACTTTGTAATATACTGGTCAGTATACTCAATGGTGGAACCGACAGATGCGGAGCTTCTGTCCGTACAGGAAACGCTACCGCGTATGACGTGCGCCATCACTGCTGATATCGTCGAGAGCTATTCACTCTGCCCTCGGAAAGCATTTCTCCTTCTGTGGAACCCAGTCGAGAGGGACCCGCAAGAATATGCCTCTCACATGGAAGAACAGGAAGCGGAAACCCGTAAGTCCTATCGCAGCCGCTTGTTGGAGACTACCAGCGCGGTAGTCTCCTGTAGCCCATTTGACCCCTCAGGTGGCCGGGAGATTGTCGTCGACGTCGTCCTGTCCGCGGATGGGTTGGAAGCCCGATGTGATGCCGTCCGATGGGCAGGAAAGACTTCGGCGCCGGGAAAGAGCAAGAGCGGTTACGAGCCGGTTATGGTCGTGGGGACTCGTCACGTCGCAAAATCACAGGTCATCGCACTGGCGTATCTGGGGCATGTCCTCGGGCACTTGCAGCACCATGTCCCGATCGCAGGAACAATCGTTCTTGCCGACGGCCAAGCATGTCGGCTCAATTTGACAAAGAAGTATCAGCGAGTGAAGTCCATCGTCGCGGTTTTGAAGGCATGGACCGAAGACTCCAGCGAAGAAGCTCCACCCGTCGTCCTGAACAAGCACTGCCCCTCCTGCCCGTTCCGAGACCCTTGCCACCGGCAAGCCGAAACGGAAGACAACCTCAGCCTCCTTGACCGGATGTCTCCGCGAATCATGAAAAAGTACCATGCAAAAGGCATCTTTACCGTTAATCAACTCTCTTATCTCTTCCAACCCAGGCGGACCACCAAAAAGAGAAAGCGGCGACCCGTTCGACATAACCTGGAGTTGCAGGCGTTGGCGCTTCGGACGGAGAAAACCTACGTCGAGCAGCTGCCGGACTTGTCTCGACGCGAAATCGAGTTATTCGTGGATGTTGAGGGCATCCCCGACCGAGGCTCCTACTATCTGATCGGCCTTCTAGTCTGCGAGAATGGCGAAGCCAGCTATCACTCCTTCTGGGTGAATGGCGTGGTGGAAGAAGGCTGGATCTGGGAGAGTTTTCTCGACCGGGTCGCAGCATTTCCGAATGCCCCTCTTTACCACTACGGCCGCTATGAGCGAAAGGCTTTCGAGTCGATGGCGAAGCGCTACGGCAAAGGGCAAGAATTGGTCGGGCGGCTGGTCAATGTCACCGCGTCTATTTACGGGAAGATCTATTTCCCTGTTCGGTCGAACGGCCTCAAGGCGTTGGGGCGTTTCCTCGGTGCCGCCTGGACAGCTCCAGAAGCGTCAGGTTTGCAGAGCCTGGTTTGGCGGCACCGGTGGGAGATGACCGGAGCCGATCAGTACATGCAAGCCCTTTTGCAGTACAACCGGGAGGATTGCGAGGCTCTCCGTTTGGTGACCAACGCACTCTGCAGCATCAAAGAGAAGGCGGACTCGGAGCCAAGCGTTGACTTCGTCGATCATCCGAAGCGGTATGCTACCGAGATCGGGAGCGTGGTCCATCGGCAGTTCGAACAAATCCTGAAATACGCCGAGGCCGGCTCAGGCAAAAAGGTGAACCGTCTCCGCCTGAAAGACCCGGAGCAGGCGGACGGCCCGAAGAAGAAGGGAGCGCCGAAAGGCCATCAGGCCTTCCAACGGATCATTCCCGCGAAGGCAGCCCGTACCTTTCGCGTCGCGTCGAAGCGGCGATGCCCCAAACATCACGTCCCTCTAGTGTTAGACCCGGAGAAGTCGGCTGAGAAGACGGTCATCGATCTCGTCTTCAACAGGAACGGTTGCAGGAAAACGGTTACGACGTACATGGGGACGAAGGCCAACTGCCCAAAATGCACTTGTTCTTACAATCCTCCCTGTTTCAACCGGCTCTACCGAAGCTCGTTTGGGCATGGGTTCCAAGTGTGGACCATCTACCAGCGAGTCATTCTCCGCCTGCCGTACCGCATCATCACTCAGGTGATGGAACACCTCTTCGGCGTCGGCATGAGCGAAGGGACTCTTGTCAACTTCCTGAGCTATGTGGCTAGCTACTACAAGGTGACCGAGGCTGCCATACTCCAGGCTATGCTGAAAAGCGAGTTCGTCCATGTCGATGAGACCAGAATCAACATCCAGGGCGTCGAGCAGTATGTCTGGGTATTCACCGACGGGAGGTACGTCTACTTCAGACTGACGGAAACACGAGAAGCCGAGATCGTCCATCAAGTCCTCTCGGGCTACAAGGGCGTCCTCGTCAGCGATTTCTACCCTGGCTACGACTCCGTGCCATGCAAGCAGCAAAAGTGTCTCGTCCATCTGATTCGCGAGCTCAACGACGATCTCTGGAAGGCGCCCTTCGACCGCGAATTCGAGGCGTTTGTGCTTGAAATCAGGACGCTACTCGTACCAATCTTGGGCGCCATCGACAGGTACGGGTTGAAGGCGCGGCACCTGCGAAAGTTCGAAACGTCCGTCGAGCGGTTCTATGCCAGACACATCGTCAGCAAGGAATATGCTTCCGAAATCGCCGCCAAGTACCAAAAGCGGTTTCAACGGTATCGGGAGAGCCTATTCACGTTCCTGGTCCAGGACGGCATCCCCTGGAACAACAACATGGCCGAAAGGGCGATCAGGCAGTTGGCCATACAGAGAAAAATCTCGGGAACATTCTTCAAAAATGTCGCTCCTCAATACCTGCTGCTGTTAGCCATCGCCCAGACCTGCCGCTTCCAAGAGAAGTCGTTCCTGAAGTTCTTGTTGTCCAAAGAACGAGATGTCGATCAGTTTCGGCGGTCCAGGGCGATCAAGTATTCCACGCCAGTCAATCAACGAGAAAACCTCAAGTCGCCGCCGCTGCACGACGACCCTGTGCAGGATAGCACACGCTCTCCGCCTATCCCGCGGCTGCACCCGGCGCCGCCGCTGCCATCGTGAGCGCCGCGGGTGAGCCGCATGGCGGCGTTAACCCCATCATCAGTTCAGCTCCAAGAACAACTCCTCCACCAGCATCTTCTGCGCCATCAATCCCTGATCCAGCGAGTAGCCAACGAACCGTTCCAGGTTCGCGCGGTTCTGTTCCAAGCCGTACGGCCACGGATCGGAGCCTAAGAGTTTTTCTTCTTCCTCAAATGCCTGTCGTCCCCAGGCTAACCAAGACCAGTTGGGATCGGCGTAAAACTCGCGGCAGATTTTCTTGGCTTCACTGATCGCTTTGAACAGACTCTCGGCGGCTTCAGGCTGCTTTTTGAGATCGTCGTCTTTGAACGCCACCACATGTATGTTGGTCCTAAACAGATTTTGGTCTCGTTGCGTTAGCTGCGGGCTCCAGGCTATACTTCCGGCCATGAGCACAATCATCGAGCTTGAGGAAGAGATACTATCCCTCTCGCCTGTTGAGCGGGAACGGCTCGCTACCGTCGCGTGGGAAAGTCTAGTTAGCGATCCTAAGGCGGCAGGCAATCGCGAAATCGACCCCGATGGCATCCAACTTGCGGCACAACGGGATAGTGAAATCGAATCTGGCAAAGTTCAACCCATCGATCACGCCGAATTCCTGCGGCGTACCGGTGGCGCATCTGAATGATTGTCGATTATCACCCGCTCACCGCATCCGATCTCAACAGCGCCGTATCATATTACAACCGACAACGTCCCGGCCTCGGTGACGAGATTCGCGTCGAAGTCTATGCAGCGATTGAGCGAGTTCGCTCAAATCCGTTTCAGTTCCCGGTTGTCGAACGCGATATCCGCCGTGGCTTCGTGCACCGGTTTCCATATTCCGTGTTGTTTCGCGTTGTTAACGACGACACGGTCCGAGTGTTAGTTATCCGCCATCATCGTCGACATCCGAGCTTTGGCCTGCGGCGCCGATAACACCGCAGCGTCATACGATGTGCAGAGGCGTCCAATGTAAGAGAACTAGCCCACGGAATTGCGCGGACTGAGCGCGGCTCGGCCTTAGCGTTTCGCCGTCACTAATTCATTGGCAAGAACAAATCCTCCACCGCCATCTTTTTCGCGATCAATCCCTGATCCAACGAATAGCCGACGAACCGTTCCAGATTCGCGCGGTTGTTTTCCAAACCGAATGGCCAGGGATCGGCACCCAAGAGTTTTTCTTCCTCTTCGAAAGCTTGCCGGCCCCACGCTAACCAAGACCAGTTCGGGTCGGCGTAATACTCGCGGCAAATTCTTTTGGCTTCGCCAAAGGCTTTGAACAAACTCTGCGCGGCTTCGGGATATTTTTTGAGCACGTCGTCTTTGAACGCGACGACGTGCATGATCGGGAAGAAGCCGTTCTTTTTGTAGTAGCGCAAGTCTTCTGCTTTGGGATCGGCGAACAGTCTTCTAATTTTCTTCGAACCGCGCAGCACCGGCTTGGGCGGATGGGGCGTCATCATGGCACTGATCTCGCCCTTCTCTAGCATATCGCCGACGTTGGCTGCCTCCGGTAGTTGTTCAATCTTGACACCTTTCTCCGGTTCGAATTCGATATTATCTTTTTTGCTCAGCAGCCAGTGAATCTCGCGCCACGGCACGTCGAACTCGCTTTGCAGATCGCCTTTAGACAAAGTCGCCAGGGTGTTTTGAAAACTGTGCAAGCCGACTTTCTTGCCGATCAGATCTTTCGGCTCGTTGATACCGGCATCGACATTGATCCACATCTGCGAATGGCTGAACAGCCGGCGTGGAAAAACCGGGATCGCCGTAAACGGCATGCCGCGGCTCTTGGCCATCAGATAAGACGACAGCGATATTTCGGCGACGTCGAACTCCGCCTTTTGCAGCATGCGCTCGTGGCGCTCTTCGCCGTCTCTTTGCCGGTCCGATTGGCCGACGATCAAGACATTCAAATCGATGCCTTCGGCTCGCACCGTGCCGTCGAAGAAGGGCACATGCCGGTCGTAGTGGGACAGTGCAATGGTTATTTTTGGCTTTGCCATTTTTTCCTCACCGGTAAATTTGCCCAGCCTTAGAATTGTGGGTGAATATCGCTGTAACTCTCGATTCCGAAATCCCTCCCCTTGACGGGGAAGGACAAAGGAAGGGGTGGTGTTTTAGTTTCTCCCTCACCCCTATCTCAATCTTCCCCCGTCGAGGGGGAAGAAATCGGACGGGGAGCCATCAGCCCAGCGTCATCAGCTTGGTCAGTTCTCGAACGCTCGTCACAGACTCAATCCGCCGAATCGACTCGATGATCTGCTCGGAATTCCGCTTGCCAAGCACCGGCTCCATCAACCACGCTGCCTTTTGCTCCACTTCCTCCGGGCTCATCGGATTTTCCGGACGACCACGGCAGCCGATCACATGCTCGCGAATAACCTTGCCGTCCTTGAGAGTCACCTCGACGAGTCCCTGGAAGCGATGGCCCGAGCGCTCCATCGCTTCGTCGCCGATCAGTTGCACTTTCTCCTTCAACGCCAGTACGCGCGGGTTTCGGAAGCGCTCATAGTCATGGGCCGATTCGAAAGTGAGCTTGCCGTCGATCAAGATCGATGCGACCATGTACTGAACGTTCACGTCGGGCATTTTTCGATTATTCACCGTGCGCGCACCGCTCTCCGGAATGCGCACCACAACCTTATCGATTTCGTCCGGCGCAATCGTCTGCTTGGAAAGCATCGCCAGCGTCGCGTCAACCGTCTCCATCATCGGCGAGCCCACCGGATATTTTTTTACCAGACAGCTGGTGATGGTAAATCGCTGCCCGAGCTCGGCGAGAATCTTCGCCGGATCGCAGGGCGCATAGGTTTTGATAATCCCTTGATCGCCTTCGAGCACGTCGCGATTGCCGGTGAAACCGGACTTGATCACGAGCGCCGCGGTCACGCCGTTGCGCGCCGGCATGCCGGCGTAGTCGAAAGCCTTCTCGATGTGATCGTCATCGCCAACCCAAGCGCGCGAACCGGACGCCTGCTGCGCGGCGTAGGAGATCGCATAACAGAGTTGCAAAGCGTCGAATTCCGCAAACGTGCTTGCCGCCGCGGTGCAACCGAACGTCGCGCCAAAGCTGGTCGATCGCGGCTCAAAGGCCTGATGAAAGCGAAAACCAATATCGTAGCCGAGTATCACCGCTCGCAATAAAGCCTCACCGTTTCGGTTCTCAGCCTCGGCCATGGCCAAGGCAGCGGGCACAATTGCGCAGCCAGGATGGAGCTGGCTGTTGGAGTCGTCGGTCTCGTCGGCATGACCCGACATGCCATTGGCGAAGGCGGCCATGATCGGTGTCGTCCTAAAATTAGACCCAAGCACGCTGCACTCTTCTTTGCCGCCGAGTTCCCGCGCATGCAGCAAACCGAGTTTGCCGGGCTTGAGCGTCGATCCTGACACCACCGCGGCTAGCGAATCGAGCAGGTGGCTCTTGCCTTTTTGCACGACTGCCGCGGGCAGCGCCACACGACGGGCCGCCAACATGTATTCAACCAGCGCATCGATGATTTTCACCATGAAGCCTCCTGGGGGATTGGGATGATGGAGTATTGGAATACTGGAGTGTTGGCAAGGCGGTCACCCTCCCCGCCCATAACTCCATTACTCCAACTATCCTTACGGTTTCTATTCCTGCCCGCGCACCACTGTCAACATGACGTTGACAGGGCTTCTACTTACGCGCTATATGCGAGGCAGGATTAATTCTCAACACCCGCACAGCGGATTGGCCTCGTCCTCCGAACGATAGGAGCTGCCATGAGTGGCAAAATTAGCAAACCTACTCGGCGACAATTTCTCCGAAACGCCGCCCTGACCGGTGCGGCGCTCGCGCTCCCGCCGTTCGCGAATCCGGCAAGATTGTTGGCCCAAAGCGCAGGCCGCAGCCGCGTCGTCATTGCCCACGGCGTCGGCGTTTATTCGCTAAATCCCTACGCGGTCAACACCTCGCCGCTGGTTGCCGCTTGGGGTTCGGTGATGGAGCCGCTAATCGACGCGGACTACGAGAAACGCGGCTACAAAGGGATCCTCGCCGAGTCGTGGGAGATGAAGGGCACCAAGCTGCAATTCAAGCTGCGCAAGGGTGTTCGTTTTCACGATGGCACCCCGTTTACGAGCCGGGATGTCATCGCATCGTTTAAACGTATTCTCACCGACAAAGCGAGCCTACAGGCGCCCAACCTTGAGAACATCAAGGAAATGGATGTGCCCGAGGACCATACATTCATAATTACGCTCAAGCGTGCCGATGCCACCGCCCTCGAAGATATCAATGGCCGGGTGATCATGAAGCAGGCGGCGGCGGAAAAAATGGGCGAGCTGGACAATCGTCCCATCGGCACCGGGCCGTTTAAGTTTACCAGTTGGGAACGGAGCGGCCAGTTTGTCGTGCGGCGCAACGAGAACTACTGGGGACCAGCGGCAAAAATTGACGAAGTCATCTACAAAGCGATTCAAGAAGACGCCGCGCGCATCGCCGCCCTTGAGGCCGGCCAGGCCGATGTGATTAGCAACATTCCGCCCCATGAAGTGGCACGTCTCAAGGCTAATTCAAGGTTGCGAGTGCAAGCGGTGCAGGGATTGCGGCCGATCTTTCTGGTCTTGAGTCCCGCCTACAAGCCGCTGGACAACGTCAAAGTGCGCCGCGCGATTACCCACGCCATCGATCGCGAGCGGATTATCAAGCACGTGCTCGAGGGTACGGCCTATCCACTGAGCGGTTTACTTAGTCCGCAAGTCTTCGGCTACGAGCCGGGGGCGAAAGCGTTGCCTTATGATCCTGACAAAGCGCGACAACTGCTGAGCGAAGCGGGTTTCGTTAATGGCTTTGAAATCGATTATTTCAGTCCCACGGGGAGATATCCGAAAGACCGCGAAGTGGCCCAAGTGATCGTCGAGCAACTTTCTCGAGTCGGTATTAGAGCGAATCTCAAAACGCCAGAATGGGCGATTTTCAATACCGACTACAAGAATGGAAAGTATCCCATCTACCTCACCGGTCGCGGCAGCCTCACCGACGCCGACACGCTTTTCCAACAATATTTTCACACCGGCACGACGCGCCGAGTCCTTGGCTACAGCAATCCCAAGCTCGACGAAATCCTTGATGCCGAACAGCAAACTTTCGACTCGAAAAAGCGCGAGAAACTCTTATGGGAGGCGCACCGGATAATTTTGGAAGACGCCCCGGCCGTGCCGTTGTGGAACGCGATGGATATCTATGCCCACCGAGCCGACCTGATCTGGACCGCGCCGCCGGATGAAAAGGTGCAGATGAAACAAGCGAGTCTTAAAGCGCGATAAATAAGCGCAGTTTTGCTACACTAATTCTCCCCCGGCGCCGCCGCGGTGAGGCTCCTATCGATTGCTTTCAATAAAATTGACAAGGACGGGCGATCCGAGGGCTCTTCGCTGCGATGCGCGAAGAGAATAGTGCCGTTACGGTCGATCAAGAAATCGCCACCCGCCTGGTAAACGTCGTTTTCGCCATAATCTTGGCGCACCAATCCTTTGCGAAATAGTTTCAGGTACAACTTCAACGTCGCCAGCGAAAAAACCCGGTGCCAGGAAAGCCGCTCCAGCCCGAACGCGTGATAAGCAGTACGATCGGGATCGGCGTAAATGGGAAAACGCCACTGGTGATGTTCTTGGTAGCGAACCAACATCGCCGGCTCAGAAAAAGATACGATAACGATCTTGACCTTGCGCCGGTCGAATTCCTCCTTGAACGCATTGACCTCGACGAGGTGAGCTTGACAGGGCAGTCAGGCCAGATGGCGGTGAAAAATCAGCAGCAGCCGGTCGGTGAAGCAATCGGTCAGCGAAATCGCGTTGCCGTGGAGATCGAGAAACCGTAACTGGTCGATGGCGACTTTTTCCATGATGTATTCACCCAGGGAGCAGGCAAGCGCCGTCGGCCTTTATGCACTATTATCCACCGACCACAGACCGTCCTTGCTAGAACAGCTTTGAGAATTAACAAAAAGGGGCGCCCCGACCTAGCGCCCCCTTCCAATGACAAACCGGTAGCGACTAACTACCAGCGATTGCGGCCACCGCCACCCCCACCCCCACCGCCACCCCCACGTCGCTCGCCACCCCGGTCGCCGAAGCCGCCAGAGCGCTTTTCTTGCGGGCGAGCCTCGTTCACCGTCAGGTTACGGCCGTCGAGGTCAGTGCCATTGAGCGCCTGAATCGCCTTCTGGGCCTCCTCGTTGGACGCCATTTCGACGAAGCCGAAGCCGCGGCTCCGGCCGGTGAACTTGTCCGTGATCACCCGGGCCGATTCAACAGCCCCGTGAACGGAAAACAAATCCTGTAGTTGCGCATCGGTGGTCGCGTAGGGCAACCCACCAACATAAATTTTACTGCTCATGTCCTCTCCTTCTGAGAATCGTTATGGTCTTTTCCCTGAGAACCTGATCACCGCTGGAAGCAGAACATGGAAATGAAGACACGCTCTGGTCGGATTGTCCGCGTGGCACCGAATCGCAAGGGAAGACGCCCTAGACCTTCAACTCTACTGTTAATCATCACTATCAGAAGGCCCCATACTGAAGTGTACATGAAGTCTACCTCAATTAGCCCTTTCCACGCAACCCCCCATATTGAATCTAAAATGTAACTTTGGGAGGGTTGGTTGACTTATAAGGAACGAAACCCACAGATGGTGGAGAAAAAACTACAACAGCGACGGTTACGTTGATCTGAGTGCAAAGTCCAGACGGGATCATCTCTAGCCATTTTAATGCCTTTGATCAACCACAAATATCGCCGGACTTCCTATAGGCGCTCCATTAGGATAAGAAAAGACCGCAGGAAAGGAGCTAAAATGTCGGGTTGGAAAGCGCGCATCGGCTATCTATCGCCCTCAGTATTTGAAACTCCATCGGACTGGGATCTCATTCTCCCCGCCGGATTTACCATCGTCTCCTCCGGGCTGAACGTCCAATCGCACAGCGAAACCGAGTTCAACAAAGCGATCGACGCGCTCGGCGCCGGCTTGGGAATATTCAAGGCCGAAGAGTGTGACGCGATTCTCATGGGCGGGATAACCTTGGGTACGCAGCGGGGTTACGCCGCCGAACAAGAGGTCGTGGCCAAGCTATCGCAGCAAGTCGGCCTACCGGTCAGCACCGCGATGAATGCGACGGTCGAAGCACTCAAGCACTTGGACGTAAAAAGCACCGTTATCGCCACCGCTTACAAAGAAACCATCAACCAGGCAGTTAAAAAATACTATGAAGATGGCGGCATCAAAGTTCTTGCCATCAAAGGCTTGGAAGTCTCCAAGCCGGTCGACCAGGTTAAACTGCCGGACTACGCATCGTACAAGGTCGCCCGCGAGCTGTTTCGCCAACACGCCGCTGTCGAAAGCCTTTTGCTTCAAGGCCGCTGGCGCACCGTGTCCTATGTTCAGGAACTCGAGAACGACACCGCACGGCCGGTGGTATCCTCCACTGCCGCCTCACTTTGGTGGGTGATGAAAACCCTTGGCATGCGGATTCCGATTCAAGGGTATGGTCGGCTTTTGAGCTGACGACGCCAACCGAGAGCGAAGTGATTGTCGGGCGAATTTTTCGCCTTCACCTGTTCAACGCCTACTTGTAACCCTTCCGGTCCAGTCGAAAAACAACCGGCAGGTAAAACACCACGATGCTGGTTGCGCGCTGCCCTTCGGCAAGACAAGGCGGCAGTCGTCCGCCGCCCGCCCGCAGTGCCAACAGTGGCCGCGCGTGTGCTCGTGTTGCACCGCCGCGTCAAGCTCGATTCTCGAGCGCAAGCCAGCGACGATTTCGTCAAAGCCTTTGCGCCCTCTGCGCCAGTCGCCCCTTGCGATCATCTCAACTCACCCGACCGCCTCATTAGTTTTTCTTTACTGGTGAAATAACCGAACCGCACAGACTATGCGCGCGTTCTGGGAGGCATTTCCTTGTTAGGTCTTGAATAATCTTGTCCATCTCGTCCTCGCCGCCATCTCTGCGGTTTGATAGCGCCGCTTTCCAATCTGATGATAGTCAAGCGTATGGTTTAAAGTTTTTCGGCGAAACCCTATTGCGTCAGTTTAAAGCGTTGCCTGAGTTGTCTGATTTGCTCTGCCGTCATGCTTCCTCAGTACCAAACCACATAGAGCGACGCAACCACAAAATCGCTTGGTGCTCACCTATTACCCGCGCCGAATTGGTTCGTTTAAAGCTAAATGCCTGCGAAATTTGTCGACGACGGATAGAAAAAAACGAATTTTTATCAATCGTGTGATCACTGATGCTTGCCGATGCGGTTGCGGATTCGAGCTTCTCCAATCGGCGGCATGTGAATGTGGATGATCTCACGCATCTGGTTGCACAGTTGAGCGTAAGCAGAAGTGATTCGCGCATCCTTGGGCGGGTATCATTTTCTCGCTGCCTGATTGGACTGTCGCGTCTTTTCAATCTCAGACCGAATTTTGGACTTTTCCCCTCGATGAATCTGTATCGCTTCTGTGTAAGTAATCGTTTTCGGAATTACGGTGTGCGTGATAAGTCTGTTCACGAACGAGGTGGGCAATGAAGAAACCTGATCTGTCATCAATCTTGGTTGCAACGATAGTGCTTGTTCGTGGAGTCGCTGCCGACGCTCAGCAGGCAGCAAGAATTCCGCGGATAGGTTACGTGTAGGACCCCTCCAATCCCGGGCCGCAGCAGACGGAGTCGCCGAATGTTACGGAGTTGGCTCAAGCTCTTGCGTGCGAGTTGGCGAACCATAATGAAATTGGTAAAACACAGTCCTGAGTGAGAAGAACCCGTGGAATTCCCAAAGGCTCTCTAATAATGGCACTGCGGCACCGAGCTAAGAACCAGGTGCACGAAGGAGGCGTTCTGGGAAAGCTCAAGAAATATGCAGTTACGCGGGAATTGCAAGAATTGACCTTCTGGGCGTTTAAAACATCGAGTTCTCTTAGAGTGATCACGGAAAGAGATCGCAGAAGGCTAGCTCAGGTGGCGAAAAGTCTACCCGCTGACGCTCTGAACGTGATCTGACATGCATCAAAAAGGAAAGATCCGTGGATTCAAAGTCAGAAGCGGTCATCGATCTAAGCGGTAAGCTGACCATCGTAACCGGGGCGGGCCAGGGCATCGGCGCCGCTATTGCCGAAGCGTTTGCCAGGGCTGGCGCTGACCTCGTCATCGCCGATATCAACGAGGATAGCGCTCAGAAGATAGCCGAGAGGATGCAGCAACTCGGTAGAAAAGCTTTGGCGGTTAAAACCGATGTCGCCTCACCCGCGGATGTGGACCGGTTGTTCGCGACCGTGCAAGCAAATTTCGGCGGCGTAGATATCTTGGTCAACAACACCGGCATATGGTTTAGACGGCCTTTCCTTGAGATCGCCGATTCCGAATGGGACAACGTACTTTCGGTCAATCTGAAGGGAACCTTCATGTGCTCTCAGCGCGCTGCTCGTCTGATGATGGCAAAGCGAACCGGATGCATCATCAACATCGCGTCTCACGCCGGGATTTTTTACAGCCGTGGGCAAGGCGTCCACTACGCGGCGTCCAAGGCGGCGATTATTCAAATGACACGAGTGCTAGCCTTTGAACTAGGGCCTTTGGGAATCAGGATCAATGCCATAGCGCCGGGCGGCATCAATACTGGCAGTTCCACCTCGGCACCTCAGGCTGGAGTTTCGCCAAGCCAAACGTTAGTCACTTCTAATCCCCTGGGTTTTAGGGGAGAGCCAGCGGATATCGCTCAGACCGCTCTCTTCCTCGCCTCACCCATGGCGCGGTTCACCACCGGGCAAACCCTAGTGGTCAACGGCGGCACCATAGGCAGTTCCTAGCGGCGCTGCGAGCCTGATTCTTTTCCGCTGCCGCTGGCGAAGTGTTCACGCTTCTGATCTCTTCGGTAACAATTGACAGAAATCCCGAGCGAGAGTAGATTCGGCTTCGTTTGTCAGCCTTGGCTGGAACTGATTGAAGTCGGAGATTTCGGTTTTTGCTTCACGACAACGCAATCCCGTCGCCTCAGGGTTCGACGGGGCCTTTTCGGCTGACATGGGGTTCCCTGAATAATTGGGTTCAAAGCGACCGCAAGGAGTTTCTATGGCAACCCTGAAGATGAAGTATGGCGTCATCTCCGCTGATGATCACGTCCAAGAAGCCCCCGATGTATGGACCAACCGAATGTCCAAAGCAAAGTTTGGCGATGACATCCCTCACATCATCGACCTGCCAGACGGCAGCCAGACCTGGGCCTTGGGCGGGAACGCGCAAGGATTTGGCGGCCTGGCCCGTATCGCTGGTGTAAAAGCAAAGGTGCGGAACTGGGACGAAGTGCCCCGTTCCACGTACGTCGCTTGCGAGCGTCTAAAGATTCTCGACCAAGAGGAAGTGGACGCTTCGGTACTCTTCCCCAATATCATTGGGATTACCAATCAGAATTTTCAGAAAGAGGGCAGCGAAGAATTTCGTCTGGCCTGTATTCGCGCATACAACGACTGGCTCATCGAAGAGTGGCAAGACTACTCGCCCAGGTTCATCGCTCAGTGCGTGACCCCCATGTGGGACGTGGAGTTGTGCGTTGCCGAGATCCATCGCGCGGTGAAGCGCGGCCACAAGGCGTTGGCCTGGCACGGCGCGCCGCATGTTTTGGGGCTGAAATATTTCAACGATCCCTATTGGTACCCGGTCTTCCAGGCGTGCTGCGACCTGGATGTGCCCCTGTGCTTGCACTCGACCGCCTTGCCGGCCTTGCCGGCCTGGAGTTCCCTGCAGGATGGTGCCAGGACCGCCCTGCAGGTTTCCATGACTTTTGTCAGTCACATGGAGATCGTCTCCAACATCCTCTATTCGGGCGTGTTCGAAAAGTTTCCAAAGTTGAAGACCATTAGCGTCGAGAGCGGCGTCGGCTGGCTGCCCTACCTGCTGGAAGAGCTGGACCATGAGTTTGACGAGCGCAGGGTCGCCAAAAACACCACGCTCACCAAGAAACCCAGTGAGGCTTTCCGGTCCAACATGTGGAGCACCTTCTGGCATGAGCGCCACGGCATCAGAAGCCGGGATGAGATTGGTGTCGACAAAATCATGTACTCCACCGACTACCCGCACGGTACCACGACTTGGCCCAAGTCGGTGTGGTGCCGGACTCATTCGCTGCAGGATGTGGAATCGGTGGATGACCGCAAAAAAATCTTGATGGATAACGCCATCGGGCTTTACAAGCTCGATGTGGATAGGTCTCAGATCCAACAATCTCTGTATCAGCCAGGACCGATCACCGTTGGCCCGCAGCCAGAGATTGCCAAGCCTAGCGCGTAGCGCCAGCGAGTAATTTCTATGTTAACCCCGCCTGTTGAGGCGGGCACAACTAAATGGGGTTTCCAAAGGGGGCGAGCATCCCCTTTGCGATATTTTAATTAGCGGCGGGGTCAAATCCCCGCCCGCGATGGCTTAGTTTAATTAGTTGTCCGAGCTATTTGTACTGGGTGTCGCCGTAGGTAATCAGCTCGATCAGGTTGTTGTCTGGATCGCGCAAGTACAGACTGGTTCCCGGACCCAGGGCGCCTGAGCGAGCAACCGGACCATCCAACACTGGAATGCCCGCCTGCTTGAGAAAGTCCTGCGCTTCTTGCACGGTGCCTTGCCACTTTAGGCAGAAGTCCGCCGATCCCCTTGCATAGCCAGGGGCGAAGGTCGGACTCTCGATCTCGTAGCGATCAATCATATAAAGGTTTAGCTTCTGCGTCTCGCTGATGCGGATGATCGGACGCTTGCCGCGACCGCCGGGACGCTCTTGCCAACCCGCTTCAAGGCCGAGCTTGCGGTAGAAGGTGAAGGTCTCTTCCAAGTCCTTGACCACAAGGACCCAGTGATCAATTGCCGTGATTGCCATAGTCCCTCCTGTTCGAAAGTCATCGAGTAGTTAATGTGAATGCAAAACGTAGCACACAAAAAATCATTCAGGTCGATCTCTAAGTCGCCTACTCAAGCTGCTGCGCAGGCGCGGGTCCATGCGGTCACGCAGGGCGTCGCCCACCAAGGTGAAGGCCAATATGACTCCGGCCAAGGTGAGTCCAGGAAAAATCGCCAACCACGGTGCTACTTCTAAAAATTCTTGGGCGTCCCTAATCATCGTGCCCCAACTGATGTAGGGCACTGACAAGCCAAGACCGAGGTAGCTGAGGGCCGCTTCGACACTGATGGCTCGAGCAAAGTCGAGCGTTATTTGCACTGCGATGGGTGCCATTATGTTCGGAAGAATCTGTTTGATCAAGATCCGCAGCGGGCTTTGTCCCATGGCCCGCGCTGCGTACACATATTCGCGCTCTTTCTGCGTCAGCACGCCGCTTCTGACCAATCGCGCGTAGCGGGGAATGGCGCTAAAGGCAATGGCGAACCAGAGTATAACGACGCTAGGTCCCGCTAGCGCTACCAGTGCTAACGCAAGTACGAGAGAGGGGAAGGCCATGATCCCCTCCATCACTCGCTGAACCAGCGCATCAATTTTCCCGCCCACGTAGCTGCCCAAAGCACCGAGCGGCGCGCCGATCATCAGCGCCATCAGAACAGCCCCCGCCGCCACCTGCAGGCTCACCTGAGAGCCGGCGATGATGCGGGTCAAGACATCCCTGCCGATACGGTCGGTTCCGAGCCAGTGCGTTGCCGTCGGCGCCCCCAGGCGCACGTCTAGGTTGGGGGCATTCAAATCATGGGGTGAGATACTTGGCCCAATCAGAGAGATGAGGATGTAGAGAATTAGTAGCATGCCGCCGACAATGAAACGCCGGTCGCTGCCAACCAACGCAATGACGCTGCGCGTCACGGCTGAAGACCGCGCAGCTTGACGTTCAAAGCTTGCAGAGTCGTCGGCGGTTTGAGCTTTCATGACAATTGCTGCGCGCTTAACTGTAGCGGATCCGTGGGTCGAGCACCGTGTAGAGAAAATCGACCATGAGGTTGACTATGATCACGAGAAAAACCATGAACAGGACCACACCTTGGACGACAATGAAATCTCGGGTGCGTATGGAGTTCAGCAGCAGATAGCCTATGCCTGGATAATTAAAAACGGACTCCACAATGGTGATCAGTCCACTCAAATAGGCCATCTGCAGGCCCACCACGGTGAAGGTTGTGATGAGCGAGTTGCGCAGCACATGTTTCCACTGCACCACTCTCTCGCTCAGCCCCTTCGCCCGCGCGGTGCGAACGTAATCCTGCTGCATTTGCTCAAGGAAGTCCTGGCGCTGAAATCGTAGGACCGTGGCGGCAATATTCAAGGCCACGACGCTCATCGGTAAGGCGATATGCTTGAGAAAATCTATAAAGTCGTCTTGCGGGCGGGTATAGCCAATCGATGGCAGCCAGCCAAGGTACACGGCGAAGATCAACACGGCGACCAGAGCCAACCAAAAGGTCGGCACCGAGATACCGGCGACGACAAAAGCAGTGGCGAGGTGGTCCCATTTGGTGTTGTTGTGAATCGCGGCCAGCACGCCCGCGGGCACGGCGATGATGACCGCTATGATCAGGGCGCCAACCATCAAGTACAGGGTTGGGACCAGGCGCTGAAGAATGACTTCCAAGGTTGCGGTCCGGTGCGTGATGGAAGTGCCTAGGTCGCCCTGAAGCAGATTCGCCAGCCAGTGGAGATATTGGACGATGAGCGGCTGGTCCAATCCCAAGCGCACGCGCATCGCGTCATAGACTTCGCGGGAAACTTGCGCGCCGTCCACTGCGCCCAGCATCACCATGACCGGGTCCCCCGGCACGATCATCATGACGAAAAACACGACCATGGTGACAACCAGGACCATCGGAATCAATTGCACCAGACGCACCGCGATGTATCGTAAGCGCATCGCCAAATCCTCCTGATGAAATCCGCTTGCGGCGACAGATAACGATCACTGTCATCCGCTGCAAGCCGCCGGATCGTATAACAAAGATCCGAAGTAAGACAAGCGCACGACTCGCGATCGGTGAGAAAGCGGTGATAAATCCTGTGATAAATCCTTGACACTTGTCGCGCTCCGATGCTAGCGTTCCGCAGCTTGGCGAGGGTGCAATCTTAAGCTGTCATCGGCGCCGTGTGATCGCCAACCGCGCAGCGCCGGCATTGACAAAAAAGGAGAGGGTGACAATGAAACAGTGGACCAGGAAAGGCGTCGCGCGCGGGTTATTGGTTGCCACGGCCTTGTTGTTTGTAGTTGCCGCAGCACAGCCGGCTGCCGCCCCAGCGACTCAGGCCTCGGCAGCCGGTAAACCTCGTATCGGTGGCACGCTCAAGTTTGGCATCGTGAAAGACATTGGCACACCCATCCCTTTCGTTGCTTACACCTCCATAAGCCAATACGTGAAAGACAATGTCTATGAACCCCTGGTCATGTTCGACCAGAAGGGCGAGATTCACCCCTGGCTCGCGGAAAGCTGGACGGCCAACGCCAATTCGAGCGAGTGGACGTTCAAGATTCGCCGTGGCGTAAAATTCCACGACGGTAAGGAGCTCACCGCCAATGATGTGGTCTGGTCGGCAAAGCACATCATGATCCCCACCAACGGCGCTGCTGGTCAGGGGCAGTTATCGAGCAATGTCCGCGACGCCGTGGCGTTGGACAATTACACCGTGAAATTCACATCGCCCGGTCCGCGCGGTTTGCTGCCTGAGATTCTTGCCGACACGCAGACTTTGCACATTGCACCCAAGGAGTCGCTGGCGCCTGGCCAGCAAAAGATGACTGGCAGCAACCCACCGCCCGGCACCGGCCCCTTCAAGTTCAAGGCGTGGATCCCAGGGCAGGAATATGAGGTTGTGCGCAATGACGACTACTGGGGCGGCGCCCCATACTTGGACGGTGTCCGGTTCCGGGTCATCATCGAAGCCACATCCCGAGCCGCAGCCGTCCAGGCAGGGGACATCGACGTGACGGAGCGCTTGGGTCCAACCTTCGTGCAGCGCCTCCAAAGCGGCGGGCTGAAAGGCATGCAGTATAAATCCATCGGCATGGCCGGCATCAAACAATTGGTATTGAACACGCAGTTGGCGCCGACGTCGGATCCGCGGGTGCGCAAGGCGATCGCGCTGTCCTTGGACAAAGACGCGATCATGAAAGAAGCCACCTTTGGCTTCGGTGTTCCCGTACTGACCTGGGCGCCGGCTGGCACCGACTGGGAGACTTCGGCAAAGTTCAAATGGAAGCGCAACATCGAAGAAGCAAAGCGCTTGCTGAAGGAAGCCGGTTACGCCGGCAAGCCGATCACCTTGGGATCTACTCAGGGTCAGGACGACCCCTGGGCCGAGGCGGTGGTTCGCCAGGCGGCCGAGGCGGGCATCAAATTCTCGATCCAGAACCTAGCCGGAGCGGAGCTCATTCAGAAGACGGTCGCCGGTGAGCTTAACGTTTCCGTGTATGGTGCTGGCGGCACTGGCGAGCCGCTCGTCGCCAACGAGCAGTACATTTCCTGCACCGGTGGTAAAGCCGGCGTCGGCAACGTTGCCAAACTTTGCACGCCTGAGTTGGAAAAGTGGATAACTCAGTACATGGAAGAGCCGAACCGCGCCAAGCGTCTGGCGATCTGGAACAAACTTGCTCAGAAATTTTTTGTCGATGACGTGGCCTACTACGTGATCGGCTGGGCCAACGACCGGAACTTTGTCTGGCGCGACAAAGTGAAGAACTGGGAGCGCGGCCCTGGGCAAGAATATTCTCACGCCAAAGGCGGCCTTTGGCGCACCTGGCTGGAGCAGTAACGTCACAGAGAAGGCCCCGGCTATGCCGGAGGTACCTGACTATATTCTATGTTAACCCCGCCTCTTGAGGCGGGCACAACTAAATGGGGTTTCCAAAGGGGGCGAGCATCCCCTTTGGTCAAAGGGCGGGGTTAAATCCCCGCCCGCGAAGTGGTTTCGTTTAATTGAACCTGCAAAGTGAACTATAGCCAGCTCGCCGACTGCTTTGCCAAGGCTGGCTGATGCCACCACCCGAAAATCGATTACCAAATCCGTACTTGACGGCGGCAGGGGAGCTGCGAAGCGCCGCGAGCACTTGAATCTTAAAGACAAAAGCAAAACGGGCAACCTTTCCAAAGAAGGCTGCCCGTTTGCTGACGCCATCGCGTCAAAACTATTCGATTTAGAATTTTTCGCGCCCGACCCGCTAGCCGAATGTGCACCCGGCAGATAATTTCAATCAACCTAG
>CAYZJE010000013.1:0-5949 GCA_964478485.1 uncultured Syntrophobacter sp. | reverse complement strand
CCCAGCTAGGCGCGGCTCAGCGCGGCGGGGGAGGTGGAGGTGGTGGGGGAGGCGGCAGCGGTTTTTCCCGCGGCGGCGGTGGTGCTAGCGGCGGGAGCTTCGGCGGTGGCGGAAGCGGTGGAGGAGGAGGTGGTTTTTCTCAGGGCGGTGCTGCCAGTAGTGGCAGCTTCGGTGGTGGTGGCTCGAGTGCTGCAGCGAGCTCGCGCGGCAGTGGGGGAGGGCAGGCGCAAGCTTCCAGCGCGCAATCCAGCCGTCAGTCCTCGGGCCAACAAGCGCAATCGACGAGCAGCACCAATCAGGCAAACCGGCAGTCCTCAGCCCAATCAGCGACTTCCAGCAATCAGGCAAGCCGGCAGTCCGCTAGTGCAAGCAATCAAACAAGCCGCCAGTCCTCAGCGCAAGATATGCAATCTACGAGTACGAGCAATCAGGCAACTCGTCAGTCCAGCGCGCAAGAGAATCAATCCAGCCGCCAGAGCACGTCGCAAGAAAATCAGTCGAGCCGCCAGAGCACCTCGCAGGAGAATCAAGCGAATCGGCAGAACTATGCTTCCGACTACGATCCTTATCACTACGGCGGCGGAGCATATTACGGCGGCTACCATCCTCCGGCAGCAGCGGGAGCCTATGCGGCCGGCGTGGTAGCCGGCGCGGTTATCGGTTCGACGATGACGGCGGCGGCGTTCAGCGCTCAGTCCCAGTCGTGTAAAACGGTGATGGCAGGCAGCGTAACTTACTATCAATGCGGTTCAACCTGGTATCAGCCAACCTATCAATCGAGCCAGGTGACTTACATCGTGGTGACGGCTCCCCAAACGACGACCATCGTTGTGAAGTAAAATTTGCTGAGTCATGACACAAAATGGCGCCAAGGTAGGGGCGATCGTCGCTTGTGCATCAGGGGGCATTCCGCCTTAGGTTGGCTGATCGCCGCGTTGGCACTGACGGTTGCGGGGTTCGAGGCTCATGCCCAGGATCTTGAACCGAGGGCATACGCGAACACGCCGGTCGGACTAAACTTCCTGATCGGAGGGTATGCATACTCTAAAGGCGCGGTGGGCACGGACCCGTCGGTACCAATCGAAGATGCTGAGGTGGATATTCACACCAGCATCCTTGCTTACGTGCGCACGCTGGACTTGTGGGGCCGGTCGGGAAAGTTCGACATCATATTACCCTACTCCTGGGCATCTGGAAGCGCCAAACTACTCGGGCAGTCACACACGCGGGAGGTTTCGGGATTCGGAGACCCGAGACTACGCTTCTCCATGTTACTTTATGGCGCGCCGGCGCTCTCGCTCGAAGAGTTTCAGGACTATAAGCAAGATATCATCATTGGCACGAGCCTAGAGGTCACTCCTCCGCTCGGACAGTATAACGACGATAAGCTGCTCAACATCGGTACGCACCGCTGGTCGTTCAAGCCGGAGGTAGGAGTTTCCAAAACCTGGGGACCGGTGACTTTAGAGATCGCCAGCGGCGTCCGTTTCTACACAGACAACAATGATTTTCTCAACGGCAGAACCCTCCAAGTCAGCCCAGTCTACTCCGTGCAAGGACATCTGATTTACTCGATCACACCCGGGGTCTGGCTCGGGCTCAATGGGCTTTACTACACCGGAGCGCGCGGGACCATCGACGGGAGAAAGGGCGAAAGTCTCGAAAACGCGCGCATCGGCCTTACGCTCGCTTTGCCGATTAACCGGTATAACTCGGTCAAGCTCTACGGCAGCACGAATCTGTACACGAAGACCGGTGCCGATACCGACCTGGTCGGCGTCGCCTGGCAATTTCGCTGGGGTGGGGGACTCTAGATAGGAACTAATCGATAGACGACCGGGTCAGGTCTTGCAATGCGATTCTGCTGAAAATCCCTGCGTTCATCCTTCGAGAGCCTCAGAGCCTGTCCTGAGTTTATCGAAGGAACGAACGGGGTGGGAATTGATAATGTTAAGAATTTTCCGTTCTACTGAGCGTGTCGAAGTATGAGCCCGTCGAAGCATTCCTAGGGGTTTTTCAGCAGAATCTGATTGCAAGACCTGACCCCGGCTCCGGCTCCCGTTATTCTCGCGCAAGGTTGTAAACCATTGACCTGGTGGGAGCTGAATGGTAATTTCGTGTCGCTCGCTTCCTTTTTTAGACTCAAAATGGAAACAATCCGCCGTTTTTTTCAGCCTCCGAATCAGAGCTTTTTTCTGTTCGGTCCACGCGGTACGGGCAAGTCCACTCTCGTGAAGCGAAGGTTTGAGCAGGCGCTCTACCTTGACCTGCTGGATCCGGAAGTCTTTCGTATCTATTCTGCTCATCCGGAACGTCTGCGCGAGCGGCTTTTGGCCGAGCCCAATGTTGCCACCGTTGTGATCGACGAGATCCAAAAAATCCCTCAACTGCTGAGCCTAGTTCATAGCTTGGTCGAACAAAAGAAGAAATGGCAGTTTGTTCTGACAGGGTCCAGCGCGCGTAAGCTCAAGCGCACCGGCGTCGACCTGCTGGCAGGCCGCGCTCTGCTTTGTCGTCTCCATCCCTTTATGGCGGCGGAGCTGGGGCGCCGCTTCTCTTTGGAGGCAGCGCTTGGTGCGGGCTTGCTGCCGATCGTCATCGACTCGGATGACCCTGCGCAAGTTTTAAAGACGTATGCCGCGCTTTATCTGCGGGAAGAAGTACAAATGGAGGGTCTGGTACGCAACGTCGGAAACTTTTCGCGCTTCTTGGAGGCCGTAAGCTTTTCCCACGCCTCGTTGATCAATGTTACCAACATCGCACGGGAGTGCCAGATCGAACGTAAAGTTGTCGAGGGATACCTGAACATCCTGGAAGACTTGATGTTGGGATACCGAGTCGAGATTTTCAGCAAGCGCGCACAGAGGGCGCTCGTTTCTCATCCCAAGTTCTATTTATTTGACGCCGGCGTTTTTCGCTCCCTTCGCCCCCAAGGCCCCTTGGACAACCCGCAAGAGATCGGGGGACAGGCCCTAGAAGGTTTGGTCGCGCAGCATCTCAGGTCATGGATCGATTACTCGAACAGTGATTTCACTCTGCATTTCTGGCGGACGAGATCGGGGGTCGAGGTTGATTTTATCGTCTATGGCTCCGAAGGAATCGTCGCAATTGAAGTGAAAAACTCGTCGCGCATCCAGCCGCAGGAAATCAAGAGTCTGCGGTCCTTTAGAGAAGACTACCCAAAAGCTAAGTTGTATCTTCTCTATCGCGGTAAGGAACGCTTGATGAAAGACGGCATTCACTGCATTCCCTGCGATGAATTCTTGAGCGCCTTACGCCCCGGCGAGCTGTTTTGACTGTCGAAAGAGTGTCGAGTGATGAGGGGTGAGCTACCTGAAACCTGACACCTGAAACCCGAAACCATGTGCCACTCCGAGGTGTCAGGTGTCAGATTTCAGGTTGAGGATTTCGAGCTGCGGTTTTTTAATTTCATGACATGAAAAATATCGCGTTCATTTTCGAAAAAACTGACAGCTTGCGGCAATCTTTGTTGTACTTGGCGATGATCGTGGTACTCGCCGTTGGTTTCCTGCCAACTGTCCCTGGCATGACGGCGGAGCAAAAAACCGCGCAAGCGCCTAAGCCGGCCGCACCTGAGCCGCCGGTAGCGATTCCGCTGGCGGATATCGCGACGCGGGCCACCGAAGTAGCCAACTTACTGGGTAAACTGATAGCGAGCGCAGCGCCCGGCGCGCAAATCGAAAGTATCGCCAAGACACTTCCTGAATCGAGCGAAAAGTTGGACGGGCAATTCGCCGCGACGACCAAGATCCTGGAAGCGGACCCGACCCTCGATACCTTGCAGAGCTTGAATCAAGATTGGCAGCGGCGCCAGTTGGAAACGACGCGCTGGTTGAGCGTGCTCACCGCACAGGCGACCAAGGTGCAGGAGGCGCTCGACCAGCTTAGCGATCGGCAAAAAATCTGGGGCAGCACGCGCGCATCCGCCCAGGCAGCCGACGCGCCGGGTCCTATTCTGCTACAGATCGACGCCACCGTGGCGGCGAGTACGGCGGCGCAGGCGAAACTTCAAAGCGAGCGCGCGGCGCTGTTGGACTTGCAGAGCCGGGTCGGCCAACTGATCACCAAGTGCGGCGCGGTGCTGGCGCAGATCGGCCAGATTGAGCAGCAAGCCGTTGCGGGTATTTTCGCGCCCAACGTGGCGCCGCTCTGGAGGGTGGATATTTGGCCTGCCGCGCTCAAAGCATTCCCCGAGCATGTGCGCATTCTCAGCATCGCCCATTGGTCGGAGATCGTTAGTTACCTGCGCGCTCCACGCGAAGGCGGCGCTCTGATTGCCGCGCTCGTTATTACCTTAACCCTGGTGTTCGCCGCGGCGCGGCGCAAGATCGCTGTGTGGGAGAAGTCCGGCGTGGCTGCATCGTCGGCGCTCTTGGTCTTCGAGCGACCCTACTCAGCGGCGTTGGCGATTATTTTGCTCATCATGAATGGGCCTCTTTTTCAGGTGCCTCTCGTGGTGCGAGAACTGCTGAACATCGTAGTGCTGGTGCCGATCCTCCGTCTGGCGCGGCCGATGGTCAGCGCCTCAGTCGCGTCGGCGAGTTATGCGCTCGGTTTTCTGTTGGCCGTCGATCTCCTGCGCAAGGCCTATTCGGGCATTCGAGTAATCGGTCTGGCGATCATTGTCGCCGAGACCCTCGCCGCGATCATCGTGTTGTTCGGGATGCGCCACCATTATCGGCAAATCATTGCCGCGAGAGCTGAATCTTCCGGTGTGATCGTTCTCAAGTCGGTCAGGTATTTTCTCATACTTGTTCTGCTTGTCGCGCTACTGGCGGGATTGGCAGGCTATGCGCGCCTGGCGCGGCTATTGACGCCCGGCATTCTTGTTGGCGCCGTCCTGGCATTTGCGGCGATTGCGATCCTTCGAGTGATCGCGGGAGTGGTAGCGCTGGCGTTGCGCGTCTGGCCGCTGCGCTTGCTCCAGATGGTTGAGCACCATCGCGAGCTTCTGGAAAGGCGGGTTTATCGGCTGCTGATTTGGGTAGCAGTCTTTTCCTGGTCGAACCGTTACCTGGGTTATCTCGGTCTTTTGGATTACGCGGGGTCCTTAGGACAAGCCCTGCTGGCAACCAAACTGGAGCGCGGCTCCATCGCCATCTCGCTCGGTAATATCCTGGAATTTTTTCTGGTTGTTTGGTTGGCCCACCTGCTGTCACGCTTCATTCGCTTCGTTTTGCAGGAGGATGTCTACTCGCGAATTGATCTCGCTCCGGGATTGTCGTACGCCGCCTCCAGTTTGCTCAATTATATTATTCTCGCCCTCGGGTTCGTCGCCGGGCTCGGCGTGCTCGGGGTGGATTTCAGCAAGGTCAGCGTTATGGTCGGTGCTCTCGGCGTCGGCATCGGCTTTGGGCTACAAAGTATCGTCAATAATTTTGTCTCCGGGCTGATCTTGCTGTTCGAACGGCCGGTCCATGTCGGCGACACCGTGGACGTCGGCAGCCTGCAGGGTACGGTGCGACGGATCGGCATCAGGGCGAGTGTGATCCACACTGGCGCGGGGGCCGATATCATTGTGCCCAATTCGCAACTTATTACGGACCGAGTCACCAACTGGACGCTTAGCGATCAATTGCGGCGCGTCGATCTTCCCGTCGGCGTGAACTACGGGGCCGATCCCAAAAAAGTGATCGAGCTGTTGGAGCAAGTCGCGTGCGCGCACCCGGATGTTTTGCCAGAGCCCGCGCCGCGCGCCCTCTTCATGAGTTACGGTGACAGCGCGATCAACTTTGAGCTAAGAGTGTGGCCGCGCCGATTCAACCAAGCAACGCAAGTCAAGAGCGATCTCGCTGCCGCCGTGTACGATGCGGTTCAAGCGGCAGGGATGAGTTTTCCATTTCCCCAGCGCGAGGTGCGGCTGCTGGGCGATCGCGACGTGGCGGCGGCTCCAGCTGCTGTTGCGCCAAAGAAAGCTGAGTAATTGGC
>CAYZJE010000012.1:0-5233 GCA_964478485.1 uncultured Syntrophobacter sp. | reverse complement strand
GCACCTTAGCGCCTTTGCGAGAGATAATCCGTTTCGTTCTCTTGCGCTCTATCCGTCCCGATCGCCCTGAGCCCAGTCGAAGGGTGCGTTCTTTGCGGCTAATCCCGTTCTTCTCTTTGGTTGCGGCGTAGCCGCCCTAGGCCCTTGGTGGCTAATGCAATGCTAGTGGCGCGCTAGGTCAGCGAACTTGCCAAGCTCGCCCTGAACTTGCTCGCGCCAATCTTTCCCCAGTTGACTACCTTGCGGGCTATAGAGCACCTGCTCGCAGCGTTCCAAGATATTTTTTACCGGCGCACTGAGACCGTTCTGTCCGTGCTCTCGCAATCTCGTTTCAATTTCCTGCGCGGTGAGACTTCCAGCGTCGATATCTAACGAATCGCTCAAGTAGCCGCGCAGGAATTGGCTGACTTCGGCATAGTAGCGCTGCTGCTCCCCAGGAGAATCCCGGCCGATCGCCTGCGTCCGCTGCATGAAGTCGCGCACCATGCGCTGCCGCGCGCGCCGGCTCAAACGTTTTTTCGCTGGTTTCTCGCGGTGCGAGGTGACCCAGAGACGGCGCACCAGTCGGCTCGCTAACCAAACCATCCCGGCTAGTCCCAGAGCGAACGGAATTATCCATCTCAGCCGCGTCACTTGCCAAATCTCCCTACTATCGCGCGGCCGAGGATTGTCGCTGGTCAGGGTGGAACGCAGGCCGATTTTAGTCACGGGAACCGGCACCGATTCGGCCGCGCTCTCGGCGCTCACACGCGCTCCCGCCGTGCGCGTGAAATAATAAAGCGGGAAAGAAGGAATCTTCAGCTCCACTTGACCGCTCTCATAGGTGGTCAGCAGGAAATTGATTTCAGTGACTTTTTTGGTCGCGCCTAAGGACCCTTGGCGCACGGCGATTTCGCGCACCACGAACGGCGCTAAATTTACCTGCTCTTTTTTCAAATTGTCGACAACGATTTCAATCGCGGGATCATGCACCGCCTTGACGGTGTAATGAAAGGTATCGCCCACCCAGATCGCGGTGCGGTCGAGCTCGGTCGATAGCGCGATCTTGGCTTGTTTGGGTCCCTGAACCGGCGCGGCGGCGCCGAGTGCCAGAAACGCGAGCAGACCTAAACGGATGAATGTGAGGGCTCTCATCGACGCCTCTTACGGGCGAGAAAAAAGCCCAGCAACGACTCCAAGTAGGGCGCGCCCAGATTAATAAACAAGTGATCCAGATTAAGATTATAGAACGACCGCCGCAGGCCAATTTTGCGCTCTTGCATGAGCGTGCGGTAAATATCTTTGTTGTGCCGGCTGAGACTCAGCACCATCGCTCCAGCCGACTCGGCGTCGTGCAGACGGACGAAACCTTTGCCGCCGGGCAACGCCTTGTCCCACGCATCTTCGATAATAACCGGCATGAGGTCATGCTTGCGCGCCAGATGGCTGAGCGCATGGGAGTGAAAACTATCTTCCACCTGGACGAAGTCGGAAATCACAAACAGCAGCGTCGAAGTCGTCAGCCGCGTCAGCAAATGCTCGAACGGCAGGGCAAAATTAGTACGCGTCGAACGGGGTTTAGCGTTCCACAGCGCTTCGACGACGCGCCAGCTGTGCGCCGATCCCTTTTTCAGTGGCAGATCCAACTCAATGCGATCGGTGAAGCCGAGCAGACCGACTTTCATGTTGTCGCCGGCAGCGGAAAAAGCCAAAGTCGCGGCGATCCGCACCAGCAACTCGCGTTTCGAGCCATCGGCGCTGGCGAAGTCCATGGAGCGCGACAGATCGGCGATGATGACGGCGCTTAACTCCTTTTCTTCAAAATCTCTCTTCACATAGGGATAGCCCATGCGCGCCGTGGCGTTCCAGTCGATCTGCCGGTAGTCGTCGCCATGTTGGTAGCGCTTATGCTGATCGAACTCGAAACCGCGCCCGCGCAAAGGGCTCCGATAATCGCCCACATGATGATCCCGCACCGCCCTGCGCGTGCAGATCTCCAGGTAGCGTAGTTCTTCCATCAATTCTCGGGGAATCATCGCCTTCGGGCATTGCAAATTGCAGATTGCAGAATGCAAATTGCAAAATGAAATTCACTCACCTTTCGACAATATTCCTTATGCATTCTGCACTTTGCATTGTGCATTGATTGTCTCACGGTATCGCCACTTTCCCTAACATTTCGTCGATAATCTCATCCGGTGAAATGTTTTCCGCCTCGGCGCGCACGGTGCGGATCAAGCGGTGGCGCAGTGCGTCGGGCGCGATCCGCTTGACGTCGGCCGGCAGCACGTAGTCTCGTCCGGCGAAAAACGCCGTCGTGCGCGCCAGGGCCAGCAGATGCTGCGCCGCGCGCGGCGAGGCGCCGTGCAGCACCATTTCGCTGATCAAGGTCAGGCTCGTCGGCAAACCGTTGCGCGTGGCGCGCACGATGCGGATGACGTATTCGCGAATCGCGTCGCTCACGTAAGTTCTGCCAATCTCTCGACGAATCCGGATCACATCCGCCGGCGTCATGATCGAGTTTACGGTAACCGAGCTTATGTTGCGCGCCAACATCGCGGCCTCGTCCGCATGGGAGGGGTAATCGACTTTGACTTTCAAAGAAAACCGGTCCACCTGCGCCTCGGGCAGCGCATACACGCCTTCCTGTTCCACCGGGTTTTGCGTCGCCAGCACCCAGAACGGTTCTTCCAAGGGATAAGTGGTTTCGCCGATCGTCACCTGGCGCTCCTGCATCGCTTCGAGAAGCGCGCTTTGAGTTTTCTGCGTCGCGCGATTGATCTCATCGGCGAGAATCAAGTTGGCGAAGATCGGCCCCTTTTCAGTGCGGAATGAGCTGAGCGCGCTGTCGAAAATGCGCGTGCCGATGATATCGGCCGGCAGCAGATCGGGAGTGAATTGGATGCGTTGAAATTTGGCGCTGATGGTGTTGGCCAGGGTCATCACGGTCAAGGTCTTGGCCAAACCGGGCACGCCTTCAAGCAACACATGGCCATAACCTGACTTCTCCTCGCCGTCGCGCCGAAACGAATAGGGGATCTCGGAAAACAGACCGATGAGCAAGCGCTCAATCAGCCACTCCTGGCCGACGATCACCTTGTTGATTTCCCGCGCCACTGCCTGCACGGCGTCAGATGCGCGCGTCTCGCTCATTTCATGACCACTATCCACGGATACAACCTCGTGCGCCCTTTGCGACCTGGAGTGATGGAGTGTTGGAATGATGGAGTAATGGGTTCTCGGAATTCTTACCCACCACTCCAGTACTCCAATACTCCATCACTCCAATTCATGTCCCATCACAATAGCAACGCGACCAGAAGAATCCCTGCCGCGGCGAGCAAGACCGGATGGTGAAAGTCTTGGTACTCGACGATTTTCTTAAAGCCGGCGATCTCGCGCTCCTTGAGCACGATTTCGGCGAAGGAACTCTCTAACTCCAGACCGCTAAAGGAGCGGTAAAACTTTCCTCCGGTGGTTTCGGCGATCCAGTTCAAGTTATGCTCATCGAAGCGGCTGATGATGCGGTTGCCCTTATCGTCTTCGAGATAAACCGGCCGGCCTCGTTCTTGGCCGATCGGTATCGGCGCGCCGTCGCGCGAACCGACACCGATCGTATGCACTTTGATCGCCTGTTCTTTGACTTCAGCGATTGCCCCATTGAGCTCCGTGCTATTGTCCTCGCCGTCCGACAGCAGGATGAAAACTTTTTTATGCCGCGCCGTTTCCGCCAGCACTTCGGTTTCCTTCTTGACCAGCGTCAGGCCGTTTCTCAGGCCGCGCCCAATATTGGTCCCATGGTTTATCGCCCCATCATTCTTCAGGTAGTCGATGTAATAAAGAATATTGTTGGCGTCTTCGGTCAGGTAGGACACGATCATGCTGTTGCCGGCAAAGGCGACCAGGCCAATCCGGTCTTGCGCCAACTTGCCGCGCACGAACGAACCGATCACGTCCAGAGCGCGCGCTAGCCGGGACGGCTGAATATCCTCGGCGCGCATCGACGGCGAGGTGTCGAGCAGAAAGACCACGTCCATGGCGCTGGGTTGAGGAATCATTTGTTCTTGAATCCACTGCGGATGAGCCAGCGCCAGCACCAGCGCCGCCATGACTAAATTGATCAGCACCATTCTGATCAAGTCCTTGCGCAGCGAGCCAAAGTGCGAGATGCGCGCGAGCGCGCGGCCAACCCCCAAGTCTTTGCGCCCACGCCGCTTGACGTGGAGAAAATAGAGCCAACAAGGCAACACCGCTAACAGCAAGGAGAACAGCTTGAGATAATCGGGATAGAGGAATTTCATCGGTAACCAGCCATCTAGCCGCGCTTCTCAGGCGCCATTTGTTGCTGCGAGGGATCTTGCGGGCGCATTTTATCGATAATCGACTTAACCTTTTGCTCCTGCTTTTCCTGATTGCGATCCTGCTTGGCGAAGATCGAGCGCACCAGCTCGTAGTCAAATTTCAGATCCCAGTCGTCCGGTTTCGCCGCCAGACCTTTCTGATACTCTGACAGCGCGGCTTTGAGCGCGGTCAACGAAGCTTCGGGGTTTTTGCTTTCCGTCGCTTGGCGAAACAGCAGGTTGCCCATCCAGAACCCATAATCGCCGCTTTCGGCCAACGCCGGCAGATGAGTCGGCAGCTGTTCCAACTTCTCCAGGGCCTCTTGGTTTTGCTTCTGGCTGTAGAGAATCGCCACCTGGTTGAAACTGACCTGGGCGTATTCCTGCTTGAACACCATCGCCAGCCAGGGAAGTTTTTGAAATGGCATCTCGGCGCGACCATACGACTCGAGCGCGCCGGCGCTGTCACCCTGGCGAAAGGCGTTCTGGGCGATTTCGAACTGCCGCATCATCCAGCCGTAACCCAACAATCCCACGGAGAGCAGCAACAACAACAGATACCCGGCGGTTACTAGGTATTTTCTTATTGGCATCTTGGCGTCACTTTCGCTTCATCGCGCCATGTCGCGCATCAATTCGGAATCGAAATCCGAATATCGAAGTTCGAAACAAACCCAAAGAGTTAAATCCCAATTACAAAATCCAAAACGGGCCGGTTTGGAACATTGAGGACTTAGTTTTGATCATTTGGATTTATTTCGATCCGCGGGGCCGCTTTCGGATTTCGAGTTTTCCTCGGCGCCCCTTGCGCAAGTCATCTATTTGCCGATTCTGTAATGCAAAATTAAACCGAGAATTTCAAATATCTTAAGTTTGCGTTATTCGCCCACTCTCGGCAGTCCCCAAGCATCCAC
>CAYZJE010000011.1:0-15020 GCA_964478485.1 uncultured Syntrophobacter sp. | reverse complement strand
TGCGGCCGGTTTGGTTTTTCAAAACGGGTATGGTAGCTATCTTGGCTATAAGGTCTCGTTGCCACGGATTCAAACGATAATGCGGCGGCAAGTAATTTTTCAGACGATTCTCCTTTCGCTAGTCTTGATTCTGCCTGGTGTAGCCACTAGCGCGGTGGTCGAGCAGTTGATCGCCGTGATCAACGGCGAGCCCTACACTTTGTCTAACTTGAACCGCTATGCCAAGGAGAAACTCGGCCGCGGTTTTCCCACTGGAAATCTCAATCAGATAAACGACAGCGACCGGCAAGTGCTGGAGCAGTTTATCACCGACAAACTCTTGGAAGCAGAGGTGCTCGAAGCGGGTATCCGCGTCGGCCCCGATGAAATTGAACGTTACATCGAGCAGGTGAAAAAGTCCAACCGTCTGTCCGACGAAGAACTCAAGCTCGCGCTCAAGCGCGAAGGGCAAACCCCTGAAAGCTATCGCGCGACGGTCAAGTTGGAGCTGGAAAAATCCGAAATCATTGACCGGCAGGTGCGGCGCAAGATCAATATCACGGACGATGACGTTGAGCGCTATTATAAGCTCAATGCGAAAAACTACCGGTCCAAAGAGCGGGCGCGCATCCGGCATATTCTGTTGACATTGGCCGAGAACGCTCCGGCGGAGCAGGTGCACAGCGTCACGGAGAAAGCCCAGGGCCTTTACCAACGGATTCAAGCCGGAGAGGATTTTGCCAAGTTAGCCAGCGAATATTCCGACGGCGCGGGCCGTGCCACCGGGGGTGATATCGGTTGGGTTGTCCGTGGCACCTTGATCGCGGGCCTTGAAGAGGTTGCCTTCGTGAAACTTAAAGTCGGCCAGGTGAGTGAACCCTTTCGCACCACCATGGGCATCCATATCGTCAAGTTGGAAGCGCGTGACACCGGCACCACGGCGCCGCTCGCGAGCGTTGCGCCGAAGATCAAGGAAGAGCTGTTGAACAAAGCCTTGGAGGAACGTTTCGCCCGGTGGCTGAAGACCGATATGCGCCGAAAGCACCGAGTCGATATCAAGATCGCTGGGGTAGTTTTTAAACCGGAAGACTCGAAAGACAACACGATGAACACCTTGGTGGCGCGGTCGATGCGGCCGGTGCGGCAGGAGCAGCGCTCGGTGCTGAGTTACCTCAATCCGTTTTCTTACATCGTCAAAGAAACGCCATTCGATGATGATGATGCGAAAGGCCCGCTCGCCGGGAAAAGCGTCGTCAGTGTTTTTGGCGTGCCGCTGTTTACCACCGATACGGTGGACGATACGCCGGACATTTTGACGCCGGCGAAGGAGGATTCCGGCAAAGGCGTTTTTTCCACGATCATCGACTCAATCAATCCGTTCTCGTCAAAAAAGCCGTAATCCCTTGCCTGAAAAACGGTAAGCGGCGATAATGAGCAAGCTCGCTGCCTAAAGCTTTCTCAGATTCATGTCTAGCAAACCGATCATTGCGATCACCATGGGCGATCCTGCGGGCATCGGTCCTGAAGTGATCGTCAAGGCGCTGGCTGATCCGGCGATCAAGAAAGTCGCGCGGCCGTTAATTCTCGGCGACTGGGGCGTGTTGCAGCGGACCCGCAATCGCTTGAAAAAATCGCCCGAATTCATTTGTTGGCAACCGGGGCAGCAGCTTTTACCGCTGCTCGATCATCCGCGTGGGTTTATGGTTTGCTCGTTGTCGGCGCTGTCGGCCAAGGAGTCGCGGCCGGCGGTCGCTTCGAAGGCCGGTGCACACGGCGCCTTCAGCTACATTCGCGTGGCGGCGAAGTTGGCGCTGTCGAAAGTGGCCGATGGGATCGCCACGGCGCCGATCAGTAAACATAGCCTGATCGACGCTGGCCACGACTATCCCGGCCATACCGAGCTGCTCGCCGAACTGAGCAGCACGGCGGAGTGCCGCATGATGCTGATTGGCGCCAAGCTGCGCGTGGTGCCGGTGACCGGGCACATTGCCTATGCCAAAGTTCCGCGCAGTCTAACCCGTGCCAATATTCAAACCACGCTGGAGCTTACTCAGTGGAGTCTGAAAAATTTCTTCGGCATCGCGCGCCCGCGCATAGCCGTGGCGGCGCTCAATCCCCATGGCGGCGAGCAAGGCATCTTTGGCGATGAAGAGATCGAAATCATCGCGCCGGCGGTGCAGGCGGCGCGCCAGCGAGGCGTCGGCGCGTTCGGGCCGTTTCCGGCCGACAGTTTGTTTCACCACGCGGCGCGCGGCGATTACGATGCGGTGGTGTGCATGTATCACGATCAAGGATTGATTCCGCTCAAGCTGCATCATTTCTATGGCGGCGTGGCGCTCACCTTGGGGCCGCCGTTTATCCGTACTTCAGTCGATCACGGCACGGCCTACGACATCGCCGGCAAGGGCAAGGCGGACGAAAGCAGCATGAAAGAAGCGATTCTGTTAGCGGCGCGTTTGGCGCGCCTAAAATTGGCGTCTTCAGGCAGGGCTCAGAGAATTCACCGCTGAGGAGCCGAGGACGCAGAGTAAAGAGTTTTTGATTCAAAAATACTCCGAACTCTGTGCCTCCGTGGTGAATTCTTCTGCACAGGAAACCGACAAGTAAATTTGCCGCGGAGGAAGTAATGAACCCATCGGTGTTTCGCGAATACGACATTCGCGGTTTGGCGGAAAAGGATTTCGATAAAGATTTTGCTCTGTTGCTCGGCAAAGTACATGGCACGGTGATCGCCGAGAAGGGCGGCAAACGGGCAACCGTAGGGCGGGATTGCCGGACGACCTCCGATCCATACGCCGAAGCGGTGATCGCTGGCATGGCATCGGCCGGCTTGCAGGTTTACGACATCGGCGTTTGTCCGACGCCGCTGCTCTATTTTTCCCTGTTCCATCTCGACGTCGACGGCGGCATTGAAGTGACCGCTAGCCACAATCCCTCCGAGTACAACGGCTTTAAGCTCTGCGTCGGCAAAGACACCCTTTACGGCCAGCAGATCCAAGAAATTCGCATGAAAATGGAACGCGGCGAGTTTCGTGAGCGGCCCGGCGGCAAAGTTGAACGCTACGAAATCGTGCCACCCTATCACAAGCAATTACTTGCCGACGTACCGACGCTAGCCAAGCCGCTCAAAGTCGTCATCGATGCCGGCAGCGGTGTTGGCGGACCGGTGGCGCCGCCGATCTTTCGCCACCTAGGCTGTCAGGTGTGGGAGATTGCGTGCATACCCGACGCGACTTTTCCATTTCACCATCCCGATCCGACGGTGCCGGAAAATTTAGAAATGCTGATCGACAAAGTGAAAAAAGAAAAAGCCGACCTCGGCATCGCCTACGACGGCGACGCCGACCGTATCGGTGCGGTGGACGAAAAGGGCAACATTCTCTGGGGTGACGAACTATTAGTTTTATTTGCCCGCGATGTGCTCAAGCGCAATCCCGGGGCGACGATCATCTCAGAAGTCAAGTCCTCGCAGCGGCTTTACGACGACATCGCCAAGAACGGCGGCAAGCCGATCATGTGGAAGGCAGGCCATTCGTTAATAAAAGCGAAGATGAAAGAGACTCACGCGCTGCTCGCCGGCGAAATGAGCGGCCATATGTTTTTCAAAGAACGTTACTTTGGCTACGACGATGCGATCTACGCTTCACTTCGTTTGCTGGAGATTCTCGCCAATTCGGGCCAGCCGCTTTCCGCTTTACTCGCGGACTTGCCCAAGAGTGTCTCGACGCCGGAGATTCGCGTCGATTGTCCGGACGATAAGAAATTTCTCATCGCCGAGAGAGCCACTGACTATTTTCGCCAGCACTACAGCGTCATCGACGTCGATGGCGTGCGCGTGCAGTTTCCCGAAGGTTGGGGTTTGATCCGCGCCTCCAACACGCAGCCGGCGCTGGTGCTGCGCTTCGAAGCGCAGTCCGACGCCAAGCTCAAAGAGTATCGCGCGCTGATCGAGAACAAGCTCAAAGAATTCGAACAGCAATAGCAGGCCGCTGAAAAAAAGGTGAAACATGCTTCGACAAGCTCAGCATGACCGGAATTACTTAAATCATTTTAAGTCCCTCTCCGTTCGTTCCTTCGGCAAGCTCAGGACAGGCTCTGAGCCCGTCGAAGGACTCCGAAAGAGTTTTTCAGCAATCTGCTAGTTCCGCCGATGGCCGGCAAGATCGTCATCAAGGGCGCGCGGGTTCACAATCTCAAGAACATCGATCTGGAGATTCCGCGCGACCAGTTGGTCGTCATCACCGGCGTCTCCGGTTCGGGGAAGTCCTCGCTTGCGTTCGATACGCTTTACGCCGAAGGACAACGGCGTTATCTCGAATCCCTCGGCGCCGACGCGCGCCAGTTGCTCAAGCAGATGGAGAAGCCCGATGTCGATCTGATCAGCGGACTCTCTCCCGCCATCGCCATCCAGCAAAAAATCGGCTTCGCCAATCCGCGCTCCACGGTCGGCACGATCACGGATATCTACGATCTGCTCCGGCTCCTGTTCGCCCGTGTTGGCCAACCGTCATGCCTGAACTGCGGCAGCGAAATCACCGCGCGCACCGTCGAGCAAGTCGTCGATCAATTGATGACGGCGCCGGCCGAAACCAGGCTTCTCGTGCTCGCGCCGGTGGAATTTTCGCGCGCCGATGACGCGGCGAAGAGCTTGCTCGAACTGACTCGGCAGGGGTTTGCCCGGGTGATCGTTAACGGCGAGATGCACGAGCTGGGCGGCGATATTCCCGAGGCGGTCAAAGGCGTCACCCAGCTCGATCTGGTGATCGACCGCTTAGTTTTGCGCCAGGGGATCGAAAAGCGCTTAGCCGATTCGCTGGAGCTGGCGGCCCGGGCGGGCCAACAGATCATCAAAATTTCCATTCTTCCTGCGGACGAAAGCGCCGCGCCACGCCAGCTGGTTTTTAGCCTCAAACTTACCTGTGCTCAGTGCGGCACAGCGGCGCCGGAAGTGACCCCCAGTTTGTTTTCGTTCAACAGCCCGCATGGTGCTTGTCCGCGCTGCAACGGCCTGGGCGTTTCGACCCAGCGCGCGAAATCAAACGGTGATGGCGCGCCCTGCGCGGAGTGCGGCGGTCGCCGCTTGAAAAAAGCAAGTCTCATAGTCCGGATCGCCGGCAAAAACATTGCTGAGATAGCGTCTCGGTCGATCGGCGAGCTTTGGCAATTCTTCGCCGGTATCGAGTTTGCCGACGAACGGAAAGTCGTTGGGCGGAAGATTGTCTGCGAAATTACCGGCCGGCTGGTTTGCCTGGCCCGGTTGGGGCTCGATTATTTGAGCTTGGATCGAGCCTCGACGACGCTTTCCGGCGGCGAGGCGCAGCGCGTGCGGTTGGCGACGCAGATCGGTGCGGGGCTGGCCGGCGTGCTGTATATTCTCGACGAGCCGAGCATCGGCCTGCACCAAAAGGACAACGCGCGGCTGATTGAATTACTTCGACAGCTCCGGGATGGCGGCAATTCGGTGCTGGTCGTCGAACATGATCCGGAGACGATTCAAGCTGCCGACTATGTGATCGACATGGGGCCCGGTGCGGGTGTCAACGGCGGCGCGGTGGTTGCGTGCGGCACGCCCGAGCAATTGACGCGCGATCCGCGCTCGCTCACCGGGCGATTTTTAGCGGGGACGGAAACGATCGCGGTGCCGCAACGACGACGCCATGGCTCCGCCCTGTTGCAAGTAAAAAATGTTTGCGCGCGCAATCTCAAGAATCTCACAGTCGAGATTCCCATCGGCGCGATGACTTGCGTGACCGGCGTATCCGGCGCGGGTAAAAGCACCTTGGTGATGGAAGTCATTTTTAACAGCGTCACGAAGCGCTTGCAGCGCCGGCGCGGAAAGATTGTCGATTCAACGCAATTGACCGGCTGGCAACATTTCGACCGCGTGATTGGCATCGATCAGTCGCCGATTGGGCGCTCACCGCGCTCCAATCCGGCCACCTATGTCGGGCTTTACGATCACCTGCGCGAGCTTTTCGCGCAAGTGCCGGAAGCGCGGGTGCGTGGCTACCAGGCCGAACGATTTTCCTTCAACCGACCTGGCGGACGCTGCGAGGCTTGCCAAGGGGACGGCGTGGTGCGGGTCGAGATGCAATTTCTGCCCGAGCTGCTGGTCACCTGCGAGGCTTGCCGCGGCCGGCGCTACAACCGCGAGACTTTGGCGGTCAAGTATAAAGGACTGAGCATCGCGGATATGCTCGAGCTCACCGTCGATCAAGCGTTGGAGTTGCTCAACAGTGTCACGCCGATTTACCACCGCATGCGCACTCTACGCGATGTCGGCCTCGGTTACCTACGATTGGGTCAATCGGCGGTAACGCTTTCTGGCGGTGAGGCACAGCGGGTCAAGCTGGCGCGCGAATTGGCGCGCAAATCCACCGGCAAGTCGCTTTACGTTCTCGACGAGCCGACCACCGGTTTGCATTTCGCTGACGTGAAAAAACTGCTCGATTTGCTCGATCGTCTAATTGAACTGGGCAACACCATGGTTATCGTCGAGCACAATCTGGACGTGATCAAATGCGCTGACTACGTGCTCGATCTTGGGCCGGAAGGCGGAGTCAACGGCGGACGGTTGATTGCCGAAGGTCCGCCCGAGGCAATCGCCAAGGTCGCCGATTCGGCAACCGGAAGCTATCTGAAAGCTGCGCTTGGGCGCGCGCTTGTTTAAGTTTTCTCTTTACATTTCAGCCGATTAATCCGTCCAAAATGGCTATTGACTCAGTCCGGCATCTTGGATACCTTGATATCAGACTAATAAGGTCTGTAATCGAATTGGTGAAACTTAAATGGCGCTGCGGACACCGATATATTTAGACAATCACGCCACCACGCCGGTTGACCCACGGGTGTTGGAGGCGATGTTGCCGTATTTCACGGAGCGTTTTGGCAATGCCGCGAGCAAAAGCCACCCCTTTGGCTGGGAAGCGGAAGCGGCGGTCGACAGCGCGCGTGAGCAGATCGCCAAGTTGATCGGCGCGGCGGCGAAAGAGATCGTCATCACCAGCGGCGCCACCGAGTCGGACAATCTAGCGATCAAAGGCATCGCTGAAGCGTACCGCGACAAGGGCAACCATATCGTCACCTGCGTGACCGAACACAAAGCGGTCTTGGACAGCTGCAAGGTATTGCAGAAACACGGCTTCCAGGTCACCTACCTGCCGGTAGCGCCGGACGGCTTGATCGACCTCGGACGGCTGGGCCAGTCGCTGACGGACAAGACAATTCTGATTTCAATCATGGCGGCGAATAACGAGATCGGCACGATTAACCCGATTAAAGAGATCGGCCGGTTGGCGAAAGAAAAGAATATTCTATTTCATACCGATGCAACCCAGGGGGTCGGCAAGATCCCGATCAACGTCGATGCGATGGGCATCGACCTGTTGTCGCTGACCGCGCACAAGATGTACGGGCCCAAGGGTGTTGGTGCGCTGTACGTGCGCTCGACCAAGCCGCGGGTGAGACTCATGCCGATGATCGACGGCGGCGGCCATGAGCGCGGTATGCGCTCGGGTACGTTGAATGTGCCAGGCATCGTTGGCTTGGGCATGGCGTGTGAGATTTCGCAAAAAGAAATGAGCGCAGAAGGCGAGCGGCTGATCGCGCTGCGCGAACGGTTGAAAGAGGGCATCCTGGCCGAGCTCGATGAAGCTTACATCAACGGTCACCCGGTAGAGCGTTTGCCGGGCAATTTGAACATGTGCTTCGCCTATGTCGAAGGCGAGTCGCTGCTGATGGGCTTGAAAGAGATCGCGGTGTCGACCGGTTCGGCTTGCACTTCAGCGAGCCTGGAGCCCTCGTATGTGTTGAAAGCGCTCGGCGTGAGCGACGAGTTGGCCTATAGCGCGATTCGTTTCGGCTTGGGCCGTTTCAACACCACGGAAGAAATTGACTTCACGATTCATCGCGTCGCTCAAGAGGTGCGCCGGCTCAGAGAGATTTCGCCGGTTTACCGAGCCAAGAAAGCGCGGCAGCAAAAACGCGCTGGCTGAGTTAAGGTAAGAGGAGAAGCATCATGGCGATGGGAGTGAGCGTCACCGAACGTGCCGCGGCGCGGATCAAAGAGTTGCTCAGCGCGGAAAACCGCGACGGCCAGGGATTGCGCGTGAAAGTCGTCGGCGGCGGCTGCTCGGGGCTGCAATACAAGGTCGATTTAGATTTGCCCAAAGGCAGCGACAAAGTGTTTGAGAAAGACGGCGCCAAAGTTTTGATCGATATGAAAAGCTTGCTTTATCTGAGCGGCACGGAGCTCGATTACAAAGACGATCTCATGCAGTCCGGCTTCGTGTTTCAGAACCCCAACGTAAAAAAATCCTGTGGCTGCGGCGCGTCGTTTACGGTTTAAGTTAGGAATGACCAAGATGGCAACACAAACGGTCGAAGAACTGGCCCAGCGCGAGTACAAATACGGCTTCGTTACCGATATCGAAGCCGACACCGTCGCGCCGGGATTGAACGAAGATGTGATCCGGCTCATTTCGGCGAAAAAGAACGAGCCGGAGTTCATGCTCGAATGGCGCCTCAAGGCGTATCGTTATTGGGCCAAGCTGGAAAAATCCGAGGCCGAGCCCAAGTGGGCAAAGGTCCACTATCCGCCGATCGATTATCAGGCGATTCGTTACTACTCAGCGCCGAAAACCAAAGCCGATGGTCCCCAGAGCTTGGAGGACGTAGATCCTGAGTTGCTCAAGACCTACGCGAAGCTCGGTATTCCACTCATGGAGCAAGAGCGGCTCGCTGGCGTGGCCGTCGACGCGGTGTTCGATAGCGTGTCGGTGGCGACGACGTTCAAAGGCAAGCTCGCCGAGTTGGGAATTTTTTTCGGTTCATTTTCTGAAGCGGTGCACGACCATCCTGAGTTAATCCAAAAATATCTCGGCTCGGTGGTGCCCTATAGCGACAATTTTTTTGCCGCCCTCAATGCCGCGGTCTTCAGCGACGGATCTTTCTGTTACATTCCCAAAGGCGTGCGTTGCCCGATGGAGCTGTCGACCTATTTTCGCATCAACGCCGCCGACACCGGCCAGTTCGAGCGCACCTTGATCGTCGCCGAGGAAGGCGCGGTGGTGAGCTACCTCGAGGGCTGCACGGCGCCAATGCGCGATAAAAATCAATTACATGCCGCGGTGGTCGAGCTGGTGGCGCACAAAGACGCGCAGATCAAATACTCCACGGTGCAGAATTGGTACCCAGGCGACAAGGACGGCAAGGGCGGAATTTATAACTTCGTCACCAAACGCGGCAAATGTCTGGGTGAGCGCTCGAAGATTTCCTGGACGCAGGTGGAGACCGGTTCCGCGATCACCTGGAAGTATCCGAGCTGCATCTTGCAAGGCGACGATTCCGTCGGCGAGTTCTACTCGGTGGCGCTGACCAACAATTATCAGCAGGCGGATACCGGCACGAAGATGATCCATATCGGCAAGAACACCAAAAGCACGATCATCTCCAAGGGTATCTCCGCCGGTCATGGGCAAAACACCTATCGTGGTTTAGTGAAAATCATGAAGGGCGCCAGTGGCGCGCGGAACTATTCGCAATGCGATTCGTTGTTGTTGGGCGACCAGTGCGGCGCGCATACCTTTCCTTATCTCGAAGTGCTCAACAACGCGGCGCAGGTCGAGCATGAAGCGTCGACTTCGAAGATCGGCGAGGATCAACTATTTTACTGCCGCCAGCGGGGAATTTCGACTGAAGACGCGGTTAACATGATCGTCAACGGGTTTTGCAAGCAGGTGTTTAAAGAGCTGCCCATGGAATTCGCCGTCGAGGCGCAAAAATTATTGGGCGTGAGTCTTGAGGGAAGCGTGGGGTAGCGGCCAGAGGTCAGATGCCGGAGGTCAGAGGTCAGAGGTCGGTGATCATTAGCGGATGCGTTGCTTGTGCTGATATATGGCCACTGGGACCGGTTAACGATGCTGTTGAAAAACCCTCCGTTCATCCTTCGAGAGCCTCAGGACGAACGGAAGACCGGTTGAAATCGTGGGAGATTTTCCGTTCATGCTGAGCCTGTCGAAGCATTCTTACGGGTTTTTCAGCAGAAACGTTAACCATGAGTGATCCACATGCAAGTCTACTTCGACAATAACGCGACGACCAAGGTGCTGCCGGAAGTTGCCGCTGCGATGCTGCCATTCTACACGGAGCATTACGGCAATCCTTCGAGCATCCACCGTTTTGGCAGCCAGGTGGGCGACAAAATCGCCGAGGCGCGCGCACAGGTGGCGGCGCTGATCGGCGCGGCCGATCCAGTAGAGGTGATTTTCACCAGTTCCGGCACCGAGGGCGACAATGCGGCGATCCGTGGCATGCTTGAAGCACGGCCAGAAAAACGTCATATCGTCACGACCAAAGTGGAACACTCCGCCGTGCTCGGGCTGTGCCAGCACTTAGAAAAAAGAGGCTACCGGGTCACCTGGCTCAGCGTGGACGAAAACGGCGCCCTCGATTTGGCCGGGCTCGGCGCCGCGTTGAGCAACGATACCGCGGTGGTGTCGATCATGTGGGCCAATAATGAGACCGGCGTGATTTTTCCGCTCGAACAGATCGGCGCGATGGCGCGCGCCAAGGGGATTCCCTTTCATGTCGACGCGGTGCAAGCGGCGGGTAAGATTCCATTTAAAGTCAGCGAGCTGCCGATCGATCTGTTGACGATTTCCGGCCATAAGTTTCACGCGCCCAAGGGCGTAGGCGCATTGTATGTGCGGCGCGGCATCACTTTCTCGCCGTTCATAATCGGTGGGCACCAGGAAAAAAATCGCCGCGCCGGCACGGAGAACGTCGCCGGCATTATCGGCATGGGCAAAGCCGCCGAGATTGCCCTGGGTCGCGTCGCTGAGGATTCCGCTTGGGTAAAAAAATTGCGCGATCGTCTGCAAGCTTTGTTGCTCGAATCCTGTCCCGATAGCCGAGTCAACGGGGCGAAAGAACCGCGCTTGCCGAACACGCTGAATATCAGCTTTCGCTACCTGGAAGGCGAATCGGTCTTGGTGTTACTCGACCAGCAGGGGATCTGCGCGTCCACGGGTTCCGCGTGCACCGCCGGGTCGTCGGAGCCATCGCATGTGTTGCGCGCCATGGGCGTGCCCGCCGATTGGCTTCAGGGCGCGGTGCGCTTCAGTTTGAGCCGGTTCAGTAGCGCAGCGGAAGTGAATTATGTGAACGAAAAGGTGCCGTCAATCGTCCAACGCTTACAAGGGCTTTCGGCGTTGGGCCGGCTGGGTGACCAGGCGCAGCCTCAATCCGACCGGGGCGTCACAGCGAGCACCTCGGGAGCAAGGGGATAAGACCATGGGGCTGATGCAGATTCCCCGGCGGGTCGACTACGGCTTACGCGCGGTAATTTATCTCTCCAGCCAGGAGCCCGACAAATGCTGTTCCATCGGGGAGATCGCCAAAGCACAAGGGATGCCGAGAAAGTTTTTGGAGAAAATCGTTCAAGATCTGGTTCGCGGCGGGCTGATCAAATCGAAACGGGGATCAGCCGGCGGCTATCAGTTGGCGCGAGCGCCGGAGGCGATCTCATTTTGCGATGTAATCGAGGCCATTGACGGCCCGATCGCGGTCAACGCCTGCATGGATCATGAATTGGGCTGTGACCAGATTCCCCGCTGTACGATGATCGGTGTATGGAGCGAAGTGCAAGATAAAATCACGGAGGTGCTCAGCCGGACGACGATTGCCGCGCTCAAGCGTCCGCCCTGTGGAGAATTTATCGTTTCCTCTTCTCTTTCGAGCGCGGCTTAACCGGAATGAATCCATTGAGTTCGCAAGCGGGGTTTTAACCCCGTTCGCGACCAAAGGGGATGCTAGCCCCCTTTGGAAACCCCATTTAAGTGTGCCCGCCTCAAGAGGCGGGGGTAAATGGAATGTATCCGCAAGTTAAGCCGCACCCCAACGGGAGGTGGTTGTTATGGCATACGATCAAGGATTGAGCATGGAAGAGCGAGTCACGTCATTATTTCAGGCCGACACTCTGCTGCCGGAGCAGTATCTTGACACGTTTCGGCGCAAGCTCCATTTGGAACCGGAGAAAAAGCTAATGCTGGCGATTTTAGAAGACGGCATCGCTTGTTTTCAAAAATATGTGTTTGCCCGCGACGCCAAAGGCAAAGCGCTTTTCCGTGAAGCCGAGACTTGGGTCGAGAATAAAGGCGGCGAGGCGGTTTTCTCATTCGACAGCGTATGCGAAAGCGTAGTTTTGGATCCTGATTATGTGCGCCGTGGGATGAGAACCTGGAAGGCGCAAGCCTTGGCACAACAGAGCCAAACCAAAGTCGTGCAGCTAACACCGCGGCCGAGAACAGAGCTGCGAGTTGGTCCGCTCTCGCGCCGACCGAGCCACCGTTTAAAGCGCGTGGTGAACCGTTAGCAGCGGAGAAGAGTTTTCACCACGAAGGCACGAAGGACACGAAGGGTTTGTAGGGTGCGCTACGCGCACCGCCAATCTCGGAATATCTCTCGCAAAGGCGCCAAGGCGCAAAGGTCAGAATAGAAGAAGTGAATTCGTTTGAGGCGATTTTTTCTTCCGAACTTAGCGTCTTTGCGCCTTGGCGAGAGAAATATCCGAATCCGAGGGTTTACGGTCCCCGAAAAAATTGCGCAGGCCGCGGAAATTATCATGGATAGTAGTACAGAGTTCGCAGAGTTCGGAGAATTTCTTAATCAAAAACTCTTTACTCTGCGAACTCTGTGCCTCTGTGGTGAATTCTTCTGCACAGGAAACCCGCAATAACCTATCGCTTAACCAGCCCTGAACTTGCAAAGTGCGCGAAACGAATTCATAAATAAATGATGGCAATATTGGGCCGCCGAGCGGCGCTTGGGGGTTTTCTCTATGACCTGCGCTATCGGATCGGTGAGTATGCACTGCGTGGTTTCATCCGCTGCCTGCGTTATATTCCGTTCCGTGCTGTCGAGCTTTTAACTTCGTTGATGACCTGGGCGGCATTCTATCTCATCTGGCGCTATCGGCACAGGATGGAAGAGAATATTAGCGCGACCCTGGGTCAAGAGATTCCCGACCTGGCGGAGCGCAAAGCATTAGTTTGGCAAGCCTGGCGAAATTTCGCCCGCACGGTGCTCGATACCACCGCGATCATGCACTGTTCAAAAGAGAAAATTATCGCGACGGTTGCGGTAACCGGTGAAGAGCATCTCGAGGCGGCGCTAAAAAAGGGCAAAGGCGTGCTCGCCTTGAGCGCGCACTTGGGTAGTTTCACGATGATCGGCGCGCGTCTGGCGGCGAGCGGATATCCCTTTAGCGTGGTCGTCAAGCATCCGGCGCACCAGCGTTTCGCTCGGCTTACCGACGACTATCGCAGCCAAATCGGCATCCATACGATCGCGGCAAAACCGCGGCGCGAAGCGGTACGCGGCATCCTTAAGGCGTTGCGGCAAAATCGCGTTGTGCTGGTGATCGCCGATGAATTCAAATCGGGCGATGTCCTGGTCGATTTTTTTGGCCTCAAGCTGCCGGCGCCGCGCGGCCCGGCGACCTTGGCGCTGCGCACGGGCGCGGTGACGCTGCCGATGTTTGCGACTCGGCAGGCGGACGATTCTCTAACTTTGTCGATCGGCGCTCCGATCGAGCCAGTTATACGCGACGACCTCGACGCCAGCGTCTTGGCCACCACCGCCCTCTATACTCGCCACCTTGAGCAAGCGATTCGCCGCTATCCGTCACAGTGGAACTGGCTTGGGTTGCCGCGGCGCATTGATAAGAGTCCCCGTGCGGAGTTGGTGCGCGACGAGCAAGAAGCGCAGACTGCGAATGACGCGCAAAGCGCTGCGGAGATAAGAAATACGGGCACGTAGTCGTGAGAAGAACTTCGCATTCGGATTATCTCCCGCAAAGGCGCTAAGGCGCAAAGGAAGAGAATTGTCATTTCGAACGAAGAGAGAAATCTTTCTTAGATCCCTCGCATCGGTTCGGGATGACGGGCACCGCCCGTCACTTAGCGCCTTTGCGCCTTTGCGGGAGTAATTGTTTTTCCGATCATACCCCGCAAGCGAATTACTATAACTTCGAATCGAAGCCCGGATTCAAGATGCCTTTCTTCTCGGTCGCTTCGAGATAGCGCATGAAGCGATATTTATTCTCGATCTCATCGAGCTTCAGCGCCGGCAAATCTTTCGGCTGGCCGGGTTCGACTTTGACGGCGATCAGGGTTAGTTCGGTCTTCTGCCAAGCGCGGACGAATTCGGCGCGAAATTCCTCCGGCGACGTGATCCACGCCGCGTTTCTATAACCGGCGCCTTTGGCGAGGATAACGGCGTCGGCGTGGCGCGACGCGGTGGCGGTGCCGCCCGAGGCTTCGTAGATTTCATTATCGAAGAGTAGATGAATGAAGTTACCCGGGTTTTGTTGGGCGATCGTCGGCAGGCCGCACAGGTTCATCAGGAACGCGCCATCGCCGTCGATGGCGATGACTTTTCTGTGCGGCAGCGCGATCGCCAATCCCGCGGCGATGGACGAGACCAATCCCAAGGTGCGAGTCTTAAGATTGCCATCGCTCGGCCGCACGGCCCACCACTCGCGCGAGGCCCAACCGGTAGAAACGCACAGAGCATCCTTGGCATCGGCCGCGACGGCTTTCAGGTAATCGTAACGTTGCATTATTTGGTCCTTCAAGTTTTTGTGTGGATAATCTATCACGTTCGCTTTGTTCGGCTTACCACGAAGGACACGAAGAGCACGAAGTTCGGAGTTTTAATTATCCTAAACCTTCGTGTCCTTCGTGCCTTCGTGGTGAAAAACATCTTCACAGTAACCCCGGAAGAACCCATTATTTTACCCCGAGGACGCTTTTGGTCAGCAGCACGGCGACCGGCCTTTTCGAGTCGTCGGCCAAGATCTGCGCGCCGCGCAAAGTTTCGTCGATGTCATCTTGCCTGCGCAACACATAACCGCGGAAGCCCATCGCCCGGAGCACCGGCTCGGTAACCGAGCCTAGAGTCGCAAAACCGCGGTCGCCGATGTCGCCGGCGTAGTAGATCAGCATGAGAATCGGAATCTGAAATTGCAACGAGGTGGTCGT
>CAYZJE010000010.1:0-7920 GCA_964478485.1 uncultured Syntrophobacter sp. | reverse complement strand
CTCGAAATCAAGTGTACGGGGAACCGTACCGGGGGTTCGAATCCCTCCCTCTCCGCCAAAAATCTTCTAGTTTTCACTGTTATCCAACGAATGTTTGACGCGTGAATCGCGCGTAACCCGGCCTACGGACGGCTTTGTTTGCGGTGAGGCTGGATTTACATACTGATAATTGGGGATTCCGAACGTCGGCGAGTGTCCCCTTTGCGATATTTTAATTAGCGGCGGGGTTAAATCCCCGCCCGCGAAGTGGTTTCGTTTATTGGCGGCGGGTCAATGCCCAACTCGCGAGGTGGCTGCGGTTGTTTGATCGGCAGAGATCGTGGCGTTAGTTACGTTTGTTGAAGTCCCAGGCCCAGGCACCGTTGTCGTCGAAGACGGCTTCTTTAAAGAGTGTATCGTAGAAAACCGCAACCATCTCACCGTTGCCGCGATGGCTGGCGAGTTTAAGCGACGTCCAGATGTCCTCCCATGGGATGAGCGTCATCGCCTCGCGATCCGTCATAGTCTCCGGCATAGGGTCTCGGGTCATATTTTCGTTGACCTCGCCATTAGAATCATTTTCTTGATCGTGGTCGTCGTTGCGCATAGCTTGCCTCAAGATGAGATCGGTGAATTCCGCTGGTTATGACCTGCTAAGTTTGAATTTTTCACGCTGCTGACAACTGAGAGCAAAGCAAATGCCAGAATTGATAAACTAAGCGGAAACGGCGACTTGCGAGTAAAATGCGGTTGGTGCGCCGAGCCGAATTCGTAAGCCAAATTTACAGTTTATTTGGGCAATAAAACTCCCTGGTGCAATTGCTTAAAAAAGATTTTGTAGTTGAGCAACTTAGCGTGTAGTTGTGAAGCCGATTTGATTTGAAAAAAGCGTAAATTGGCTTAACACTGCACTGGGCAGTCGCAACCTGCCGATGCACGGTGCGGCCCAAGATACTTAGTTAATTAATTCCGCTGACGTCGATTTTGTAGAAAATCATTGGGCGCTGTGTTAGTTTCACCGAGGGCGTTGCGACTCCTAAGACGATTTCTTGGAGAGGTGACCGAGCGGTTGAAGGTGCACGACTGGAAATCGTGTGTACGGTTAACCCCGTACCGAGGGTTCGAATCCCTCCCTCTCCGCCAGACCGTTTTGGGGCGGTAACGGCGCCAGGGTTGAGTTGACCAAAGGTTTCGGCGACGAACCGATCAGGATGTCGATTGCTGATAGTTAGGTCCTGTGCAAGGCGGCACCGCGAACTCCGTCAGGTCCGGAAGGAAGCAGCGGTAACGGCACACCCCTGTGCCACAGGGAAACCTGGCTGTCAGCAATGGGCATCTTGCTTCGCTTCGCTCAGCATCTCATATTGCAGATCTCAGATTTCATATTTGCAATTTGAGATGTGAAATTTGCAATTTGAAATTCCCGAAGGGATCTATGTCCTACCTAGTTCTGGCGCGTAAGTGGCGTCCGCAAAGTTTTGAGGATGTTGTCGGGCAGGAGCATGTCACTCATACTTTGCAAAATGCGATCCGAGCGCATCGGGTCGCCCATGCCTATTTGTTTACCGGTGTGCGCGGCGTCGGTAAGACTACCGCGGCGCGAATACTTGCCAAGGCGCTGAACTGTGAGAAGGGCCCCACCGAAAAACCCTGTAACGAGTGCAGCCAGTGCCACGAGATTACCCAGGGTAGCTGCATCGACGTGCTCGAGATCGACGGCGCGTCCAACCGCGGCATCGATGAAATCCGCCAGATCATTGAAAACGTGCGCTACCAGCCGGCCAGGTGCCGTTTCAAGATCTATATCATTGACGAAGTGCACCAGGTTACCAAAGACGCCTTCAACGCATTGCTGAAAACCTTAGAAGAGCCGCCGCCGTCGGTAAAGTTTATCCTCGCGACCACCGAGCCGCATCGTCTGCCGGAGACGATTTTGTCGCGCTGCCAACGTTACGATTTTCGCCGCATCAGTCTGCGTGAAATGATTACGCGCCTCGGCGCCATCGCTAAGAGCGAGGGGTTGAAGATTACCGACGGCGCATTGGTTCTGCTGGCCCGGGAGGCCGATGGCAGCATGCGTGACGCGCAGTCGCTGCTGGAGCAGGTGCTCGCCGGCGCCGAACCATTTGACGGCAAGGGCGAACAAGCGCCGGTTGATGAAACTCTGCTGCAGGATACGCTCGGACTGGCGGAGCGGCGGGTTCTCTATGAACTGTCGGCGGCCGTGCTTGAAGGCGACGCGCGGAAGTGTCTTGGGCTGGTCGCTGAAGTGATGCACCAAGGACGGGACCTCAACCGGCTATCGCACGACCTAGTGGAGCATTTTAGAAACCTGTTGGTGGCGCGGGTGACCGGCACAGGCCCCGCCGGTAGTGGAACGGCCCTGTTATTGGACCTGCCGGACCAGGAAATTGCCGACCTGATGGAGCAAACCCGAGCGGTTTCGGTGGACACTTTGCTCGACTATTTCGATTTTATGGCGGCGGGGGATGATGAGGTCGGGCGCGCTGCAACGCCCCGTTTCGCGTTGGAGACAGTGCTGCTCCGTTTAGCGACTTTGCCGCAAAGCCTGCCGGTGGCGCAGTTGGTCGAGCGCTTGGAACGCTTGGAAGGAAAGGCACCGATAGGCGTTAGGCCGCAGATCCCCAATACCCGCCCGAACCCAATTGCCACGGTGCCACACGCGCCGGCCCCTTTGGCCGGGCCGACCCGTGCGGCGGTCGTGGCGCCGGTTGCCGATGTTCCGCGCCGGGCCGAATCGGCAGATGAATGGCGCGAGTTCGTCGCCTTCGTCGGTCAAGAGCAGAAGTTTTTGGCGTCGCATCTCGACGCGGGTACGGTACTGTCATTACCGCCCGACCCACTGAAGATCGCCGTATCGGAGCGGCACCATTTAGCGTTTTTGCAGGACGGCGATAACCTTGCCACGCTCAAAGATTTGGCGCGGCGATTTTTCGCTCAGGAAGTGTCCTTGCAGATCTCGAACGAGCTTTCCCCGCCCGCGTCAGGCGGGCCCGAACGCGCTATCGGCGCGTCGGCAAGTCCGGCGGAAGGGCGCAGTGATATGGTCAAGGAAGCTTTGCGGATCTTTGGCGGCTCGATTCGCAACGTACGTCGTGAGACAAGTTAGCTAGAGCTGGGATTGAGTTGATGGTGGAGCGCGCGAGCGCCGGGAGGGTGTCATGGCGAGCATCGGCGGAATGGGCAATATCCTAAAACAGGCTCAGGAAATGCAGGCGCGGATGGCCAAAATCCAGGAAGAGTTAGCTGGCAAGACGGTACAAGGCTCCTCCGGTGGCGGCATGGTCCAAGTCACCGTGAACGGCCAGTTCAATCTCACAGCGGTGAAGATCGAGGCTACAGCGGTCAACGCTGATGAAAAAGACATGCTGGAGGATCTCATCCTGGCGGCGGTCAACGACGGCATGCGCAAGGCGCGCGAACTGGCGTCGGCGGAGATGGCCAAGCTCACCGGCGGCTTAAAAATTCCCGGCTTGATGCCTTAACCCGCCATATTTGAACTGACTTGATAGATTTCCGTTTCCCGCATCTGGAATCTGAGATATGAAATCTGAAATTTTAAATGCCGAGGGGAGCGAGGCGAGATGAGGATGTATCCCGCGCCGCTGGACCGCTTGATTCAAGAGCTGTCCAAGCTCCCCGGTATCGGTGAGAAATCCGCGGCTCGCTTAGCCTTTCACATGTTAAAGGGTAACCAGGACGATGTTTTTCGTCTGTCCGAGTGCATCGGTAAGTTGCGCCAGGAAATGGGCCTATGCCAACGCTGTTTCGGCTTCAGCGAAGTGAAAGCCGCCGATGAAGATGCCGCCCTCTGCGAGATTTGCCGGAACTTTGAAAGAGAAAAGGACAAGATTTGCGTCGTCGAAGAGCCGGCCGACTTGATCGCGGTGGAAAAATCGCAGGAGTTTCGTGGCCAGTATCATGTGCTGCACGGGACTATCTCGCCCCTCGATGGCATTGGCCCCGATGCGTTGCGCATAAAAGAGCTGCTCGAGCGGCTGCGTGACAGCGTAGTAAAAGAGGTCATAGTCGCGACCAACCCGACCATGGACGGCGAAGCCACCGCGTTCTATCTGTCTAAGCTGATTAAGCCGCTGGGCGTGTCGGTGACGCGCATTGCGCGCGGCCTACCGATGGGCGGCGACCTGGAATACACCGATGCCGTGACTTTGGGAAAGGCTCTGGAGGGGCGGCGGGAAATCTAACGGGGAAGGGCCGGTTCGCGTCAGTAGGACTAACTGAAGAGCATAAAAAACTTTGTCGCCAGCCAGCCGATCGCGCCACAAATCGGAAAGGTAAGTATCCAGGCGGCGACGATTTCAAATGTCACCCCCCAACGCACCGCGGAAAACCTTCTCGTCGCCCCCACGCCGACGATGCTCGTAGTAATCGTGTGCGTGGTGCTCAATGGGATACCCAGCCGAGTCGCCAATTCGATGGTCAGCGCAGCGCTCGTTTCCGCGGCAAATCCGTGCACCGGTTCCAGTTTGGTTAAACGCAGTCCCAGCGTCTTGACGATGCGCCAGCCGCCCACGGCGGTTCCCACTCCCATGGTAGAGGCGCACAGGAGAATCACCCACAGCGGCACCTGAAACGTCGGTATCACCCCACCGAGCAAAAGCGACAGAGTAAAAACACCGATGAATTTTTGGCCGTCATTGGAGCCATGGCTAAACGCCATGAATGCCGCGGAGAGGATTTGCAAGCGGCCGAACACTCGACGCACAGAGCCGGGCCGGCTATGACCAAGACAACGGTAGAGCGTCCCCATGATCAAAAGTCCGCCAAAAAAACCGAGGAACGATGAAAATGCCAATCCGATAAGAACCTTATTCCAACCCGTCGCGATGAGACTGGACGGTCCGGCGGTCGCTAGGCCGGCGCCAGTGAGCCCAGCGATGAGCGCATGGCTCTCGCTGGTCGGCAGGCCGTAATACCACGCCACGGTGCTCCAGCAGATGATCCCGATCATGGCCGCCCCGACCGTGGTCAAATTGATGACCTCCGGGTTGACGATGTCTTTCCCGATCGTGGCCGCCACCGCCGTGCCTGACATCGCGCCGACTGCATTCATGATAGTGGCGACCACTACGGCTTGGTAGGGAGAGAGAACCCGTGTGGACACGACCGTTGCGATGGCGTTGGGCGAGTCGGTCCAGCCGTTGACAAACTCCGCGGCGAGAATCAGCGCCAACACAAAGAAAAGTAGCAAGTTGCCGTCGAACATGGTGCCGAGTCAGGAGTCTTAGGAATTTTTCAATCCGATGGTTTCAAGGGTGTTGGCGACATCTTCACAACGGTCGGTGGCGGATTCGAGGATCTCGTAGATGTCCAACCACTTGATGACATCCATGGGCGAGGTGCCGTTTTCAAACAGTTGGCCGATCGCCTTGCGGTAGATGTCGTCGGCGGCGTTTTCGAGACGATTGATTTCGATGCAATACTCGTCGATGTCGTCCAGGCGAGGCATATGAGAGACGGCTTTAACTAATTGTTCAGTGGAGTTGACGATGGTCTCGCACAGCTCCTTCGCTTCGGCAGTGGGCTTGTCGATGCGGAAGAGAACCATTCTCGATGCGGCGGCTTCGATCGCGTCCATGACGTTGTCGAGCGCCGTCGTTAAGTCGTGAATATCTTCAGCATCGATCGGCGTAAGGAACGTTTGGTTCAAGCTGCGAATCGTTCGATGGGTGATCCGGTCGCCCTCGTGTTCGAGGTCCTTCAACTTTTTCCATGAGTCCTGGGGATTGTCGTAATGATCGAGCATTTCTTTAAGTGCGCGGGCGCCGGCCAATGCGTTCTGGGCCGATTCTTTGAACAGATCGAAGAATTTTTCCTTATGAGGGACAAAATTAAACATGAATCGGCCTTTCGCTGAAGTTCAGGAGGCCTGTAGATAACAGCTCCCAGTGGGGAATTCAAGGAATGTTAAGAATATATTACGGCAATGTTACGAACGAAGTGGGCTGAGCCGCTTGATGATGCGATGACGAGCATAGGGCGTGAACGCGCGCCCGAATGTCATCGCGAACCTGACGAAATATTTTCATGACCTCTTCTTCATCGCCAGTGGCCAGTGCGGGATCGGCAAGCGGCCAATGTGTGCGCACGACTTTGGCCGGCAGTGTGGGACAAGTTTCCGCCGCATCACCGCAAAGCGTAATCAGCTGATCGATTTGGCCAAGGGGGATTTCTTCCAATCCTTTCGAGTGCTGCGCGGAAATGTCGACACCGGCCTCTCGCATGACGCGCACGGCGAGGGGATGGATTCCCTTCGGTTCGGTTCCAGCGCTGAAGATTCGCAACCGGCCATCGGACAATTGCCGCGCAAACCCCTCGGCCATCTGGCTGCGGCAAGAGTTGCCGGTGCATAAGAATAAGATCGTCTGCACTGCTTGCATCGACTCAGCAATTGGCAGACGAACGCGCGCGGTGGTTCCTTGATTCACGACACTTTCGATCTTGAGCTCGCCAGCGTGAGCCTGGACGATATGCTTGACGATGGCGAGGCCGAGCCCGGTGCCGCCGAGGTCGCGCGAGCGCGCTTTGTCGACCCGATAGAAGCGCTCGGTCAAGCGCGGCAGATCTTTTTCCGGGATGCCGGAGCCTGTATCGGCGACGACGATCTCCACTCGATGATGTTCGCCATTGCCGTTTTGGACCTGGGTTGCGCTGAGCGAAACGGCGCCGCCCGACGGAGTGTATTTAATTGCGTTGTCGACAAGATTGATAAACAGCTGCTGCAAGCGATCGGCGTCACCGAGAATTGCCGGCAGGCCTTCGTCGACGCTCTGACTTAGTTTCACATTTTTCTTTGCCGCCTCGTCCCAGAAAATTTCCAAGACTCGCCGGACCAATTGCTGGACCTTGAGCGCTTGCAGCGACACGTGGATTTTACCGGATTCAAGATCGGACAGCGTGAGCAGATCTTCGGTCAGCCGGCTGAGCCGTTCTGAATTGCGCTCGATGATCGACAAAAATTGCTGACGGTCCGCGACATTCTCAGGCGGCATGTGCAGCAGCGTCTCGACATAACCGCGGATCGCGGTCAGTGGCGTGCGCAATTCGTGCGACACGTTGGCGACGAAGTCGGCGCGGATGGTTTCCAGCCGCTTGATATCGGTGATGTCGTGGAAAACCATGATCGATCCGAGCGCCACGCCGAGTGGCGTTCTCAACGGCACCGCGTTGATGCGAAACCAGCGCGCGTCCTCCAGCTCGACTTCCTTGGAAAACGACGCACTGGCGAAATTCAGCTTGAGCACTTCCCGCAAGATGCCGTGAATCTCCGGATGGCGCGACAGTTCGAGCAGCGAGGCGCCGTGCAGCTCTCGGCCCGCCGGCGCGTGAAACATCACCCTGGCTTGGTCGTTGATCACCAGCACATTGCCTTTGGCGTCGAGCACCAGCACGCCTTCGATCATGCAGCGCAGGATCGATTCGGTTTTTTCCTTCTCGCCGGTGATGTGCTCGATGTCGCCGCGGATTTTTAGACTCATCTCGTTTAAATGTCGTTCGAGCAGCGCGATCTCGTCCCGGCTGCCATGGGGAAAGAAGTTTTCCGGAAACGCGCCATTGGCAACTTGTCCGGAAAAGTGCACCAAGCGGCGCACACGTCGGCTTAGGTAGCGTGAAAAGGCCCAGGCCAAAAGTAGCCCGGCTGCCGACGCGAAGATCAAGCCGGTGAGCAATGATCGGCGAAATGAACCAATGACGGTCTCGACCTCTTTGAGCGGCGTGGCAACGCGCACGATGCGTTCCTGTCCGGCACCGGATTGGCGCAAGGCGCGATAGAGCAGGTCGTAGCCAACCGTCGTGCTGTAACGGATCGCTGTGCCGGAGCCGCTTCGCCTCGCTTCGACGACCTCAGGCCGCGCCGCGTGATTCTCCATTCGCGCTGACGGCTCGGATGAGTCTCCT
>CAYZJE010000009.1:0-27980 GCA_964478485.1 uncultured Syntrophobacter sp. | reverse complement strand
GTCCTTCGACGAATTAAAAAAACTCGGCGCGGAAGTTTCTGAAATCACACTCGCCGAAGCCGCGCGCAAAGTCAGCGGCGCTGACGTGGCGATGATTCAATTCACCTCCGGCACCACGGCACTGCCCAAAGGCGCGATGCTTTATCAAGCAGCCATGCTGCGCGGCGCCCAGTGCGGCTGCCTGGCGCTGAAACTGACCGAGAGCGATTGCTTTTTCAGCCCTCAACCATTTTCCCACGTCGGTGGATCGATCCAGGTCATGCTTACGCCGGTGGTCTCCGGCTGCACGATGATCGTCCAGCCCTATTTCGATGCCGGCGAAGCTTTAGAATTAATGGAACGTCATCGCTGCAACGTGTTAATGGGCCACCAGCCGCATTATATCGAATATCTCAACCACCCCGATCTGAAGAAGCGCAAGCTTGTGCTCGAAAAAGGCATGATCTTCGCCAGCCCGGCGGTCAACAAGCGAGTTCACGACGAGATGGGCATTAAAAAACTCATCAGCCCGTACGGGCTTACCGAAACTCACATCGGCGGCACCGCCTGCGAGTTGGACGATCCTTTGGAATTGCGCATGGCCACGGTGGGGCGGCCCATGGCGGGGGTCGAGATCGCGATTCGCCAACCGGACGGGGAAGCATTTTTACCCCAGGGCCAGGCTGGCGAAGTTTGTTTCAGAGGTTGGTGCCTGGCCAAAGGTTACTTCGACGACCCGGAGAAAACCGCCGAAGCGTTCGACGGTGACGGCTGGTTTCGCAGCGGCGATGTCGGCGTCATGGGCGCCGACGGCTACCTGAAGCTGATCGGCCGGATCAAAGACATGATCCGCGTCGGCGGCGAAAACGTCGCCGCGGCGGAAGTTGAAGCGGTGCTGCTCAAACACGACGCCGTGAAACAAGCAGTGGCCGTCGGCATGGCCCATCCGCGCTTAGCTGAAGTTGTCGCCGCCTTTGTAGAACTGAAACCGGGTAAGCATAGCCACGACCAAGAACTTATCTACTACTGTCGCCAACACCTCGCCAGCTTCAAAGTGCCGCGCAAAGTGATCTTCGTTCAGGACTGGCCGATGACCGGCGCGGGAAAGATTCAGCGCTTCGTCTTGAAGGATACTCTGGCGCGAGCGTAGCGGACTTACCGGTGATTCGGGAGAATCGTGGCTCGTGCTCGTAGCTCGTGCGCGTGATTCGGATCAGTTCCATCCACGAGCACGAACCACGAGCCAGGACCGCTAAAGCGCGTAAAGCGCTTTGGCGTTTTCGTAGAGCAGCTTCTTTTTCGTCTCGTCTGAAAGATCCTTGCGGCTTTGCGCCACGCGCAGATTGTCCGGAAACTCGCTGTCCCAGTGGGGGATGTCGGTGGCGTAGAGAAAATGATCGTCGCCCAAGTAGCGAAAAGTTTCCGCCAACAGCGTCTCTTCCGACTCCATGCTAAAATAAATCGGTCGTTGCCTCACGCAGTCGCTCGGCCGCTGGGTTAATTGCGGCGTTTCGATCTTGCCGCGCTTATCCCAATGTTCGTCCATCCGGTCGAGCCAATAAGGCAGCCAGGTGCAGCCGATCTCTAGAAACGCCAGCCGTAGTTTGGGAAAACGTTCCGGCACTCCCTGAAAAATCATGTTGGAAAACTGCACGAAGATGCCGACGGGAAAGGACACCATATGCACTTCGGTGAAAGTCTCGTAAATGAGTCTCGGAAATGGGGTCGAATCTTTACCTCCGGCGTTCAGCTGACCACGACCAATGAAAACGAGCATCGGCGCGGCAAACGCTTTACAGCGCGCCGTCGTCCGCAACTCGCCCGCCAGCGGCTCGTAGTCGATCAGTCCGCGCTTGTTCCTTACCAGGGATTCGCGTGGCCACTTTAGTGTTCAATTTCTTGTTGCAGTCACACCGCCTGCTCGGTTATCTTCGCAAACGTCTTTCGGATTCAACCGTGGAGTTGAATTCGTCGCTACATCCTTTGAAGGAGAATCGCATGGCGGATTTATTTCGGTTATCGGCGAGTGAAGCCGCGGCGCGCATTCGCGATGGCAAACTCACGTCCGAGGCTCTGGTTCGCTCCTGTCTCGAGCGGATCGATTCGCGGGAATCACAAATCAAAGCATGGGTCCATTTGGACCGCGATTTTGCCTTGGCGCAGGCGCGGGAATGCGACCGGAGCGCGAGCCGCGGTCCGATTCACGGAGTTCCATTCGCCGCCAAGGACATTATGGACACGGCCGACTTGCCCGCGGAGTACGGATCTCCCATCTACAAAGGTAACCGTCCCGCAGCGGACGCCGCGTGCGTGGCACTTAGCCGCGCGGCCGGCGGAGTGCTTTTGGGCAAGACGGTGACGACCGAGTTTGCCAGTCGATTTCCATGGGGCAAGACGACCAATCCGCACAATCCCCAGCATACGCCCGGTGGTTCCTCCAGCGGCTCGGCCGCCGCGGTCGCTGATTTTATGGTGCCGCTGGCGTTCGGCACCCAGACGGTCGGATCGGTGATCCGTCCGGCCGCGTTCTGCGGCTGCATCGGCTATAAACCGAGCTACGGCGAAGTGAGCACGCAGGGCGTGAAGCAGAATACCGCGTCCTTCGACACCGTGGGGCTTTTCGCTCGCGCTGTCGAGGACCTCGCGCTGTTTCGGGCCGCGGTTACGGGATTCGCCGCGAAACCTCTGGCCGCCGTTCCAGTGAACGAGATCAAGATCGGCTTTTGCCGCACCATGTTCTGGGACCGCGCGGAGAAGTACACGAAACGATTTTTGGAAGACGCGGCAAGCGCGTTGGCGACGGCAGGAGCGAAGGTTTCCGATTTCGAACTCGGCAAGCCGTTTGAACGGTTCGAGGCGATGGGCCGGCGCATCAACGATTACGAGTTCCCCCGCGCCCTCACCTGGGAACGGAATCATCATTGGAATCTTTTGAGCGAGTTCCAGCGCGACAAGCTTGCGGCATGGCTCAATGTCTCCTACGAACAATACCGAGAGGCCGAAGCCGCGCTGGATCAGTGCCGCGGACATCTCGCCGACGCCATGAAGGATATCGACCTACTGCTCACGCCCAGTGCTCTCGGAGAGGCTCCGGCAGGACTGACCAGTACGGGCGACACCTCGTTCAATATCCTGTCGACTTGGACCTATACTCCTTGCGTCACGCTGCCTGTGTTTACCGGACCGTCCGGTCTGCCGGTCGGCATTCAGCTCATCGGTCACCGAAACCAGGATCACCGTCTGTTGGAAGGGGCCCAGGTGGTGTACCGGGTGTTCTCGAAATCAACATGATCGCCGCGGCCGTGTTGTCTGAGAACTTAGGGTCGAAGCTGCTTGACCCCATCACTGATTCCCTTCTATGTGGCACGCCCGCAGCCGAAGGGGGCGAGGAATTTCAATTATTCCCGAATGAGACATTGAATTTTGCAGCCGCTTCATCAACTTGCGAGTCGAGCCCATCGGTCCACCGCTATTCAATGAATTACCCCGCCCCAAGGGGCGGGGTTTATACGTAATTAAAGATTGACAAGTTATCCCGTCGTGGGATAGGCACTCGTTAAAGTAAACGGGTTGCGGAGATTCCAACCACGAAGAAGGATGCCGCCGTGAACGCTACCGACAAGATTGCAGCGCGATTGACGCTCTTGGAAGGCGTGAACATTTCGCCCGCCGATCTGGAAACGATCGCCAACGAGATTGATGATAATCAGAGAATCGTCGCTGAGCTGGAAGAATTCGCCCAAGGCACGCCGTGGATTTCGCTCCAAGTCCAGCCGCCGGGGAAGAAGGCCTAAGCATGGCGCCCGCCGATATCACCGAGATGGGTCTGGCGGATCTTTCTGCGCACATTGCCGCGCGCGAGTTATCGTCTGCAGAGGCTGTGAACTCGGCTCTGACGCGTCTCGATCGACTCGAAGGCAAGCTCAACGCCTTCATCACCGTCCTCGGCGAGCAGGCGCGCGCCGAAGCCAAGAAGGCGGATGACGAAATTGTCCGCGGACAGCATCGCGGTCCGCTGCACGGCGTCCCGGTGACGATCAAGGACATGTTTGAGACCGCTGGCACGCGCACCACCGGCGCTTCGAAGATATCGCAAGATTGGATTCCCGACAGGGACGCGGCCTTAGTAGCGCGCCTGCGCGCCGCCGGCGCGATCATCATAGGCAAGACCAATCTCGATGAATTTGGCCATGGCGGCACATCGACGCTGTCCTACTTCGGTCCGGTGCACAATCCGTGGCATCTCGAGCGCATCGCCGGCGGGTCGAGCGGCGGCTCGGCGGCAGCCGTTGCGGCAGGCATCGGGCCGATCTCCTACGGCACCGAGACCGGTTCGTCGGTGCGCCGCCCGGCATCCTATTGCGGCATCGTCGGGTTCAAACCAACTTTCGGCATCATCAGCCGGCACGGCTCGTTCCGCGGCGCCTGGAGCCAAGATCACGTCGGCCTGTTCGCGCGCACGGTTAAAGATATCGCGTTGGCACTCGACCCGGTGGCGGGATTCGACGCGCGCGATCCGGCCAGCGTGCAGCAAGAAATTCCTGCCTATGCGTCGCGGCTCAAAGCCAACGCGCCAGGACTCAGAGTCGGCGTGCTCCGGCGTTTTTTGGACGGAGTGGACCCGGCCGTGCGCCAGTCATTTGAAGCGGCGCTAAAAATCTTTGCCAGCTTGGGCAGCGAGCTCGTCGACCTTGACGTTCCTGAGATCAGCTACGCGGCGATGACTTCGATGTTAACCAGCGCCGCCGAGAGCGCGGGGATTAACCGGCGCTGGTTCCGCGAACACTATCATGATTTCGTTCCTCACGTGGCGCGCGGCTTGGCTGTGGGTATGGCCGTCACCGCTTCTGAATATCTCACCGTGCAGCGCGCGCGCCACCGGATTCGCGAGGCGCTACGGGCGACCTACGAAAAAGTAGAAATCATCGCCGCGCCGACGACGGCGAGGGTAGCGCCGCTCCTCTCCGAAGGCATCAAGGGCAACGGCGACGACACGCGCCACGCGAGCTACAATCACTCCAACCTGCTGCGCTTACCGAGCATGCTCGGCTTACCCGGCTGCTCGCTGCCCTGCGGGATGAGTCCTGAAGGCCTACCGATCGGAATGCAACTCATCGGCGAGTGGTTCGCCGATCAGAAAGTCTTGAACGCTGCCGCAGCATTCCAAAGCGCGACCGACTGGCACAAGTGGAGGCCAAAAATAGTCAAGGAATAGAACAGAATAGTTTTCACCATGAGGGGCAACTGAATTCCGGAATATCTCGCGCTAAGCACGCAAAGGTCGCAAAGAAAAAAATATTATCTCCGAGCTTCGCGTCTTTGCGCGAGGCTTGATCGCTAAAGGGAGAAGCACTGTCATGTTGAAATTCCGCGTTGCCGCTTTATCTATGTTGCTTTCGCTGGTGTTCGGCGCGTACCAGACTTTGGTTTTGCTAACCTCCGACGCCTGGGCGCAGGGTGCGGCGAAAACGCCGCAGAAGGTTGCGGCTACGATCGCCCTGCCGGGTGTGCAGGTGGAGACCTTGCACCCCTACGGTCACTCGACCACGCAGATCTATCCGACCTGGAAACATGTGATTGAGCCGCTGATCGAATGGAACTGGAACAAGAAGCAACTGGTTCCGATTCTGGCCGAATCGTGGAGCAATCCGGACCACAGCACCTGGGTGTTCAAGCTCAAAAAGGGCATCAAGTTTCACGACGGCAGCGATTTCACGTCGGCCGATGTGGCGCACTCATTCACGCGCATTCAGAAGGACCCCGATAGCAAACAATCGAGCTCCATCGCTCATGTGACCGCGATCGAGGCGGTCGACCCGCTTACGGTCCGATTGCAGACGAAGGGGCCCGACGCCGCGCTGCTGTTTCGCCTGGCGCAGCGCTTCATCACCAACAAAGCCGCCTACGATCGCCTGGGCGCGGCCGCCGCCGATAAGCTCGCCCTCGGCACCGGGCCGTATAAGTTCAAAGACTGGGTGCGCGGTCAGTGGTTCGTCGTGGAGAAGAACCCCGGCTACGCTCACAGCGATCACAAGCCGACGGTGGACGAAATCGTCTTTCGTAACCTAGCGGAATCGGAAGTCGCGATCACCTCGCTGTTGAACCGCGAAGTGGACGTCATCTCCAACGTCCCGCCAGAGAGCGCCGCGCGGGTGACCGGCAGCGCGCGCATCGAAAGCGCTCGCACGATTAATATCATGTTCCTGGGCATGCACAGCTCGGTGCCGGAGTTTAAAAACAAACTGGTGCGTCAGGCGGTCAACTATGCCATCGATCGAAACGCGCTCGTGAAAAACGTGCTGCGGGGCAACGCCTATCCGATGGACGCGCCGGTCGGACCGGATCAGTATGGCTACAGCCGCGAGCTCCGACCCAAGTACAATCACGACCCGGCGCGAGCGAAGAAGCTGCTCGCTCAAGCCGGTTACCCCAACGGCTTTGAGGTCGATTTTCTGGTGCCGCTGGGCCAATACAACAAAATCAAAGATGTCGCAGAAGCGATCGGCGGCATGCTCAACGGGGTTGGCATCCGCGCCAAGCTGCGGACGCAGGATCAAGATAGCGGCTTTGCCGCGATCCAAAATGGCAAAGTCGGCATGTATATTTTCGGCCGCGGCTCGGTCATCGACCCGAGCGAATACCTGCACCAATATTTCCGCACCGGCGTCACCAAGCGGCTAGAATTTTCGATCCCGGCCGTGGATGCAGCGCTTGAAGCGGAACAGGCGAGTTTCGAGCCTGCCCAGCGCGTAAAGCTGTTGCAAAAGGCCATGTCGGTGCTTTTGGATGAAGCCCCGGTGGCATGGCTCTACCAGTATCAGGGTCTGCAAGGAGTCAGTTACAGGTTCGACTTCAAGGCCAATCCTGGAGAAGACGTCTACGGCTGGGATCTCAAACCGCGCCTGCGCTAGCGCAGGGTCAAGCGCGGCCCAGACCGAGAAAATCAGAGTGCAGGTCTAGAGCATTAAGACATTTCGGATTTTTGTTGGTCTCACCACCTGTTCAACGTCAAAGCGCGGTCCTGTTGTTCCAGTCTGGACGAATTATTTGGGATTACCCACCGAGCCCGGCAGAAGGCCTGACGAGCAACGAAGAGAGCGGTCGCGTTAACTCTATTTAAAAGCATTGGCTTGAGATGGCCGTCGGTAGCAAGCCGGAGTGAAAGCCGATGTTATACAGTACAGAAACGGCACCCTTTTCAATAAGCTACTGGAGAGACCAATAACTTCCTTCGATTGGCTCCGGCGCGACAAAGTTGTTTTCACGCGAGCGTGATTCAAGCGGTCTTCCTGTAATTCCGGTTCGGGTGACCTCCGGTCAATCCTCTAGTCGTTAGATCGCGTAAAGTGCCTTGGCATTTTCGTACAGGAGCTTGTTCTTGGTCTCGTCGGAGACATCCGAACGCTTCTGGGTGTGGCGCAAATTTTCCGGCAACTCGCAGTCCCAGTGCGGAATGTCGGTAGCGTAGACGAAATGATTCTCGCCGACGTAGCGAAACGTCTCCGGCAGCAGGGTTTCGTCGGCTTCGAAGCTAAAATAAACCGGATGCTGGCGCACGCAATCGCTCGGGCGCTGCTTGAGCGAGGGCGTCTCGAGAGCGCCGCGCTTCTCCCAGTGTTCATCCATGCGGTCGAGCCAATAAGGCAGCCAGGTGCAGCCGATCTCCAGAAAAGCCAGGCGCAGTTTAGGAAAGCGCTCCGGCACGCCCTGAAAAATTATGTTGGAAAACTGCACGAAGATGCCTACTGGAAAAGATACCGTGTGCACTTCGGTGAAGGTCTCGAATGCCCCCGAGGCGAGTTCCTCGGCGCCGTTGGTGCCGTGTACGGCGACGGCGCAGTTTAAATTCTCCGCTTCGCGGTAAATCGGATCGTAATACTTATGCCCCAGCGGCAAGCGCAGTCCGGTGGTGCGCACCACCGCCGCGCGATAACCCAACTGCGTCACCGCGCGGCGCAACTCCAGTGCTGCCCGGTCCGGATCTTGCGGCGGAATTACCGCAATCGGCTTTAGCCGGTCGGAGACTTTCGCGTAGTGATCGTAGACGTAATCGTTGTACGCCTCGCACAACGCCACGGCGTAATCTGGCTCACGGATGCGCGACACATTCCCCAGCGACGTCGGATAGAGAAACGCCAGCTCGATGTCATGCTGGTCCATGATGCGAAGCCAGTCCTCGGCGCGCGGCGCGCGCGGAAAAATGGATTGGTCGCGCGGCAAAGTTTCGCGCAGGTCGCGGTCCCACGGCTCTGACGCCGTAAGCGGCCCGCCGCGCTTGTTAAACGGCGCCTTTAAATATCGGCGCAGTTCGTCGGAGCGCTCGATGATATGGCCGTCAGCGTCGATCACTTTTTCGCTACTCATGAATCACCTCGCGTAAAACCAGCCATCAAAGTTTGTAGGCCAGCATGATGCCGTCGCGAAACGGCAACAGCACGTTTTCGACCCGCGGGTCGTTCTGAATCCGTGCATTCAACGCATTGACGATACGCGCGTCTTCATCCACCGGGGTTAGCACCCGCCCATAGCGCAGCATATTATCGAGCACAATCAGCCCGCCCTGGCGCACTAAGTCCACGCAGCGATCGTAATAATAATCGTAACTCGGTTTGTCGGCGTCGATAAAACAGAGATCGAAAGGACCGGTGAGCGTCTTTAGAGTTTCCGCGGCGCGCCCGGCTTTGATTTCAATTTTATCGCGATGCGGGCTTTGAGCGAAGAAGCGGCTGGCTATTTCTATCGCATGCGGGTCAAGCTCGCAGGTGATGATCCGCCCGTCCGCCGGCAACGCTTCGGCGAAGCACAGCGCGCTATAGCCAGTGAACATGCCGACTTCGAGAATGCTTTTCGCCTGCGTGATGCGAACGAGCATTTTGAGAAAAGCGCCTTCCAACTCGCCGACGAGGAAATTGGCGGTGGTGGTTTGCGCCTCGGTCTCGCGCAGCAACTGCTCATGAAGTTCGGTGAGCGCCGTCGTATGCCGCTCGCAATACTCCTCGACCCCTTCGGGGAGAACTTTCACGCCGACCGCGCGGCGGTCTTTTGGTTGTATCGCCATAAACTTTGCTAACGTTCTTTCGCCGAGTTTTAGTCGCTAAATCGGAGCGTCGCGGTCGTGGCTGACGCCCGCCATCGCCAACTCACGTCATATACCTCCGCCAATCGTCCAGTCAAATCAAATGACACCTTGCAGTTCTGATCATGGTTTGTTACTGCCTTGGTCGTCGATATGGGCGGCGGATGGATTCAGTCAATTTGCGCCCACCGACAGAAAGACCTCAAGATGGACACGCTGCCAGCAACAAAATTATCCAAGAACGGCGCGCTGAAAATATTAAACCTCGCTTTGGCGCGAGCCGAGGAACTGAAATGCGCTGTGAGCGTCGCCGTGGTCGACGATGGCGGCCATTTGATGGCTTTCGGCCGCTCCGATAAGGCTGAGCTTTATTCGGTCGCCATCGCCCAGGCCAAAGCGCGCAGTGCCGCATTGACCCGCTTCCCGTCGGGGAAAAAGAGTCCGAGCGGCAATGACCGCGACGATCATCACGCCATCGCCATCACATTGGCGGCCGGCGCGGGCTCGTTTGTGACCATACCGGGAGGATTTCCGCTGATGGCCGGCGGAGAATGTGTCGGCGCGGTAGCAGTCAGCGGCGCGGGCCACAACGACGTCGAGATCGCCAAGCTGGCCGTAGCGGCTCTTGAAGGCTAACCGGTCCACCGAAGACAAAGGCCCCGTTCATGTCCGATCACGACAACGATAATTCTGCGCGCATCGACGTCCACGCCCACGCCTTTCCGCCTGAGTTCATGAAGCTGCTCAGGAAGAACGCGGCGCGGCCCCTCGATATTCGCGCTAATTGGGAGTGGGACGAGAGTCGATTCTTGGGCGAGATGGATCGCTGGGGTGTCGGTTTGCAAGTTTTATCGCTGCCCCATGTGTACGAATACTACGATCCGGCGAATCTCGCGCTCGGCAGGGAACTCTGCCAGGTCGCGAACCATGAGTATGCGGAGATTAGCGAGCGGCGCGCCGATCGTTTCAGATTCTTTTCCGCCGTGCCGCTGCCCGATGTCGCGGCAGCCTGCGCAGAACTCGATCGCACAAGAAAGTTCGCCGGTTTTTCCGGCATCACGCTGAGCACCAACCTGCACGAACGCACTCTGGACGATGCCGCCTTTGCGCCGCTCTTCGAGCATGCTAATGCCAATGGTGTGGCGATCTTTCTCCACCCGCTGCAACGGCCGTTTCCCAAAGAGTGGTACGGCTACCGGCTCGAGCACTTGATCGGCCTGCCGGTCGACACGACCTTCGCGTTGGCGCGTTTGGCTCTGGGCGGTTTTTTCGACCGCTACCCGAACATCAAGATCATCGCCGCCCATGTCGGCGGCACGCTGCCGTTTCTCGCGCCGCGCATCGAGCGCGCCTTTCGCGAGGGCACCAGCCAGCACCGGCCGAGTCACTATTTCGGCAAACTTTTCTACGACACCTCCGGCCCCACCCATGAAGCGATCCTGGCCGCGGTGGCGAAAATATTCGGTGCCGGGCAAATCGTTTTCGGCACCGACTACCCGTTCGGCCTCGGCCAAGAGGGCAAGCAATATGTGGAACACGCCGTCGGCGTCGTCCAAGACTCGGGTTTGAGCGAAACGGACTTAACTAGAATTTTTTCTACTAATGCGCGCGAGCTCCTGAACCTTGGTTAAAGAGCCGCGATCACCCAACCCAATTCTCCCAAAGGAGTTGTCATGATCAGAGTAGCATTCATCATCGGCGGCTATCCGCCCGAAGAACACAAACGGCGCGCCGATGTGGCGCTGTCCTATTCCACCGCGGAGATTCAAGTCGGCATCGTCGACGTCGCCGCCAGCCCCTATTTTTACGGCATGACGCCGACCGAAATTCAGTTAGTCGCGCCGGCGTTTATCGACGCCTTCAAACGCGCCGAAAAAGACGGCTATGACGCCGTGGTGCCATTGGGGACGCTCGACTTGGGTGTAGATGGCGGCAAATCGGCCGTCGACATTCCCGTCGTTGGGCCCACCGAAGCCTGCCTGCACGTTGCCTCGCTGATCGGCGACCGTTTCGGCGTGATGGTCTATCATCAAAGTTTGGTTAGTTTTTCGCGGGCGATTATTCGCCGTTACGGCATGGAAGAGCGCATCGTCGGCTTCGGCGTGAGCGGTTTCGACTTGCCGGACTTGGCGGCCCATCACGACGAGGTCGTCAATAATTTCGTCAGCGAAGCCAAACGGCTGGTCAAGGAAGGCGCGGAAGTGATTTATCCCATGGGCATCAGCCAATGTCCGGTGCACATCAAGCCGGATTGGCTCCAAGAACAGCTCGGCGTGCCGGTAGTCGAAGGCATCGGCACGCCGATTCGCATGGCCGCGATGCTGGCGGGCTTGGGACTTTCACAGAGCCGCGCGCGCTGGGTGAAGTCGAGAAACTAATCGACTACTATCGGCGAGCACAAAAACAAAAAAGGGCGCTCATATGGCAAATTATGAAACCATTTTAGTGGACCGCCGGGACAACATCGCGACGATCACTTTCAACCGGCCCAATAAGCGCAATGCGATGAACCCAAAGCTTCATCATGAGATGGTCGAAGTCTTGAACGAGCTAAGATTTGACAAGGACTTGCGGGTGCTTATCCTGACCGGCGCCGGCGAGAGCTTTTCCGCAGGTGAGGATCTAAAAGAGTTTTTTTATGAACAGCGCGAGCGCATGGAGTTCGAGCGGTTGTTGGAAAAGGCGTTGGAGTGGCGCGTGCGCATCTTGCGCGCCTTTCCTGTTCCCACTATCGCAGCGATCAATGGATTCTGCTTCGGCGGCGCTTTCTCAATCGTATCCGGTTGCGACATCGCGATTGCCGCGGACGAAGCCACCTTTGGACTCTCCGAAGTGAACTTCGGCCATTTCCCGGGTGGCCCGGTCAGCAAGCAAATATCGCAGATCATGCGCGTGCGCGATGCGGTCTATTACATCCTTACCGGCGATACATTCAACGGCAAACGGGCCGCGGAAATTGGCTTTGTGACCTTTTCGGTGCCGCGATCGTCGTTGATGGACGAAGCAAACAAGCTCGCCAAGAAGCTCGCTGAAAAAGACCCACTCGCGCTCCGCGCTTGTAAAGACGCCTACCGCGACAGCCTGCTTATTCCCGACTACGAGACCGCTTTGAGTTACAGTTCGGCGAAAAGCGACCAGCTTTCTTTTCTACAGGGCGGCGCGTGGAAAGAGCAGGGCATCAAGCAGTTTATCGAAGGCCAGTATCGACCGGGATTCGGCGCGTTTAAGAAAGAAAAGTAGAGTTGCACTCATGAAGATCAGCAAGCCTTTCCTCCCGGCTATTTTGGGACTCATGGCGTGCCTGTTGTCGTTTGCTCCGGCCCGCGCGCTGGAAAGCATCGTCATCGCCTATCCGACCACCAGCAGTCAGTTTACTCCGCTTTGGTTTGCCCGTGACGTCGGGCTTTACGAGAAATACAATTTGGATGGCAAGCTCGTTTTTATCCAAGGCGGCAGCGTGCTGCTTCAAGCGATGATTGCCGGTCAGGCCCAGGCGGCGCAAAACGGCATCGCCGAAACCGTGACGGCGATCTTGCGCGGCGGCGATGTCCGCATGCTGGGTGTCACCTCGAAGATTTTTCCCTATAGTTTAATCGCGGCGAAGAACATCAAAACTCCCAAGGATCTGGTCGGCGGCCGGATCGGTATCAATCGCATCGGCGACGTGAGCGCCTACGGCTCGCAGCTCGCTCTGCGTAAGCTCGGCATCAACCCCGACAAAGACGTGACCATGATGCAAATCGGCGGCTCGCCACAGCGCTTGGCCGCATTACAATCGGGCGCCGTGCAGGCGGCGGCGATGGATTTCATGTCGGGGCTGCGGCTGGCCAAGCTCGGCTTTCCGGTGCTGATGCAGCTCAATTTGAATTACCCCTATCTCGGCCCGATGGTGTCGGGTAAATTCCTGCGCGAAAATCCCACCACCGCCGAGGCATTTCTCAAAGCCTTCATCGAAGGCATCGCCCGTTTCAAACGCAACCGGGAAGAAGGCATCAAAGCGTTGGCGCGCTACATGAAGTCCAACGAAACCGACGTGCTGAATAAAGCCTATGACTTTATCGCCAACGACTTTTATGCCGAAAACATCGAACCCGACGCCAAGAGCTTCCAAGACTTGATGGACGAGATCGGCGAGCGCGAGCCGCTCGCCAAGAAAGCGACCATCGCGCAAGTGTTCGATCTAACCATCGCGCGCAAACTCGAAAAGGAAGGATTTTTCAAGACGGTGTTCAAACGCTAGCCGGTTGCTGAAAAAGATTAGGAATGCTTCGAGAGCTTCATGCTTCGACAAGCTCAGCAGAACGGAACATCATCAGTACTATCAAATCCCCTCCGTTCGTCCTGAGCCTGGTCGAAGGACTCCGATAACCTGGTTCAGCAAGCGTTTCGACGCGAGCGGATTCGCCTTAAGGAGAAAAAACCATGACACCAACAACCAAGAACAATAGCGTGGAAGATTCCGCGCCGCTAAAAATCACCAAGGTGCAAAGCTGGCGCGCGACCTTGCGCCGGGCCACGGTTTGGAAGACCGCGCGCTACACCAAAGGCGACATCGAAGCCACCGTCGTTGGCCTCACGGACGACAACGGCGTGACCGGCTACGGCTACATGCCGGCGATGCTCGTTGTCGGCGAATCACCGGCCACCGCCGAAGCGTTGCTGCACGGCGCCGTGGCGCCGTTGCTCAAAGCCGACGAGATTGTCGGCGTCCCCGCGGTCATGCAAAAGATCGATTACGCCGTCGGCGGCAATCCGCAGCTCAAATTCGCGGTCGAAGAAGCGCTGCTCGATCTTCACGCCAAACGCATGCGGACGCCGCTGTATAATTTATTCGGCGGTCTCTGCCGGCGCGAAGTGCCAGTGATGCGTATGCTCGGCCTCAAGCCGCCCAAGGAAACCGCCGCTGAGGCGCTCGCTCTGGTCGAGCGCGGCTATCGCTATGTCAAAATCAAGATCGGCCTCGACGACCAGCGCGATATCGAAACCGTCAAATCTACCCGCGACGCGCTCGGCGAGGATGTCTTCATCTCCGTCGACGCCAATCAAGCCTACACACCGATGCACGCCGTCAAAATCTTAAACCAGCTCACCGACTGCAATCTCGTCGTCGTCGAGCAACCGGTCCGGCAAGACGACGTGCGCGGCATGGCCTTTGTGCGAAAACATGTGAACATTCCGATCATGGCCGACGAAGGGGTGACCACCTCGGCCGACGCGCTGCGCTTGATCGACGCCGACGCCATGGACGCGGTCAGCATAAAAATCTGGAAAATGGGCGGCTACTACAAATCCCGGGAGATCGCCGCGGTGTGTAGCGCCGCCAACGTCGGCGTTCACGTTGGTAGCACCGCCGGCAGCCAATTGATGGAAGCGCTGCAGCTCCACTTCTGCGCGTCGATTGGGAACTTGTTCGCCGGCGCCGAAATCGGCGAGTTCGAAAGCTTGAACGATGACCCAGCGTCGGGATTGACCGTCGAGCAAGGCACGCTCCACGTCTCCGACCGTCCAGGGCTCGGTGTCGATATCGACATGAACAAGCTGCAAGAGACCACCGCGTTCTGGCAGCCGAAGTAATCGGATTCGGATGATTAACCGCAAAGGGCGCAAAGAACGCAAAAAAGATTCGGCAGAAAGATAGTGTAAGGAGTCGGGATTCCTGAATTCAAAGACTCCCGACCCCTTTCTTCAGATGGGTTGACAGCGAAACTTCAATCTAGTTTAAAAACTGTATCGAAACTTAAGGATGGATATTTTCCCATGGCACGGCAGTACAAATGCATTTCCGGCGACGGTCATATCGATTTGAATCCCGACATCTGGCGCGAGCGCGTCCAGGCGAAGCACCGCGAGCGCGCGCCCAAGCGGGTGAAAATGCCCAACGGCTCCGACGCCGTGGTCATTGACGGTGGCAAGCCAAACACCATTGGCATCACCCGCAGCGTGCGCGTACCGCACGCAGAACTCGCCAAGCAAGTGCCGACCTTCGAGACCTGCGCCGGCACGGGAACGCCGGAGCAGCGGCTCGCCGAACAAGATCAGGACGGCATCGACTGCGAGATTCTGTTTTCGCAAATTACTTTTGTGTTGCGCCAGACCAAAGACGACGATTTGTACCGCGACTGCATCCGCGCCTACAACGAGTTTCTGGGCAAAGAATATAGCGCGCCGGCACCGGACCGCCTGGTGTGCATGGGCACCCTGCCAACGACCGGTGTCGATGACGCGATCAAAGAGATGGAGCAATGCGCCAAACTTGGCATAAAGGGCGTGAAACTCGATCGCTATCCGAGCGGCAAAACTTATCCGACGTTAGAAGACGACAAGTTCTGGACCGCCGCTCTCGATCTCGGCATGGCGCTCTCCAACCACAACACCGGCACCATGGGTTCTGGGAAGGGCGAGCCCGATTATCTCTACGCAAAAAACCCCGGCCACGATGTCCATCAGAAAGATGCGTTTAAATTTTTCACCCGCTTCACCAACGACGCCATGACCGCGCCGCTGCAGATGGCCTTCGCCGGAGTTTGGGACCGTTTTCCAAAATTGGAGTTGTACTGGGCGGAAACCATGGTCGGCTGGTTCGAGTATGGGCTTTGGCAAGTCGACGATCATTATCGGCGCTACATCGGCATGATCCATGACAACTGGGGACTGCCGAAGCTCGAACGGATGCCGAGCGAATACTTGAAGGACCGCAACTACTGGGGATTCTTGCACGACCCGGTGGGTGTCAAACGGCGCCATAGCATCGGCGTCGACAAAATCATGTGGGGCACGGACTTTGCCCACGCCGCCAGCGAGTTTCCCAATTCGCAGAAACATTTGGCCGAAGACTTCGCCGGCGTGCCAGAAAACGAACGGCGCGCGATCTTGGTCGATAACTGCGTGAGATATTTTCACTTAGATAAATAGATAAACCTAATCCGGAAACGAATTGAACTTTTTGAACGGCTTGAACGGCTTGAACGTTTTAGAATGGAGCTAGGCCATGACCGACGTCGGCACCACCCACGAAGACCTCGAACGTTTTCTCGGCGCGCACCATCTGGTCGGCGCGGGGCTCAAGCGCGACAAGCGCGCCACCGCGCGTGAAGGCAAAACCGCGGCGCACTGGAAATGGGAAGGCATCTACCGCGGCCTTAAGCGCTCCGGCGAGATCGTCACGGTCGGGCCCAATGGCATGACCGGCATGCGTTCCGTAGTCGGCATCGAAGCAAAAAAGTTTCCGATCTGGATGAACGCGCAGATTTTAATGCCCGGCGAGCGCACCCAAGCGCATCGCAATTTGCGCAGCGAGACGCGGCTGGTCTGCGAAGCGCCGAAGGACGCGGTCTTCGTTTGCGAATACGAAGCCTACCCGATGGAGCGCGGCGACGTCGTCATTAGCCCCGCGTGGACTTTTCACGATCATTGGAACAAAGACTCTACGCCGGCGATTTGGATCGACGGCTACGACAACGGTTATAATCCCAATGTGAATATCAACGAACGCATGCCCAATGACGAGCCCTACGAAGAAGTCAAAAAGCCGGCAGGCTACGGCCAGCGCACTCTGGGTTTGGCGCGGCCGATTTCGGTTAAGGGGTCGGGAGTCCTGAATTCAAAGACTCCCGACCCCTTTTTTCTCCCGCTGCCGCCCATGCGCTATCCGTGGGCCGACACCCACGCGGCGTTGACGGCGCTCAGAGAAAACCGCGAAAGCGATCCCTTTGAAGGCTTACTGATCATGCTCGCCAGTCCGGTTGACGGCGGTCCTACCCTGCCGACCATCGCCTGGCAAGCGCAGTTGCTATCTAAAAAGCAAAAAACCATGGCGCACCGCCACAACAGCACGACCTTTTACTTCGCCTTCGAAGGGTGCGGTGTAGTCGTCATCGACGGCGAACGGTTGGAATATGCCAAAGGCGACATCTTCGCCGTCCCAGCGTGGAGCTGGCACCATCACGAAAACACGAATAACGACGATACAATCCTGTTCTCCATCGACGATTGGCCGGCGATGAAAAAACTCGGCTTCTACATGAAAGAAGAAGCAAAGGGCTTCTAAGACGGGCAGGTTTCAAACCTGCCCCTACACCAAGATTCCGGAATTAGCCGCGCAGCATTCCCGCCTCCGCCTTCGTAGGGGCGGGTTTTAAACCCGCCCGCCGATTCCCTCTAGAGTACCGCCAAATTTTCGTGTAAGAGAAACACCACCATGGCGATCGCCACGTCTACGAGTTTAGCGAAGGGTGCTAACGCCAAAGTCGCCGTGAGCCTGCGCGGCCTGTGGAAAACTTATCCCGGCGGCGCCAACCCAGCCGTCAAAAATCTTTCCGTCGACATCAACGACGGCGAAATCCTCACCTTGCTCGGCCCGAGCGGCTGCGGTAAGACGACGACCTTGCGCATGGTCGCCGGTCTTGAGCATCCGGACGCCGGCGATATTTTCTTCGGCGAGCAAAGCGTGGTGCTGACCTCGAAGCGCATGTTCATGCCACCCGACAAACGCAACGTCGGCATGGTTTTTCAGTCCTACGCGATCTGGCCGCATATGACCGTCGCCGAGAACGTGGCGTTCCCGCTCAAAGCGCGCCGCTTTCCCAGAAACGAAATTAATGATCGCGTCCTGAAAGCGCTCGATCTGGTCGGCTTATCGGGATTCGAGGATCGTCCTGGACCGCTCTTAAGCGGTGGACAGCAGCAGCGCGTCGCCTTCGCCCGCGCCCTGGTCACCGAACCGCGCGTGCTGCTGCTCGACGAGCCGTTCAGCAACTTGGACGCCAAGCTGCGCGAGCAGATGCGCATCGGCGTGAAGCTTTTGCAGAAGCGCTTGAACATCGCCATGCTGTTCGTCACCCACGATCAAATCGAAGCTCTCAGTTTGTCCAATCGCATTGCGCTGATGAATTTCGGCGTGGTCCAACAGCAGGGCGACCCACGCTTGCTCTACGAAGAGCCGGCGAATGAATTTGTCCGCGATTTCGTCGGCCGCACTTTGCTGTTCAAAGGCAAAGTGCAAAGCGGCAACCCGTCAGGTCAACTCGCCATCGCGCTCGAAGGCGCGCCCGACTGCGTGGTCTTCGGCCGCACCTACAATCCCGAAGGGATCAAAACCGGCGGCGCGGTTTATATTGGCGTGCGCCCGGAGGATGTCGAAATCCTGCCCGCCCACGGATCGACGCCGCCGGCCGGCATGATCGGCGGCAAAGCTCAGGCGGCGCTGTTCGTCGGTGAAAGAATCGAGTATCAAGTAGAAGTCGACGGTCAAAGCACGGTGCTCATTTACGGCGAGCGCCATCAGCCCATTGACGAAGGCAGTAAAGTTTGGCTCAAGCTACGCGCCGACGGCCACAGCGCCTGGTCGTCGGACTGGTCGCACAAAGTGGAGTAAGGAGATGTTATGAACAGTCTACTAAAGTCTGCTAGCGAGTACTTGGGACTGCGAAGATTATCCGACCGATCCGTCGGATCGGTCGGATCTCTCCTCCCAACCCTACTGGTCTTCACCGCGACTGCCGCCTTCGGCGCCGCCGCGCCGGCCAACTTCGAGCAGGAATGGTCCAAGCTCGCCGCCGCGGCCCAGCAGGAAGGAATCCTATCGATTGCTTCCGGCGGCGCGCCGTCGCGCCAGTATCGGCCGGTAGTCGATATGTTCAGCAAAAAATTCAACGTCAAAGTAGAAGTCTCCACTGGCAATGCCACCGACACTGTCAATCGAGTCTTGGCCGAGCGCAAGGCCGGCAAGCATACCATCGACGTCGCGCTGATCAGCTCGCGGGAAAATCAGCAGCGGCTCGTACCCTCCGAATCGCTGGTGCCTCTCGCCCCGCTGTTGATTCATCCCGACGTCCTCGATATGTCGGCCTGGTATAAGAAGCGCCACATGTACGCCGACAAGTTCGGCAAGTTCGCGCTCATTTATCACGCCGGCTTAGAGGACCAATACGAAGCCTGGTACAACACCGACAAGATCAAAGAGGCGCAAATCGCCACGCTTGCCAAACAGACCGACATTTTTGATCCGAAATGGAAAGGTAAGATTGCCGGCCAAGGGATGGGCGATCCATCCGGCATTCGCCAGATGATCGACAGCTATTTCGAGCCCGACCGCGGTCCCGATTGGGTGCGTCGCTATATCACCGGCGCCGGTGTGACCTTCAGCGACGACCGCAGAATCTTGGAGACCTGGCTGGTCAATGGCCGCTTCCCGATCCATTTCATCGCCACCGGCACCGAGGAGTACATAGCCCTGGCGCGCAAAGGCTTGCCGATCAAACCGCACGTCATGATCAAGCAGCAGGGCGTGTTGCGCGCTTCGGGCTCCGGCTGTTGCATCTCGGCCTTCGCCAACGCGCCGCATCCCAACGCGGCGAAGCTTTTCATCAACTGGTTTTTGTCCAAGGAAGGCCAAACCGCCACCCACAATTCGATTCCCAACCTCGACCGCGCTTCGTTGCGCAACGACGTGCCCTTCGGCGAAGTCTTGCCGCAACAGCGGCGCGGCTTCGGCAAAGAGTACGCCTTTCCCGACGCCGATCCGGCCATGGGCGAGAAGCAGGAAGAAGTGCAGAAGTGGGCATTTAAAATCTGGGAGTCGAGGCAAAAATAGTCGAGGATGGAGGATAGAGGATAGCGAATCGAGGATTGCCATCTTCCATCCTCGATCATCCATCCTCGACGATGACGATCCTCCATCCTCCATCCTCGACCTTAAACCGGCGAAGCGCTAATGGATCAATCCTCCACCATAGATCAGCTAAGCATGCCGCACCCCATTGCCGCGCCGCGCCTGACCCGCGGCCACTTCATCATGGCGGCGGTGATCATCGTCCTCGGCTATTTTCTCATCTGGCCGGTCATTTTACTGTTGATCAACAGTTTTAACGCCGCCGGCGATTGGTTCGTCGAGCCGCGCCGCTGGGGCATCGACCATTGGGTCAACGCCTTGCAACGCCCCGGCCTCGTGCGCTCGCTGGGCAATTCGCTGCTCATCTGGTCGATGACTGTGAGCGTCAGTTTCCCCGTCGGCGTGACCATCGCCTGGCTGCTCGCGCGCACCAAGATCCCGTGCAGCCGGACTGTGGAATTTTTGTTTTGGGTCTCCTACATGGTGCCGGCGCTGCCGACGACGATCGCCTGGATTACCTTGCTCGATCCGGATATCGGCATGATCAATGTCGCGCTGAAAAATATCTTCAGCCTCGATCAGGGTCCGTTCAATATTTTTAGCGTTCCCGGCATCGTCTGGGCCAATCTGATGGGCCACGGCATCTCGATCAAAGTCATGCTGCTGACGCCGGCGTTTCGCAACATGGACGCGACTCTGGAAGAAGCCGCCCGGGTCGGCGGCGCGAGTAATTTGCGCACGCTCTTCAAAGTAACCCTGCCGCTGATGATTTCGCCGATGATCATGGTATTCGCGCTCCAGCTCCTGCGCATCTTTCAGTCTTTCGAAACCGAATATCTATTGGGCGTGCCCTTTGGCTTTTACGTTTATTCGACCAAAGTTTATTCTTTGGTGCGCAATGCCATTCCCAACTACGGCGAAGCCACCGTGCTAGCCAGTCTGACGCTCTTGATGATCGCGCTGATCATTCCGCTGCAGCGCTGGATTTTGGAGCGGCGCCGCTACACCACCGTCACCGGCAGCTTCCGACCCGGCCTGATCGATCTCGGCAAGGGCAATTATGCCGCGTTCGTCGTCATCGGTTTGTTACTGCTGCTTTTGACCGTTGGGCCGTTATGCATTCTCGTCCTCGGCAGCTTCATGCAGCGCATCGGCTATTTTCAGTTGGGCTTCACGGTGGAGCATTGGCGACTGATCTTGACGGACCCGGTTTTCGTCAAATCGCTGCGCACGACACTGGTGCTCGCCATTTCCGCCGCCGTCTGCAGTCCACTGATCTTTTCGGTCACCGCCTATATCATCGTGCGCACCAAGTTGCCGGGCCGAAAACTTCTCGACCTGATCATCTGGAGCGCCGGCGCCATCCCCGGCATCCTCGCCGGCTTGGGGCTTCTCTGGGTGTTCATCGGCACGCCCGGCTTGAATCTACTATTCGGCACTATCTGGGCGCTCATCATCGTCGTCCTGCTTCAGGGCAAGACTACCGGCGTGAACATCATGAAAAGCGTGTTGGTTCAGGTCGGCGCTGACATGGAGGAAGCGGCGCGGGTTTCGGGCGCCGGTTGGATAAGGACCTATTTAAAAATCTGGCTGCCGCTGCTAATGCCGACATTGATACTCTTGGCCGTGATGAATTTCGTCACCGCGTCGGGCGCCACCAGCAGCATCATCCTGCTCGCTTCGCGCGACACCATGACGCTGTCGCTCATGGCCTTGGAAATGTCATCCACCGCCGTCAGCAATCGCGAGGCCGCCAGCATCATCAGCATCTTCATCATCGCCTTCACCGTCACGGGTGCGCTACTCGTCCGCCACTTCGGCCGCCGCTTGGGCGTGCGCCACGACATGCACGCCGAACCAACCGGCGCAGCAAGACCGTAAGGAACTCGGAGGTACTCCCGCCAAGCATGTCCTGAGTAGAATCGAAGGGGCGCAAAGTTCGGAAATTATTCTTTCTTAACTTTGCGTCTTGGCGTCTTGGCGGGAAATAATCCGAATCCGAATCTTCTATTTCCCATTCTCCATTGAATGTGGGTTGCTTTTCCGCCGCGCCTGAATTACTCAGACCTATCACCCGTCAGGAGGTTCTCATGTCCGGACCCAATCTTGCCGATACCGTGGTCGAATATCTGATCTCGCAAAACGTCCGCCACATATTTGGCGTGCTCGCCCATACTTTGTTTCCCTTCGGCGACGCCATCGCCAAGCATCCCGAGTTGCGCTTTATCAACGCGCAGCACGAAGGCGGCGCCGGCAACATGGCGCTTGGCTACGCCCGCGCGACCAAGCAGCCGGCGGTCTGTCTGGTTTCCGCCGGCGGTGGCGCGACCAACATCGTCACCGCCGTGGCGCAGGCCTACAAAGAAGCGGTGCCGCTGTTTGTCATTTCGTCGGATATCGGCACCGCATCTTCGGCCAAAGGCCATTGGGCTTCCTGGCACGGCATGGAACATGTGCGGCTTTTCCAACCGATCACCAAACAAAGCACTAGGCTCGCGCGCGTCGAAGAGCTCGGCTCGGTGCTGGACTCTCTGTTTCACCAGACCACGCGCGGCCGCCAAGGGCCGGTGTTTTTCTGCATCCCGGAGGATTTGCAAGAGACCCATCTGCCGGAGCCGCTGAGTTTCGCGCCGACGGCGAATCCCGCCGCGCCGGCGGTCGATAGCCGCACCGTCGCCGCCGCCGTCGATCGCTTGCTCGACGCCCGCGCGCCAGTCATCTTGGTCGGCACCGGCGTCGATTGGTCCGACGCCCAGGATGAGGTTCGCGAGCTCGCCGAATTGCTCTCGGCGCCGGTGGCCAGCAGCTACACGGCGAAAGGCGTGTTTCCGGAAAATCATCCCCTTGCTCTCGGCTGCCTTGGCAACGGCGGCAGACCCTACGCGCGGCAATTTTTCCAGGACGCCGATCTGCTCCTCGCCATCGGCACCTCCTTCAGCGAAGGCACGACCCTCGGCTTTGGCTACAAGACGGTCCCCGAGCGCGCCAAAATTATTCAGATCGATCTCGATCCCGAACAGCTCGGCCGCAATTATCCCACCGAGATCGCGATCCAAGCCGATGCCAAGACCGCGCTGCGCGCGATCATCGACCGCGTCAACGCCCTGCCGGCGAAAAAAACCGCCGATCGGGCGGAACAGATTCAGCGCGCTAAGCAGGCCTGGCAAAGCGAGCTCGATGAAACCATGAGCCAGCAGGGTTTGACCTACGCCACCGTGCTGCGCGCGCTCAACGAGCAACTCAAAGGAAATGAAATCCTCACCACCTCGGGCATGACCGGCGATACGCTGCGCAACATCGACTCGACGACGCCGATCATTCACGCCGGCGAGTTCCGCGCCATCGGCACCGCCTTGGCCACCGCCTATGGCGTGAAGATCGGCCGCCCCGACGCCCGGGTCATCTGCGTCACCGGTGACGGCTCGTTCATGATGGAACAGCAAGAGCTCGCCACCGCCCGCTATCATGATATCCCGGTGATGGTGTTGATCCTGCGCAACAACGCCTACGGCGGCATGAAACGCGACCAGCAAAAACATTACGGTGGCCGGATCATCGGCACCGAACTTTTTATCCCAGACTTAGCCAAGCTCGCCGCGCTCTATGGCGCCAAAGGCTTCAGCGTGACGAAGAAAGCGGAGCTGACGCCGGTCTTCAAGGAAGCGCTGGCAAAAGACGAGTTCGTCGTCGTGGATGTGCAGTTGGATTAGTTTCTTCACCACGAGGCTTACAAGCGTTACCGATGGGGAACTTTTACACCACAGAGCACCTAGCGTGGCAAAGCCGCAACCAAATCTCGGAATATCTCTCGCAAAGGCGCTAAGGCGCAAAGGTGACGGGCGATGCCCGTCATCCCGAGGGGACACGAGGGATCTGAGAAAGATTTCTCCCAAGGGTCGAAATGACAACGATTCCGAACTTGGCGTCTTTGCGTCTTGGCGAGAGGAATATCCGAGTCCGAGTTGTTTTCGATGCTGGAGAATTTGCGCGGCCTGCGCAAAACTTCTGCGTCGCCGATCCGAAGGGCGACCAGCCGGTCGCCCCTACGTCCCTTTTGTGGCCTTTGCGTTCTTTGCGGCCAATCTTCCTCAGTTGCGGCGATGCTGCATTAGGTACTCTGTGGTTGAAACAATCCGACCCTAGTTCGGCGGCACAAAATTGAAACTCGAAATTAACGACTTGACCACAGCCGTGACAGTGCAAAGTCACAGGAGGAGATCATGGCCCGAGTCACGGGAAGTCATCTAATTTGTAGAGCGCTCAAGCTCGAAGGCGTCAAAAATATTTTCGGCTTGGCCGGCGACCATATTCTGCCGGTCCTGGATGTCATGGCGGACCAGGATTTTCGCATCATCGACACGCGCCACGAGCAGGCGGCGGTGCACATGGCGGATGCGTGGAGCCGCCTCACCGAGCAGCCGGGCGTGTGTATGTACACAACACCAGGTTTCGCCAACGCGATCCCAGGCCTGACCAATGCGATGCACACCGAGGCGCCGGTGATTTCCATCGCCGGCTCAGCCGATATGCACGACTTGGGGCGCGGTGGCCAGCAGGAGATTGACCAAGTCCACATGGCCGCGCCGGTGACCAAAGGTTCGTTCCTGGTCGATAACGTGAAACGAATACCGGAGTTCATCGCCCGCGCCATGCGCTTGGCGTTTAGCGGCCGGCGCGGTCCGGTGCATCTGACCATTCCCGTCGACATTCAGGAACAAAGCGTCGAGGAAGATGAAGTCGTGTTCATCGAGCGGAAAGGCTATCGGCCAATGGCGCCGCAGCTGACCGACCCTGGGCTAGTGCGCAAAGCGGTCGCGCTGTTAAGCCAAGCGCAAAAACCTTTGCTCATCGCCGGCACTGCCGCCGGCTACACACTTTCCGGCGAATCGCTACAGCGCTTCATCGAAACGACGCGCTTGCCGCTGGTGAACGAAGAGCAAGCGCGCGGGCTCGTCGGCGACGATCACCCTTATGTCTTCGGCTATTTCGAACGCGGCCTCAACCGCGCCGCAGCGAAGCTGCGCGAGGCGGATGTCGTCGTGTTGCTCGGCCGCAAGCAAGACTTCACCATCGGCTTTTGCCAGCCGCCCCATGTTGCGGCCAACGCGAGAATCATTCAGATCGATCCATCGCCGCTGGAAATCGGCCGCAATCGCGGCGTCGAGGTAGGCATGGTCGGCGATGTCGCCAGCGTCCTCGACCAGATGACGACGGAAGCGGCAAACTATAAGTGGCAAGATCTGCCGTGGTTGGACGAGCTGCGCGCCGTGCGCGCGGCGCAATCGAAGTGGGCGGAAGATTTGACTCACCGCACGATGCCGATGCATGCTCTGTTCGTGCACAAGACGCTTAAATCCATTCTCCGGCCCGACGACTGCCTGATCTTCGACGGCGGCGACTTCTGCCACTTCGGCCGATCCTATTTACCCGCGCTCAAACCCAAGCGCTGGTTGAACGTGTCGAGCTTGGGCATGTTGGGCTCGTCATTGCCCTCGGCTCTCGCGGCAAAGGTGGCATATCCCGACTCGCGCGTGTTCGTGCTCAGCGGTGACGGCGCTTTCGGCTTCAACGCCATGGAGTTCGACACCGCGGTGCGCCATAAGCTCAACATCGTCGAGATCATCGGCAACGATTCCGCCTGGGGCATCGACCGGCAAATCCAGTTGGGCCTCTATGGCCGTCCGGTCGCGACCGATCTATTGCAAACCCGCTATGATGAAGTGGTCAAAGGCTTGGGCGGCTACGGAGAGTTTGTCGAGCGTGCGGAGGATTTAGTACCGGCATTGCAGCGAGCCATAGCAAGCGGCAAACCCGCGCTGCTCAACGTCGCCGTCGAGCGCGCCATCAGCCCGCGCGCCGAAGCCGCTATCGGCCGGAGAAAAGCCGCCGCGCCGAAATAATCCGTGAATGGATGCGTCCCGGCAATTGCCCTTTTGAATCTAAACATTCCCCGCAGCTTGCTGCGGGCACCATCAAATGGGGAATCCAAAGGGGGCGAGCATCCCCTTTGGTCGCGTGCGGGTTTAATACCCCGTACGCGAAATGCATCGTTTATTTGGCAACGCTCAAGGTGAAAAGCAGCGTTCTATTCACCCGCCGCAAAGGCATGCTACTATGGGTCACTGTCGACGGAATTGGGTTAAGTGTCAGGTGTCGGCTACTGGACTGAGAACATGCGATCCGTCACTGCGGCGAGAAAACGAATTAATGGCATCAACCTCCGTGACGAGGCTCTGCTCATTTTGGAAAAACGCGGAACCGTTCTCGATACCGCGCGCGAAATCTCCCGCCTTATGCGCAATGCCGGCATTCCGGGTGTCGTTATCGGCGGCGTTGCGGTCGTTTTGCATGGCCATGTGCGCACGACCAAAGGTGTCGACGTCTTCGTGGACCCTCCCCTCCAACCGTTGGCCAATCTGTTAACCCGCAATGGATTTGCATTCGACAAAATGGCGAAGGCTTTCATTAAGCACGGCGTGCAGGTCCAGCTTGTGCTACCGGAGCACGTAAAGTTGCCATTGAGGGGCACGCTTGAAATCGACGGAATTACCACTGTAACACTGGTCGACCTGATCGGCATGAAGCTGCAGAGCGGCAGCACGAATATTTTGCGCGCCCAAGACCTGGCCGACGTGATTGGCTTGATTCGTCGCCACCAGCTCAGCGGCGAATTCGCGCGGCATTTAGACAAGACTCTCCGCCCACCGTTTCGTAAGCTTGTGCGTCTGATTCAACGGGAGAAATCTAGGAAGTAAGCGGCAAAGCAATGATGCGGGTTAATTGTCTTTCCGTCTTGTCCGTCGGGGTAGACCCGGCGCCACGCTAAACCCCCAAGACAGCCGATTTCTTGCCAATCAAAATCACCGCCCGGCGTACAGGCTATTTATGAAGCCGCGATCAACGAGCGAATTGAGCGGCCGTGGTACCGCGCCGCCTCGCGCAACCATTGACCGGCGCAAAGCGAGACTGATACAGTACGCTCTAATTTAAACAGGCTGCTGTTTGCAGCAGGCGAGAGGAGGTCAATATGGCGATCGGACTTTCACATGGCGGTTCCAATGTCTATTCAGCGGCAGAGCGCTCGCGCCAACTTTGGGTCGGCACTCAAGACGGCCTGGTGCGCTTCGAACGTGGCGGCGACGGCTGGCGCGAAACTCAGCGCGCGCTGCGCGGGCAGCATATCAGCTCGATCATCTTCGAAAAAACCACCGGCACCATGTTCGCCGGCGCGTTCTTCGGCTCGATCCACGCCAGCGCCGACGGCGGCAAGACCTGGGACCGGCGCGATAACGGCATGACCATCCACGATGTCTACAGCCTGGCCGCGCACGTCGTCGACGACAGAGTGCGCGTTTATGCCGGGACACAGCCAGCCCATCTATTCGTCAGCGAAGACCTGGGAAAACAATGGAGCGAAGTTCCCGCGCTGCGCCAAGTGCCGACCGCTTCGCAGTGGTCATTCCCCGCGCCGCCGCATATTGCTCATACGAAATTTATTACCTTCGACCCGCGTGATTCGCACACGCTTTATGCCTGTGTCGAACAAGGCGCTTTTCTGAAAAGCGCTGACCTGGGCAAGAGCTGGCACGAGCTCAACACCGTCGGTTTGATGAAGGACAAGAATCGTCCCGTGGAACATTTCTACGACGTGCACCGCTGCTTGATCGATCCGCGCGATCCCCAGAGTATCTATGTCACTGGCGGTGCGGGACTGTATGTCACCCATACCGGCGGCAGCAGTTGGCAGCGCTGGACCTGTCCCGACTGGGCGCCTGACGTTTATCCCGACGGCTTTGCCTGGAATCCGAAAAATCCTGACATGATGTTCGTCGCGGCAGCGGAACATAACCCGCAAACCTGGCGCAAGGCCGGACCGGAGGCGCGCGCCGAGGGAAAAATCTACCGCAGCAAAGATTGCGGCAAAAACTGGCAGCGGCTCGGCGGCGGCCTGCCGGCAAGCTTGAAGCATGAGTTCGGCGCGCTCTGTTTGGAAGAAGCCAACGGCACCTGCGCGATCTTCGGCGGCACCACCGGCGGCGAAGTGTTCTGCAGCGAAGACAACGGCGAGAGCTGGACGCTGATCACGAATGAACTGGCGCCGATCTCGAAGAAGGGGCACGAAAGGCTGCTGGCAGCGGCAAGTTGAAAAAATCAATTTGCACTGAACACTCCGAATCCGATTCCTTCCCCCTTGAGAGACTGTGTCGCAATTCACTCGGAGCCCTTCGACACGCTCAGGGCGAACGGATAAGTAGTTGAATTCGCGATCGAGCAATACCGTTCGTGGTGAGGTTCTCGAACCATGAACGGTATTGC
>CAYZJE010000008.1:0-11250 GCA_964478485.1 uncultured Syntrophobacter sp. | reverse complement strand
ATGAGAGCTACCAAAAAGAAGAAGCCGAGCTGACGCGCACCCGCGCCGAGCTCGCCAAAGTGCGAATCGAACTGCTGCGGGCGTTGAAAGACAGCAGCGACGGCGAGTTCGCCGGGTTGTGCGCCAAACCGACTCTCGCCGGCGCGGCGAATTATTTGAATCGCGTGCGCGAGGAAGCGCGCCGCGCCATGACGGCGGAGAAAGAAGTTCTCGCCACCGACCTTGGCATCGACGGCATCCAAGCTTGGGGCCGGTTATATGACACGGTTTCGGCCAAGCTCGAATTCGATATGGTCTTTCCCGATGGCAAGCGCGAAACAAAGCCCATGTCGCACCGCCGCTCGCTGATGGACCATCCCGACCGGCGCGTGCGGCAAGCCGCCTTTGAAGGCGGCAATCTCGCGTGGCAGAGCATTGAAGACAGCGCGGCCGCCGCGCTTAACGCCATCGCCGGCACGAGACTGACGCTCAATCGCCACCGCGGTGTCGATCACTTTCTCGACATCGCGCTGTTTCAAGCCGCCATCAGCCGCAAGACTCTCGACGCCATGTTCGAAGCGCTGCGCGCCAATCTTGATCTGCCGCGCCAGATCTTGAGAGTGAAAGCACAGTCGATGGGGCGCGATAGAGTCGCCTGGTTCGATCTCGGCGCGCCGCTCGACTTGCCCGATCAAGAAAAGCTTTCTTGGGACCATGCTCGATCGATGATCGGCACGTCCTTCGGCCAAGCCTATCCCGCCCTCGGCAACTTCTTCGAAGATCAAGTCATCGGTCAGAATTGGGTCGATTGGGAGCCTCGCGCCGGCAAACGGCCCGGCGGTTTTTGCACCAGCTCGATGCTGAGCAAGGAATCGCGCATCTTCATGACCTACAACGAATCCCTCGGCGATGTCCTGACGCTGGCCCATGAATCGGGCCACGCTTTTCACGGCGCGCTCATGCGCGACCTGCGCCCCTACGCGCGCGGTTATCCGATGACGCTGGCGGAAACCGCCTCGACGTTCGGCGAGAACGTACTCATGAACGGCATCCTCGACGATCCGGCCGTGAGCGACCGGCACAAAGCGCGCATCCTTGACATCGAAGTTGGCCATGGCGCGGTTTATCTCTTGGACATCCCGGTCCGCTACGAATTCGAGAAGGCCTTTTACGATGAACGCGCCAACGGCCCACTGAGCGTGTCGCGTTTGAAAGAACTGATGGTGCGGACTCAAAGGAGCGTGATCGGCGATCTGCTGGAAGCCGGCGGCGAAGACCCCTACTTCTGGGCGTCCAAGCTGCACTTCTACATCACCGGCATCACCTTCTACAATTTTCCTTACACCTTCGGCTATCTGCTCAGCCGTCGGCTCTACGCCATGTTCAAGGAAGAAGGCGGGACATTCCTGCCGAAGTATGAAGAGTTGCTGCGCCGCGCCGGTAGCGACACGGCAGAAAATGTCGTGAAACAGACGGTCGGCAGAGATATCGAGAAAACTGAATTCTGGAGCGAAGCGATTGAGAGTTTGCAAGCACCGCTCGACCGCTTAAAAACTCTGCTGCCGCAGATCTTAACCCCAAACGCAAAACCCTAGACGCTAGACGTTCTCAATTCATCCCTTCCAACAACGCTGTGCGAAGCAAGTCGATGGCATTGAGAGTCATGCGCGAGCGATCATAGGCGCCACGGCCTGCACTGGTGCTTTCACGTCTGAGAAAGTTTTTTCCGTCCGTCAGTGAAACGTAAGTCTGGCCGCGCGCGAGGTTCTGAATCTTGTTGTTCGGATCGGCGATGGCATGCAGCGCTAGCCCGAAATCGCAACCTGACTGTTCGCGCGCGGCTCTGGCCATCTCGTCAGTGAGCGCGATCGGATCCTTCAAAGTTTCGTCAATCGTCTTGCCGTCTTGGGATCTTTTCAATAACGCGCGCAGCGCGGCTTCGTTATTACAGATAAAGCCCGCGCCAAATTTTTCCAGGCTAGCCGTCTGCAACCGTTCGGCCAATTGACCGCAGGTCAGATCCTCGCACGCCGCCACGGTTTTGTTCTTCTCGCGCAGCAATTTACCGGTGACATGCTCCATGGTTTCTTCGTCGGTGGCGAAAATCGCCGTGCCCAATAGTTCGCGCACTTCGTCCTCTACCGGCGCAATCATTGTCATCGCTTCAGCGCGGTTCGCGGCCTTGGCGGCGATGCGCACGTCAACTTGACCTGGCAACGCCAGCACGCCGACCGTGGGGTTGCTCGAGTTGGCGATCAAGTGGCCCACCTTGTCGTCCACCGCGCTCTCGCCGACGCCGACGATCTTGAGCACCCGGTAGTGAATGACCTCGGCAAGGTTGAATTTCCTGCGTAGATACGGCTCCACTTCGTTTTCGAATAGCCACTTCATTTCGACCGGCACACCCGGCAACGAAAAGACCACGGCGCGCGCATCTTCGACGACAAAAGACGGCGCCGTGCCGTTGGGATTTTTGACCGCGATCGCGCCTTCGGGCATGTACGATTGACGCAAGTTGTTCGGCGTCATCGGCCGACCGCGCCGGCGAAAATGTTCCTCGACTTGCTCCAGCATGCCGGCGTCTTGCACCAACTTGCGGCCGGTCACTTCGGCAACGATGTCGCGAGTCAAATCATCCTGCGTCGGTCCGATGCCGCCGCTGGTGATGACGATGTCGGCGCGTTCCACCGCCCGCGAGATCACTTCCTTCATCCGCCCAGGATTATCTCCGACCACCGATTTGAAATACAGATTCACCCCGAGCGCCGTCAGCCGCTGCGCCATCCACGCCGAGTTGGTATCGACGATTTGACCGAGCAGCAATTCCGAACCGATCGCGACGATTTCCGCGTTTGCCATGGGAAACTTTCTCCTTCGATCGAGTAAATTTATACCCCAGGCGGTGCGGCCGACACAAGATCGCCCTCGCACCAGTGCGCCAACCGGTGATACGGTGGAATTCGAACGAAGATCGGATTCGGATGTTTTCCCGCAAAGGCGCAAAGACGCAAAGTTCGGAAGGGATGTCATTTCGACCGACGGGAGAAATCTTTCTGAGATCCCTCGCATTCGCTCGGGATGACGGGCATCGGCCCGTCACCTTAGCGCCTTTGCGCCTTTGCGAGAGATATTCCGAGCCATGGTAAATTCACCGCGCGATAACGACCGATTACATTTTACTCTGGAATTCCAGTCGAGCGGCTCCCGAGCGCGCGCCACGACGTTTCAAACTCCTCACGGCAAAGTCAAAACGCCGATCTTCATGCCGGTCGGCACCCAGGCAACGGTCAAAGCGCAGACGGTGGACAGTTTAAAAATGACCGGTGCGCGACTGTTATTGGCCAATACTTATCATCTGCTGCTTCGTCCTGGACCCGAGGTCTTCAAGAAATTCGGCGGCATTCACCGTTTTATGAACTGGGACGGCCCGGTGCTGACGGACTCAGGCGGATTTCAAATTTTCTCTCTGCCCCACTCGAGAGCGATGGACGAAACCGGCGCAAGCTTTAAAAGCTACGTGGATGGCAAGACGTATTTACTTTCGCCTGAGTCGAGCATCGAGATGCAGCAAACCATCGGCAGCGACATCATGATGGTGCTCGATCAGTGCATTTCTGCCAGCGCCGATTACAACGAAGCGAAGGCGGCCATGGATCTCACGCACCGTTGGGCCGTTCGTGCGCTAAATGCCCGGGGCGATTCCGCGGCGGCGCTATTCGGTATCGTGCAAGGTGCCGCCCATCGTGAGCTGAGAAAAGCGAGCGCCCAGTTCCTGCGCGAACTGCCCTTCGACGGCTTGGCCATCGGCGGTCTGGCGGTCGGTGAAACCCACGCCGAACGTTACGATCTCACCGAACTAGTTACCGAGCTTTTGCCGAATCAACTGCCGCGTTATCTGATGGGCGTGGGTACGCCGATCGATATTCTCGAAGCGGTTCATCGCGGCGTCGATATGTTCGATTGCATTATCCCGACCCAACTGGCGCAACGCGGTATTGCCTTTACCTCCCATGGCAAATTACAGCTGCGCCGCGCCGTGCATAAATTTATAGACGAGCCGGTCGACGCCCGCTGCGACTGCCAGAGCTGCCGACAATACTCACGCGCCTACATTCATCATCTGATCAAATCAGGCGAGTTGCTGGGTTGGCATCTCTTAGGCATGCACAACCTGGCGTTCTATCATCGTCTAATGCGGCAAATGCGCGAACGGATTTTGGCCGGCGACTTTGCCGCTTACTATCGAGAAAAACGAATCGAACTGCTGCGTAGCGACGAAGACCATCCGCCGCAAGCGCCGAGAAAAGCCAAAGCCATTCATCCCGCCCGCATGGGCGATTATGAACTGCACCGGTCGCTACAAGGCTTCTACAGCGTTCGCCAAATCAGCTCCGGCGAAATCATGCACTCGGTGACCGCGCCGAGTGAAGAAGCGAATAAACTGTATATCGAGCAGTCAGCGCTCACTACGCGCCTAATGAAACGCGAAGGCGCGGCAGACGAGTTGGTAATCTGGGACGTCGGCCTCGGCGCCGCCGCCAATGCCATGGCGGCAGTTCACTGCTTCGAGAAATGCTACCAAGAAAATTCCGGCGACGGGTTGCGGCCCGTGTGTTTGATCAGCTTCGAGCGCGATGTCAATCCGCTCATCCTCGCCGCCAAACATTCCGCCAGCCTGCCGCACATGCGCCACGGCGCGCCGTCGAAGATTCTCACCCAAGGCAGCTGGCAACACACCTCAGGGCTGCTCAACTGGCAACTGCTCAAAGGAGATTTCCGCGATTTTATCGAAACGGCGGCGCTCCCCGATCTGATTTTTTACGATCCCTTCTCATACAAAACCGATGCTGAGCTTTGGACCGGCGAAATCTTTGCGCGGATCTTCGCCCGCTGCGCAGCAAAACCGGCCGAGCTTTACACTTACTCGGCTTCCACCGCCGTGCGCGTGGCGCTGCTGAGCGCCGACTTCTTTGTCGCCCAAGGCGTCGGCATCGGACCGAAGACCGAGACGACCATCGCCTTCAGCCGAGCTGAAAGCGCCGCCCAACATCCCTTGGCGCCGCGCCTGCTAGACCAAAAGTGGCTCGCGCGCTGGCGCCGCAGCGAGGCAAAGTTTCCCGTAACAATTCGAGACGACGAGAAGTCGCGCTTTGCCGCTCTGATCGAAAACCATCGGCAATTTTTGCACGCGCCCTGAATACGTCTAACAGGCTGTTAAAAAAAGCGGGACATGCTTCGACAAGCTCAGCATGAACGGAATTATTTGAATCATTTCGATCTCCTCTCCGTTCGTCCTGAGCCCGTCGAAGGACTCCGATAAAGTTTTTCAGCAACCTGCCAAGCCTGACCTGGCGGCTTCCTGCGCATTACCCTTGTCCGCTCACGCCTTCTTTGCGACAATGGCCGCATGATCATCCTGCTCTCCAACGACGACGGCATCCAATCCGAAGGGCTCACCGCTTTGGAAAAAAGCCTTGCTCATCTCGGCGACATCTACACGGTGGCGCCGGATCGGGCGCAGAGCTCGATGTCCCACGCGTTAACACTGCACCGGCCGCTGCGCGTCCACGAGCTAAGCCCGCGCCGAATGTCGGTCGATGGCACTCCGGTGGATTGCGTCAAGCTCGCGATCACCGGTCTCTTACCGGTAAAACCCGACCTGGTGGTCTCCGGCATCAACAAAGGGCCCAATCTCGGCGACGATATTATTTATTCAGGAACGGTATCCGCGGCCATCGAGGGAACGCTCTTGGGAATTCCCGCCATCGCCGTTTCCCTCGTCACCTTTGAGAATTTTGATTTTAGCGCGGCGGCGGAATTTACCGCGACGTTGATCGAGCGCATCCAACAGCCGGGCATACCGACGGGAACTTTGCTCAACGTCAATGTCCCGCACTTACCCAAGGAACAACTCAAGGGCTGGAAGCTCACTCGCATGGGCAAGCGCCACTACAGCGAAAGCATCGTCGAGAGAGTCGACCCGCGCGGCGGCAAATATTATTGGATCGGCGGCGACGATCTTGGTTTTGCTCATGACGACGGCACCGATTGCGTCGCCGTGCACGAAGGGTTTGTTTCGGTCACGCCGTTGCAAGTCGATCTCACCGACCATAAGCTTTTAAATGAAGCTCCCCTGCGCCACTTTTCTTGGCCGTAAGCACGATCGAATCATGCGCGACGACGAAGATAATGAAGAGATCAGACTAGACAAGTGGCTGTGGGCCGCGCGATTTTGCAAGACCCGGTCGCTCGCCGCCGAAGCGATCAGCGGCGGCAAAATTGACATCAATGGTGAGCGCGCAAAACCGAGCCGCATCGTCCGACTCGGCGACCGACTGAATATTCGCCGCGGTCTTTACGAGTGGACGATTATCGTCAAAGATGTCTCTCGCCGGCGCGGCGCCGCGCCGCAAGCGCACCTGCTCTACGAAGAAAGCGAAGACAGCCGGCGCAAGCGCGAAGCCGTGGCGGCGCAAATGAGGTTCGAGCGTGGAGTTGAATTCGACACCCCCGGCCGTCCGTCAAAACGAGACCGGCGCGAGATCGCCAAGTTCACCAAGCGCGGCTGGTAGCTTGCAGCGCGCTTGCGGCATGGTAACTTGACTTAACTGTGGGCAAGGTTATTGGACGACAGTCAAAATTTCACGGAGAATTTATGCGCGCAAAATCGATCCTGATAAGCATTACGGTTTTCACCGCGATCGCGGTTAATTCGCCGCTCCTGGCTCAGAGCACGTCATATTTCCAAGGCAAGACCATCTTACTCATTCAAGGCCGCGAGCCCGGCGGCACGGGCGCAATGCGGGTGCAAGCGGCTCTGCCGTTTTTGAAAAAATACTTGCCCGGCGAGCCGATCATCGTGACCCAGTTCATGCCCGGCGGCGGTGGCAGAAAGGCAACCAATTTCATCGCGCGCAACGCCAAGCCTGATGGCTTAACCCTCGGCAACGTCGGTTCAGGCTTGGTCGCCAACGCCGTGCTCGGCTCCACCGGCGTCGAGTACGATCTCGATAAACTCATCTATCTCGGCTCATCCAACAGCATGGCGCAATATGTTTTCAGTTCGGTGGCGAAACTCGGTTTGGACAATTTGGAAAAGCTCCGCGCCCGACCCGGCGTTCGCGTCGGCGCCCAGACCGTCGGGCATGATATTTATATCAACGGCCGGCTGTTCTCCTGGCTGCTCGGCCTCAAGGATCCGAAATTTGTCACCGGTTACTCCGGCCTCGAGCTCGATGTGGCGATGGACCGCGGCGAGCTCGACGCGCGCGCCAATATTCCCGACACCGTATTGCAACGCAATATAGATTTTGTCGACAAAAAGCTGCAAAACTTCCACGCGATCATTCAAATACCCAAGGACGATCGCCATCCCCATCCCGCCTTCAACAAACTGCCCGAGCTCGAGAGTTTCGCCAAGAGCGATCGCGAACGAAAAATCCTGACCATGTTCCGCACCTTCCGATTGGTCGGCTCACCGTATATTTTGCCGCCCGGTACGCCGGCGGAAGCGGTGCATCACTGGCGCGAAGCCATGCGTAGGACTTTTAGAGACCCGGTCTTTCTCAAAGACTTCAAACGGCTGTCCGCCGACGATGCCACGCCGCTGACACCGGAGGCGCAGGACAAAGCGATCAAAGATATCCCGCGCGACTCCGAAGTGATTGCGCTGTTCAATAAAATCGCCGGCGCCGATCCTCTGCCGCCGCGCTAGTCGTAAGTTGTCGGATGCGGTGAGTTCACGAACCGCATCGAGAAAATGCGTGTCACAACCGATGCGGTTCCCGTTGGTCACCGCATCCGACAAATTCCATTGCTCCAATGCCCATCTCTCAAGGACGAAGCTTCATGATCGACGCAAAGCTCATCACCACGGCGCAGGAAATACCCGGCTACCGGGTCACGAGGAATTTAGGCGTCGTACGCGGCATTATCGTACGCTCGCGCAGCATCGTCGGTAACATCGGCGCCAGCCTGCAAACACTCTTCGGCGGCAACATCACGATCTATACCGAGCTCTGTGAGAGAGCGCGCGACGACGCGCATCGGTTGATGGTCGAGCACGCCGGCCAGCTCGGCGCCAACGCGATCATCGGCGTGCGCTACGACGCCACGGAAATTGCTGGCGGAGTGGCTGAAGTGTTGGCTTACGGGACCGCGGTTTACGCTGAAGTCATTCGCGGCTGAAACAAAAAAGCGCTTTTCATCTCGGAATATCTCCCGCAAAGGCGCAAAGGCGCAAAGGCGCAAAGGTGACGGGCCGATGCCCGTCATCCCGAGCGAATGCGAGGGATCTAAGAAAGATTTCTCCCTTCGGTCGAAATGACATCCCTTCCGAACTTGGCGCCTTTGCGCCTTTGCGTGAGGAATATCCGAGTCCTCGCAACCACTCAGGGATATGACAGCCGTCAAGCTTTGAATACGATGCCGCGGTTGGCGACGATATTGAACGGATATTGCGCCGGCTCTAGCTTGGTGCCGCGCATTTTTTCAATCGTCAGCTTGCGCTGATAGCGTCCTTCGACAAGTTCCATCTCGAGAACGATGGTGCCTGAGACCAAATATTCTTCGACGCCGCGGCGCTGCTTATCCGTCGAGTAGGTGGTGAGTAAATTAGTCGTACTTGGATTAGCCTGTAACGCGTAAATCAGTTGACGCGCTTGGTCGGGATTGCGCGCCACCAGCAGCGGTCCGACCGGATCGATGACCACCCGCAACGCGCCCATACGCCCAATGTAAATGTTGAGATCGGCCGCCACCCGTTGTACGTCCACGCCTTTGCCGGGATCGCCCGAGCGCGCGCCAAAATAGGCCGAGGCATCGAGAATCAGAAATTCCTTCGATTCAATAAAGGGCGCGAGATCCCAACCCAACGAGGCGGCCTGCTCGATGACATCGGCGGGCTTCTCGTCGATGGCGACGTAGAGACATTTTTCCTTTTCCATCAGTCCGCGCACGAGAAACTGCAAGCTTAAGACCGATTTGCCCGTCCCCGGTTGGCCCACCACCAGGTAAGTCTTGCCCTCCCGCAGCCCTCCTTCAATCAGCCCATCGATCTCGGTAATGCCGGTCGAAATTCGTTTTCCACTCATAAATTCTCAGGGTAATTTTTTTGGTTATTCCGAGTTTCCTGTTACGAAGAATTCACCACGGAGGCACGGAGTTCGCAGAGTTCGGAGAATATCTTAATCAAAAACTTTCTACTCCGCGACCTCCGCGCCTCGGCGGTGCAATCTCCGAGCCGGGTAAACAATCCTACCGGCTAACCCCGGCGCGTTTTCTGAGCTCGGCTCGCACCCTTTCGATATCGGCAGCGATCCTTTGCCGCAATTGTTTTTTCTGCTCTTTCGATCCGTCAGCCTCAGCTTCATAACTCTGCAATAGAATGTTCGGCTCGCCGGCCGTGGATTTTAGCGTCGGTACGACCGTTTCCGTTTGCCCTTTGACGTCGCTCCGCCCGACCATCACGCCGATCGGCGCCTGGAGTCGATTGGCCGACGGCGCTGGCGTGGCAGACTTGAGGGTAGCGCTTTGGACAATATTTTCTACTTGAGTTTTGAGCCCGGCGATCTCCGCATCACGGCTTTCGAGCGTGGCCATACTTCGACTTAGCTGATTTTGCAAATGGTCGATCCGCTCGTTTAATTCCTGACCCAAACCGTCGATGCTCGCGCCGATCGCGCGCTGCTTGCCCGCGATCTCCCTCAAGCGCGCGTCGCGCTCTTGACCCTCTTGCTGCGTGCGCACGAGACCGCTTTGAAGTTCGTTAATTTTGCTGCCGAATATCTCTTCGACACTCGCCAGGATCGATTGCGCCGTCACGATACTGCTTTCTGAGGTTCCGGAAAATTTTTTTTCTTCATCAGGGAGTGCCACGGATCACCCTCCTTACCATGCGATTATTACGGCCGCTCTGGACAAGGGAATAGGATTTACCGGGCGTTCATAAGCCAGAAATATGCCATCTAAGTGAAAATCACTTACTCAACGAAATCCACCAATTCTCGCACCCGCTCATACAGTTGTCGTGCGTCATTGAACGCAATTGGACAAGTTAGCACCATGATCTGCCAACAACGGAGATCATTAGCGCAGCCGGGATAAAACGCACTCGGCAAGTCAAATAATTTCCATCCTGCGCTCAGTCAAGACGTCATTACCTACGCCAGCCAAACGTAAAAGAACGCCAATCCCTTCCCGTAATTACGCGAGAACTCCCGAATGGCTGAGGGGATGCCCGCGTCGGCAGACGTTGGCAACCCGTGCCGTCTGGGTAGGTTCATGTGAGTCAAGGGCGAAATTATTTGCGCCTCTTGTACAGTATTGTGGTTTTCCAGCCCAGCTTGTCATGTTTCGCACACCTAAGTTATTGAAATGACCGTGTTTATCATACTGGCAATTATCTTGCTTGGTTATTTTGTTTCGCCGTGTAGCTCTATGAACGCAAAATTTTTCGGCCAGTATCTCCTCGAAAAGGGGCGGATCACCTCCCATCAGCTCTTGGAAGCGTTGGAATTCCAGAAGAATGTCAAATCGCCGGTCGGTGTCCTAGCGCTCGAACAGGGGCTTCTCACTGCCGAACAAATCAAATTGGTATTGGCGCGCCAGTCGAACAGCAACAAACGCTTTGGCGAGTTGGCGGTTGCCATGGGCTTGCTCAGTCAAGCGCAAAGCGACGAATTGCTCCAGCGGCAAACCAGCCACAAAATTTATCTTGGCGAAGCATTGATCGTCAAAGGCTTTATCGGCGTCGATGTGATCGACAAAGAACTTAAAGAATATCAAAAAGAAGAAGAGCGTGTCGCCCTCCAGGTCGCCGCGGCATTCGACGCCGTCGCCAACAAACAGATAGTCAAGACCTTTACCGATCTGATGGTGATGATGTTCACCGACTTTGGCGTCCAGCAAGACGTCAAAGTCGAGCACTGTGAGACCGGCAAGGAGAACGTCAGGCTCTTCCGCTGGGTCATATCTCAAAAGATCGCTGGCGAAAACCTCGACTTCAACTGCTTGCTGTCCGTGCCGCCGAAACTCATGCTGCAAATGGCATCGATGATATTGGACCAAAACATCATCACGGCCGATCAGCGGGCGCTCGACGCCACCAAAGAGTTCGTCAATATTGCCAACGGCAATGCCTGCGCCAAACTTTCCGAAGATGGCGTGACCTTGACCATGCAGCCCCCCGAGGTTTACGAAACCACAACTAGGCCTTACTCGATTCAGAAAAACGATGTGGTCTGCGTCCATCTCGCCGCGCCGGATTCAAAA
>CAYZJE010000007.1:0-25635 GCA_964478485.1 uncultured Syntrophobacter sp. | reverse complement strand
TTAAATAAACACCGCCACTTCGCGGCCGGGGTATTAACCCCGGCGCTGTTAAAATTTTGCAAAGGGGATGTTCAACCCCCTTTGGAAACCCCATTTGATGGTTTCACGCTGATGACAGCGTGGTCAACTTCAAATTTTTTTTCCGCCGTCGCTGGCTTGGAACACCGTCAGGTTGGCGCTGGCCAAAGCGCCGCTCTCGTCATCGATGCGGCAATCGAAGCAAGCCAAGCCGTCTTCACTCTGCAAGATGCGCTTAACGTGAATTCTCAATACGCTGCCCACGGCGAAGCGCGGCTGTTGGCAATCGTAGTGCCGCGTGCCAAGCAAATAACCGATTCGGACCGGTTCGCCGCGCAAGCGCGCGCGATATCCGGCGTAGGCGCCGATCGCTTGCGCCATGTATTCCAGTCCCACCCAAGCGCCGACGGCGCCGTCGACGCAAAACAAACTATCCTCGCGCAAGCGCACCTCGGCGCACAGACTATCGGCGTCCGCGGCGACCACCTGGTCGAGCAAGACCATCGGTCCCGAGTGCGGCAGCAAGGCGCGAATGTCGGGCAGTTTCATTTCAATCTCTTGCCAACACCAGCGTCACGTTAGCGCCGCCGAAAGCGAACGAGTTGCTCAACGCCCAGCGCGGTGGATGTCCCAGACGGGTAGCGGGCGTGGCCAATTGTAAAACCGGCAAGGCCGGATCGCTGACGCCGTCCCATAAATGCGTCGGCAGCTTGCCGGACCGATTGTCGTCCTGCATCGCCAGCCAGCAAAGCCCCACTTCGATCGCCCCGGCCGCCCCCAGTGTATGACCGGTAAAGGGTTTGGTCGAGCTCACGCATACTCGATCACCGAACACGCCATCAATCAACTGAGCTTCCATGGCATCGTTTTGCACCGTGGCAGTGCCATGCAAATTGACATACTCGATCGCCGCGGCCGCGACGCCGGCGCGTGACAAAGCCTGCTCTAACGCCAACCGCACGCCGACGCCGCGCGGATCGGGAGCCGACATATGATAGCCGTCGGATGACTCGCCCCAACCGCGCAACATGACCGTCGCGGGTTCACGGCTGACGAGAAACAACGCCGCCCCTTCGCCGATGTTAATGCCATCACGATTGCGGCTGAGCGGATTACAGCGCGCCGTGCTGACCGATTCAAGGGCCGCGAAGCCGGCCACCGTAAAGCGGCATAAAGTATCGACGCCGCCGGCAACCACCGCGTCACAAGCGTTCATGAGAATTAACCGCGCCGCACTGGCCAGCGCCTTGGCGCTCGACGCGCAAGCGCTGGAATGAACATATGCCGGTCCAGTAACGCCTAGCTCTGCCGCCAAGACGACAGCCGGTGAAGCCAACTCTTGCTGACCGTAGTGAAATAGTTCCGGTAGCGCTCCCGTCGCAACATATTCACGCAAAGCGGCTTCCGCTTCGCCGACGCCGGAGGTGCTGGTGCCGATGACGACGCCGACGCGCGCACCGCCGAAGCGTTCGATGGCGTGCTCCACCGCCGGCCGGATTTGATTCAAGGCTGACAGCGCTAATTGATTGTTGCGGCTGCGATCAGGCAAGGGCCATTCATCCATTCGTGGCAAGGATAAATTTGCATCGATGCGGCCGAGCGGCAACGGCCGTCCCGGCGAATAGGCATCGGTTAACGCCACGCCGCTCTCAGCCAGCTCCAGCAGCGCGCGCTTGGTTTCGTCGAGCGCATTGCCCAGCGGGCTAATCATGCCCAGCTGGTTGAGATAGATCGGGCTCATGGACCGCTCGAAACCGATTGAATCGTCAGACGATATTGATAACGCAGATTGGTCAATTCGATCTTGCCGCTCCAGCGCGGCTCACCGCTGTAATCGATCACCAGCACCGGCTGATCCGCCAATCGCAGCGTACGGCGCCGGCCAAATTCTTCGATGCTCCAGCCGCTCGGCAAGGCGTTCTTAATGACGTCCATCGGCCAGAGCGTCAGCTGCAAATCTTCTAACACATCTTCGCCGCGCAGTTGCTCCGGCACTAACGGATGGCGCCACGACTGCAACGAGCGGCCATCGAAGTGCAGCGCGAGAATCCGTTGACCTAGCGCGAGACCGACCAAGTCCAGCCTTTGTTCGTCGACTTCAAGGGCAGCGTCGATCTCGTCGATACGCCCTTGTCTCTCGATGCTGAGATGCTGCTGCAAACTGAGCGACGCTCCCAGTGTCGCTGGTGCGAGTCGCAAGCCAAGCCGCGCCGGTTGCGCCGGCGCGCAAGCGCCGAACCAGACAACACACAACGCCATTACGGTTGGAATTCTAATAGAGCGACTGAACATATTCTCGGTAACCCAAATGTTATTCGAAATCCGCGAATTTGAATTGCTCGCGAATCACTCTATCACAGCCGCTCGCGGTGAAGCTCTGCGTCTATTCGGTGCCTGCGAAAGCAGGGTACGATCAGCGCGACGGCGCCGATACCCATTGCCATGGTCAGCCCGAAGGCGCGTAATGCTGGCGTCTTGCTCAAACCTAGCAAACCGAAGGACAAGAGCGTGCTCAGCGCCGAGATGCCGACCGCAAGCCAGGCCGCGCCGTCCCGTTGACTGTCCGGCTCTTGCAAGAATATACCGTAATCGACGCCAATACCGAGGAGCAACATGAGCGCCAACAGATGAAACAATTGTAGACCTTGGCCCGCCATGCCCAACCAAGCGAGCGCCAAAAGGCTCGCCAGCGCGGTGGGCGCCAACACGCGCCAGCTGGCGCGGCGATAGCGCGGGTAAAGCAAGCCATAGACCGCCAGATAGGAGAACAGCAACACCCAGCCCATGTAACGCCGGTAGTCGCCGAGCAAAACGGAAATTTCCTCCACTTGATCGACCCACTCGATGCCTTCGAGACCAGCCGCGACTTGGCGCAGCGCCGGCAAGCTCTGCCGGCTCACGCCGCGCAGCGCGACGATGCTGGCATGCACATCGACGACTTGGCCTAACCAAAGATAGCGCCATGGTTGGCTCGCCGGTGCTTTGAGAAAATCTTCAGTTGTGATGGGCAGCGCCGCCGCGCGCAAACGCGCCCGCGTGGCGTTTAGCCAAGATTGATCGGCGCCGATTTTTTGCCCCAGCGCGGCGAGCGCGCCTTCGTCGTGCAACAGTGTCTGTTCGATCGCTTGGCGGCGTGATTGTTGCAGCCGCGCCGATGGTACCCAGTTGGAAAGCGCGTGATAGCCGCTGATGTGGCGCTGGGCGACCAGCGCGTCGAGTCGCTGCTTCAGCGTTTCCTCCCGTTGCAGCAACGCTTCGACACTGGCGCCACGCAGCAAAAAGAATTGCGCCGGGGTCGGCGCATCGAGCAGCTTGTTGAGCTTGAGCTGATCGTCGATCAATCCCTGTGGCGGCTTTTGCAACGAGCGAATGTCGTCTTGCACGGTGAGACGCGACCAGCCAAAGCTGGCTATGCCGGCACACGCCGCGGCAATCATCAGCGAGCGCCGATCCCAGGCGAACCGTGGCCAACCGGCGAGGCTCCGGCCATAGCCATCGATGAACTGGGAATTCTTCAGCGTGCTGGCGCGAACCAAATGGGGAAACCAAAAAACCACCGTCAACCAGGCGAACAGCAGTCCGAGCACGGAGAACAACGCCATCTGGCGCAGCCCAGGGAAAGGTGTCAGCAGCAAACCGAGATAACCGATCACAGTGGTGACCAGAGTCAAAATCAGCGCCGGCAGAATCAGCCGCAGCAAGCGCCAGGAATCGAGTTGGCCATTCGCCGTCGCAGCGCGTTTGCAGAAATAATAAATCCCGTAGTCCTGGGCCACGCCGATCAAGCTGGCGCCAAAAACCAAAGTGATCAGATGAATTCGCTCGAACAGTAACCAGCAGAGCGAGAGCGCGCCCAGACAGCCAATCGCCAGCGAAAGCGTGATCAAGACGATCGGCTTGAACGAACGAAAGGTCATCCATATCAGCACCAAGATGCCGGCGAGGGAGCCAATACCGATGGTGGACATTTCTTGGCGCGCTTGAGCAGAAGCGGCGGCGGCGTGCAAGACTACACCGGCTTGAATGACGTCAATCTGTTGGGCGGCTTGAGAGGCAGATTGCCAGGCAGATTGCCAGGCAGCTTGCCGTGCCTGCTCGAGCACCGGCATGAGCGCCTGTTGTCCGGCCACGGCGAACGCCGGGACCCGCAGCGTTAGCGGCAGCACGACATATTCTCGCGCGCCACCGCTCACGGACAACTCGCCATCGCGCGGCCGCACCGGCGTTTCTTGGGCGCGCGCCTGCAGCCAATTGCCAAACAGTCCGAAGGGATCGTCCTGCCACGCGCTCGGCTTGGGTCCGGCAAACGGGCTGTATAATTTCGCCAACGCGGCGTCGAGCCAAAATTGTTTTGCTTGGCTGCGCAGCGCCGCGTCGTCCGCGCCGGTGAGCAGGGTAAGCCGCTGCTTTCGGAACCACGCGACCCAGTCAAGCTCGGCGTCGTTCGCCATCGGCTCGGCGGCTTTAAGCAGCTCTGGATATTGCCCGATAACTTTGCGGTAACTTTCGGCGCCACGGCGCGCGTCCTGCCATGTCGGCGCGCCGATCAGCACCAGCACCCGTTGCTGCGCCGCTTCGACCATTTGCGCCAATGCCCGCTGCCGCACTGGATCGTGCCGTTGCACCGGTAACAGCGCGAGAATATCAGTGTCAGGCGCCAGCCGTTGCTGCCACCAAAGATATCCGTTGTGGAGCAGCACCGCGGCAACGATCACAGCCCAAAGCCATGGAACCAATCCGCGCAGGCTCAAAATAATGCCGCCTCGTCGCCGCTCATGGCGCCGGCGCCGGTTTGGATCTCGGAAAAAACGATGCGCGTGCGATCGCCACTCGCCTCGTCGATAGCGACGTTTTTAACGTAGGCGCCGCCCTCAAGTACGATGGCGCCGATCGCCTTAGCCACGCCGGCATCGCGCGCCTTGAGCTTGACGCTCCAGGCGCCGTCGCGCACCACCCCATCGACGTCGAAATGCTTTTCCAACTGGCCCAGATCACCGGCGAGCACGGCGAACAGTATATTATTAACCAGCCGCAGGGTCGGCTCTTGCTGCGCATTGAGCTTGAGCGTCACCCGTTCGCCCTGCCATTGAATGATCTCATCGCGCGTCAGCCGCAGAGTGTTGGCGAATGGCTGCAAGTTGCGCCACAGCACACCCTTGTCGGCTACGACGCAGAACCGGCCGTTGGAACGTAACGGGTTTTTCAAACCGGCCAACTGCTTAGTCTGGTCGAAGCGGCCGCACAAAACTTTAGGCTTGACCAAAATCGCTTGAATCTCTATCACCGGCGCGGCACCCAAGAGCGGCCAGGCGAGCAGGATGAAGCGGCTGGCGAGGATTGTTCGATTCATGGCGGCGTGAGACCCAATTTTTCGAATAGCACCGGCGGCGAGACGAAACACATTTCACCGCTGGCGATCTCTACAGCCACTTGGGTGGTGCTGGCCCGGCTTACTCTATGACCGGTTGCGCCATCGGTCATCAAGTAAGCGATCCTCAGCCGGTTTTCCCATTCGACGATCTCGGCGCGCAGCTTGAGCCGCTGGGCAAATTTCGCTGGCGCAATGTAACGCACATGCAGATCGACCACCGGCCAGACATAGCCCGACGCTCTCATCTGCGGATAATTGTAATCGATGGCCGTGAGCAAGGCACTGCGCACCAACTCGAGATAGTTGACGTAGTGGCCATGCCAAACGATTTCCATCGGATCGAGATGATTGAACTGGACTTGGGTCTCGGTCTCGGCAAACCAACGACTGGGAGTTTTACTCATAGAGTTTCCACACCCGGCTGTGAATGCGCTCGAGCAGCAGCCGGAGGACCGGTTCCAAGCGGCGGTCTTCCTCGATCACTGCGATGTCGGCGCCGAGCGCGTCGATCATCGCTTGGAGCGCTAAGCTGGGCAAAGCGGACCAATTCAATCGACAGCGTAACCAAACCGCCTGACGCACCGTGATCAATAATCCCGCGGCGACCTGCTCGGTCAACTCCAGCACCCGCGTGCAGTCGCGCGCGGCGATGGTGCCCATGCTGACCTTGTCTTGATTGTGACACTCGGTGGAGCGGGAAAACACCGACGCGGGCATGGTCAGCTTGAGCGCCTCCGCGGTCCACGCCGATACGCTGATCTGTAACGCCTTGAGGCCGTGATTGATCGCCGCGCGCGGACCTGTCACGCCGGAGAGATTGGCGGGCAAGCCGTTGCTATAGCGGCTGTCGACTAACAAGGCCATTTGCCGGTCGAGTAAATCGGCCAAGTTGGCCACGGCGTTTTTCATGCTGTCCATGGCGAACGCGATGTGGCCGCCGTAAAAATGGCCGCCGTGCAGCACCCGTTCGCCTATTGGATCCACGATCGGATTGTCATTGGCGCTGTTGAGTTCGTTCTCGATGGACGAGCGCAGCCACGGCAGCGCATCGGCGAGCACGCCGATGACATGGGGCGCGCAACGGATCGAATAGCGGTCCTGCAAGCGTTTGCCGTCGGCAACCGATGACTGCCTCGGTAGATCCGCGCGCAGCCAGCCGGCCACCGCTTGCAGGCCGGGATGGGGTTTGACCGAAAATAACGTCTCATCGAAATGCTCGGCGTTACCGTCGAGAGCGAAGGACGCCAGCGCAGTGATGCGCGTCGCCAGCCGGGTGAGATATTCGGCGCGAATATAGTTCAAGCAGGCCAGCGCGGTCATCACCGCTGTGCCGTTCATGATCGCCAGTGCTTCCTTCGGCCGCAGCCGCAGCGGCGTAATCCCAGCTTCAGCTAATACCGCAGCCGCGGGGACGACCGTGCCGTCGCGCAAAACTTCGCCTTCGCCGCACAATACCGCGGCAAGATAAGAAAGCGGCGTCAAATCGCCGCTGGCGCCCACCGAGCCTTCGCAAGGAATCGCCGGCAAGACGTCCCACGCGAGCAGTTTGACCAGTTGCTCCAGCAAGCCGACGCTGACGCCGGAAAAACCCTTGCACAGCGAGGTCAAGCGGGTCGCGATCACCGCGCGCGTCTCGCTTACGGAAAAATGCGCTCCCAGGCCGCAACCGTGAAAGGTGTAGAGATGGCGCGGCAGCTCGGCGATCAGTTCCGGCTCGACCGCCACCGTGCAAGAATCGCCGAAGCCGGTGGTGACGCCGTAAATCACGCCCTCCTCGGCGAGCCGGCGGTCGAGGAAGTCGGCGCCGCGCGCGATCGCGGCGCGAAACTCCGGCGCCGGCGATAAACTCACCGGCGCCGATTTTTCGCCGATGGCGACAATTTCTTCAATAGTGCGCCAACTGCTGTCGAAGCACACCATGGGGAATGAATTTTTGTGATCACTGGGCGGCAACATTCTCGTCCAATCGGCCTACTTGCCAAAAGTCATAAAAATTAAACCATTGCAACGGTGCCTGGCGGCAGTAGCACTCGAGCCGCACCGCGTAGGCGCCGGCCAAGGTAGCCAGCGCGGCCGCACGATCTTTGCGCGGCAAGCGGATCGATTGGCGGAACAACTCGAGGTGAATTTCCCAGCTACGTTGAGTCCTGAGCGAAAACAGCAGATGGACCGGGCAGTGAAATATACTGGCCATCACGTAAGGGCCAACCGGAAATGGCGCCATGGCGCCCAAGAACGGCGCCATGGCGATCCGCGGCTCAAGGGCCACCGGAATGCGGTCGCCGGTGATGGCGACGAATTCACCTTGGTCGATTTTCTCCTTGAGCAGCGCCGCCGTGGCGGGCGTCAACTCGGTCACCTGCATGACATTCAGCTGGCTATCGGGATTGACCTGGGCCAACAATCGGTTGAAACGGGTGGCGTGTTTGGTATGCAGCAGTACGGTTAATTTCAGGCCCGGATGGCCTTTCGACATGACGCGGCAGAGTTCCAGATTGCCAAGATGACAGCAGATGATCAGGCCACCCTGTTTGCGCGCGATTTGCCCGGCGATCTGCTCGACGCCGTGAAACTGCACCGAGCCGGTGTCGAACAAGCCGCACCACAGGAGCAGTTTATCGAGAATACATTCGCCAAACGACGCGAAATGACGCAGCACGCCAATGGCGCCGGCGCCGATGGCCGCTTCGCCGGTCGCGCCGTCAAGCTTGGCCACGCGGCGCAAAAAATCTTTGGACGCCGTGCGGGCCGAAGGTTTGGCGATGGCATACCAGAGCAACACTGGATAGAGCACGACGCGGAACGGCCAACGGCCAAGCACTCGGCCGAGCCAAAACAGCAGACGCATGCCGGCGGCGAAGCCCACTTCGTCGATCTGTGCCCAGTGCCGGCGCGCGCCGGCCGCCTTCGCCGCCATCACGGCACGCTCCATTTGCGCGCGATCAACGTCGGTAGACGCAGCAGCATGCCGAAGAATAGCGTCGCGTGTAAACGCGAGATCAACAGGTTGTCCAACCAGCCGCGAAAGTGCGAGGTGCCGTCCTTGGGATAGCTCACCGCGGTGGGGACGTTGACGATCTCGATCCCCGCCCAGTAAAGCCGGACTAAAATTTCGATATCGAAGCTCATGCGCGCGCCGAGCTTCAGCTGGCGGTCGAGCTCAACGAGAGGCGCCAACGGATAAACCCGAAAGCCACACATGGAATCTTCGATCTGCCGCGAGAGCGTATTAATCGATACCCAAACATGAGTCAGATAGCGGGCCCAAAGACGAAACTGCGGCACGCTGTAATCGTAGCGCGGACAGCCAATGATGACGGCGTGCGGATGCGCCACCGCCTGTTCGAGAAACCGCGCGATGTCCTCGATCCGGTGCTGGCCGTCGGCGTCGATCTGAAGCGCGTGACTATATCCGGCTTGGGCCGCGTAGCGAACCCCCGTGAGCACCGCCGCGCCCTTGCCGCGATTGGCTGGATGACGCAGCAATGTGACCCGACTCGGCGCGGCGCTCGCGAAATTATCGAGGATGGCCGCGCACGCCGGCGCACTGCCGTCATCGACGATAATGCAAGACAACCGCTCCGCCAGCACACCGCTTACCACTGCGGTCACCGCCCCTGCGTGATTGAAAACCGGGATCACGGCGCAGGGCTTAATCATCGGCGCCACCGAAAAGCACCCGGCCGCTGGCATGGGTGCCGAGCGCCGTGCTGATCTTGAAGGACAGAGTTGTTCTAGCCGGTTCGTACACCAATTCGAGCCTAAACGGCGTATCCGGCGTGATCACGCGCTGGAATTTAAGCGCTTGAATGGCGCGAAACAGCGGCGGCAAATCGAAATAGCGCCGGCCGTAAGCGATCACCCAATCGATTTGAACAACCCCGGCGAGAATCGGCTGACCGTGAAAATGGCCGTCGAAATAGACCAGATTGCGCGGCGCGACCAGCTCGAAGAACGCGTGCTCAGAGTCGCGCTCGATGAGCCGAGCACGGGGCTCGGTCAGACGCGACGGCTTCGGTTCAACGAGCGCGAGCAGATCGGCGTGGCCGGTTTTGCCTTGAGCATTGACCGGCAGAGCTTCGAGATAGCGCCAAATACGCGGTATACCCACCGGCTCGATGGACTGATGGAGTAGACGCCGCATCAGGCGCGTCAAGCCGCGCCGGCCCAGTGCGCCGAGCTCGGAGCGGCCGCGCTCCGACGGCACGACGAAAGCAGCCACCCGTTGGCGCCGCCCATCGACGGCGATTACGCGGGCGAGATCGACCAGCGGCGAAGCTGTGAGTAACTTTTCGATGGCGCTCAGCGAGATTCGTTTGCCCTCGATTTTGGCGATTTGATCGATCCGGCCGCCGAGAAAAAATCGGCCGTCGCCCGCTGCTTGAGCCCGGTCCGCGGTGTGAAACCAATCTTCATTCGGCAAATGCTCCGATCTCAACGCGAGAACTTCTTCTTGTGCGTCCTGTGCGTCCTTTGTGTCCTGTTCAACAACGCGCCATGCCACCCCTGGCAGCGCCGTCCACGCTTGGTTGCCAATGCTTTCCTGCTGGCGCCAGGCGATGCCGCCGGTTTCCGAGCTGCCATAGACTTCCACCGGCACTCGTCCCAACAAACGTTTACATTGCTGCGCCACCTCGAACGATAACGGCCCGCCCGACGAGAACACCGCGCGCAGCCGCGCCGCGGCCTTGGCCCAGCCGGGGTTTTCCGGGATGCGACTCAGATGCGCTGGACTGGAAACTAACACCGCCTCGCGCGCCGCCAAAGTGGCGGAAAGCTCTTCGAACCACGAAAGGCTACTGGATTGAATCCGACGTCCGGCGGCGAGCGGCCATAAAACATTAAACAGCAGTCCATAAATATGTTGATGCGACACCGTGGTGATGATATCCGCCGCGCCGAGCAACGCGCCAAATTGTTTTTCCAGGTTCGCCACCTCCGCCGCCATCTGGCGGAGTTTCTTGGCGATCGGTTGAGCCGCACCGGTGCTGCCGGAGGTGTAAATCACTAAACCGACAAAATCTCCGTCGATGGCGTCGAGCCCCACAGGTGGAAAATCGCGATTCCATGGCGGCGCTGCGATGGGCCGCCATTCGCTAGCGAATTCGCCCAAGAAACCAGCCACGCTGGCGCAGAGCTCGGCGCAAGTGCCGGGCAAGTTGTCGCCCGGTAAAAAAATCCTCTTGCGCGCCTGCCACGCACCGAACAGCGCGGCGGCGAACTCCACCGCATCGCCGTGAAAAAGCGCGAAGGCGTCTCCCTCGGTTTGTTTAAGCAAGCCACACCAAACACCGACACGGGCGTGAAACTCACCCCAAGAAACCGCCGCGCCGCCGCGCCAGGCAACCGGCTCATCGGCGGAACGGCCAACGTCGAGCGTACTAAGCAGATTGAGCGTTGGAGCCATGGCGGCGCTTGAATTGCCAGCGGGCGCAATACTCGCCGGCAAATAATAGTCCCATCAATAAATAGGCCACGAAGCCATTGTAGAATGACCACTGGGCCAAGGAGGCGAACAGCGCAGTGTACAGCGCGACGGCGCCGTTGAGCACGAAAAATAGACACCACACTTGCGTGACGCGGCGCGTGTAACCGATGGCGGCGGGCGGGAAGTCTGGTTCCCGCAGGCGCGCAAATTTTTCAATTATCGATGGCGGAGCGATCAGACTGTAAGCGAATACCATCAAGAACGCGCCGTTAACCAGTACCGGATAAAATCTCAACGGCAGCAACCGGTCGGACCAAAGCGCCAGGAGCGCCAGCAGGATGGTCGCGCCAGCCCAATAGCGCGTCGCCGCGGTTGGCGCCGCCTTGGGCAATCGCGCCAAGCCAGCGAGCAACAACAAACCGGCCAGCAGAGACGGCGCGACGCGGCCTTCACCGAGCCAAAGCGCCAACGGAAAAACCAGCGTTATCAGGAAGAAAAAAATACTGAGCGCGCTGCGCATGGCACTCACTGCTCCAACAGATCAGCCAGCGCCTCGACCACATCGCCGACCGTGCGCACTTTCTTAAACACCTCCGGCTGCAGCCGCTTGCCGGTGAGCTGCTTCAACTTGACCGCGAGATCCACCGCGTCGATGCTATCGATGTCGAGATCGTTGTATAAATGCGCATCCAGCGTGATTTTCGCCTCGTCGAGCTCGAACATCTCGTGCAACATATCCACCAGCCACGGATAAATTTCTTCCTTCTGGACTGGAATCGCCGAAGTCATTCGCGCTATCCCTCGTGTTTCTGAACCTGTTCGATCATCTCGGCGAGGGCGCGCACCGACGCGAAGTGGCGCCGGTTTTCCTCCGCTTTCGCCGATAAGATAATGCCGTAACGTTTCTGGATCGCCACGCCTAGCTCCAGCGCATCGATGGAGTCCAACCCGAGTCCTTCGACGAACAGCGGCGCCTGGGCGTCGATGTCCGTCGGGGTGATGTCCTCGAGCTGAAGCACCTCGATGATCAGCTGCTTGATTTCCTCTTCAGTTACCCGCATGGCAAGCACTTTCATTGAGAAGAATCTGGCGCAAGTACGCCGTCATCCGGCGCGCCGCGAGCGCTTCGTTGGCGGCACCGTCGACGAACGGACGAACCTCGATATCATCCATCACGTCTAAGCGAAACTGCGAGGTGTGCCGCGGTAAGCGCCACCACCGCTCCCCTTTGACCAACATCGGCGGCGCGCAGCGAACCCGTACCGGCGTGATGTTGCAGGGCGCGCGCACCGCGATGTTCGCCGCGCCCCGTTTAAGGCTGATCGACCCGTCCGCCGGCGTGCGCGTGCCTTCCGGGAAGATGATGAGATTACCGCCGCCGCGCACCGAAGCGACGCAGTCCTCGACCAGACGAACGCTGTCGTCGCGGTTGCATATATAGCCCGCGGCGCTCACCGTCGCTCGAGTAAACGGGTTGCGCCAAAGTTTTTCTTTTACGATACAGTCGGCCCGCGGCACAAACGCCATTAGGAATACAATATCGATCAATGTTGGATGGTTGGCAAGGATCAACAGCCCTTGGCGGTCGAGCCGTGCCAAACCGCTCGCTTCATAACGGAATACGCCGAAGGCGCACATCGAGCGCACAATGGCACGGAAGGTGAGCCGAATCAGGTCGCGGGCGACTCGCTCCCGTCGCTCGGCTTGCCGAATGACAACATGGAGCAATGGAAAAATGAAAAGCCCACCGGTGCCGATGGCGATAAAGCTCAGCGCGACGCCGAACACACGCCAGCACCACTCGAGACGATTAACATAGCCATTTCGCGAGCGGGGTTTTAACCCCGCTCGCGACCAAAGGGGATGCCCGCCCCCTTTGGAAACCCCATTTAATTGTGCCCGCCTCAAGAGGCGAGGAATATTTGATTTAAACATCGCGCGACCAGAGCCAGCGCCGTCGTTGGCAGATTCGTTCCAGAGAACGATCGCGCCGTAAGTAAAAGCGCAAGATCTCCAAACCGGGCGGCAAACGCTCGACGCTGCCGGCCTGGTTGTCGGCAGCTGCCGACCATGAGAGTGAAATGACATCGCTGGCCGGCGGATGCATCAACCAGGCCCAGGCAAAGGGTTGTTCATTGCAATCCTGATAGGCCGAATAGAGAGCTGGCAGCGGACGGTCGTAGACGACCAGCAAGACCTCAGACACACCGTCGGCGAGCAGCCCGCAGGCCTCGATCACGGAGTGCTCGACGGTGCTCTGGCCAGCAGCCAGCGCGCTGCTCGCGGCATGATCACCGCGGGCGATCGAGAAAAGACCGCCAGTGGCATTGTGAACCGACAATCCGAAGGTCGTCGGCGAAAGCGGCAGTCCTTTCGCCAAATCGGTTAAGAGCTCCACCGAGCGCGAAGCCTCGCCATGACGAGAGCAAAAGATCGCCGGTACGTCGGTGCGATTGCCCAAGCAGTGATAGGCGACTTCGAGCGCCATCCGATCGAGAAAGCCGGCGCGCCGGCGCAGCATCGGCGCCATCGCACGAACTGCGGGTTCAGTCTCGCCCGCGATCACCCGATGACCCAACGACCACTCGAGCCAAGCCTCCGGCGTTTCAACCCCTGGCGCCCAAGCGGCATGGCATGAAATTGAAAATCTGACGCCGCTGAAAATCACTTCGATCAAAATCCCATCGCTCTAACAATACTTTTCTTACAACATCGCGGGTGTGACCAGTAAGAAGACGCGGCTGAATTGAACGAGAGCGGTTCCGGCCTTCTCAACACTTACGGCTAGGTCATAAGCGAAACAAGCGGGTCGAGTCAACCAAAACGGCTACTGGCGGCGCCAAACATTTATCAAAGCGCCGGCCCTCTAACCGTCCTGTCCTAGGATCAAAACAACGGATACAAGAACGGCGCCAGGGCACTGCTTTGGGTGAAAATAATCAACAGGCCGAAGGCCAATAAGACCACGACCATCGGGATCATCCACCATAAGCGGCGCACCCAGAAGAAAGCCATCAGCTCGCTCATGATCGAGAAGCGGATTTTTCAATTGATCGAGAAATTTCATCCGGCTAGTCCCTTTTTTGAGCTTGCTATTCAAAACCAGATCGCTTCTTTATGCGAGTTTTTTCGGCAAGTCTTTCTGCGTCGCTGCGCAATTAGCTGACCGCCATTAACGCATCCCTGAAAGAAAATGCCCCGGCATAGAGCGCCCGTCCGACGATCACGCCCTCGACGCCCGCGCTTTCTAAAGGCAAGAGCTTGCGAATATCGTCCAGCGTCGCGACACCGCCTGAGGCGATGATGGGAATCTTCACGGCTTGGGCGATTTTTAGCGTCTCGGCCACATTGACGCCTTCGCTGGTGCCGTCGCGGCTGATGTCGGTGTAAATGATCCGCGCCGCGCCGTCGCCTTCGCAGCGCTTGGCCAAGTCGACGGCGTCCATCGTCGTGGTTTCTTGCCAGCCTTTGACCGCGACCTTGCCTTGGCGCGCGTCGATGCCGACGACGATCTTACCGGGAAAGTCTTGGCATAGCGCGCGGAGAAACTCCGCGTTGTCGTAAGCCGCCGTGCCGATAACAACGCGCGTGACGCCTAAGTCGAATGCGGCTTCGACGGCATCGACCGATCTCAACCCGCCACCAAGCTCCACCGACAACCCAGCTTGTCGGCAAATTGCCGCGACTTCCTTGGTGTGCACCGGCCGACCTGCCACTGCTCCGTTCAAATCGACGATGTGAAGAAAACTCGCCCCTTCGCCGATCCAATGCCGTGCCGCAACCACGGGATCATCGAAGTACACGGTCTCCTTATCCAGCGCGCCCTGAAACAAGCGCACGCAGCGGCCATCCTTAAGATCGATGGCGGGAATGATCAGCATGGAGATACGTCAATGAACATTGCAAATTGCAGAATGCAAAATTGAGGAAGTGTTTTCCGAATCAATATTCTTCATTTTGCACTTTGCATTCTGCATTTTGCCTTGACCTAGTTCCGTTCGACGAACCGGCCAAAATTCGCAAGCACCCGCAGTCCTAGTTCTTGGCTCTTCTCGGGATGAAACTGGCAGGCGAACAGCCTGTCGGTGGCGATGCTCGAAACGAACGCTCGGCCGTAATCGGTCGTAGTCGCGACAATCGATCGATCTTGCGGCACGACGTAAAACGAGTGGACGAAATAAACATAGTCGCCCGTCGAAATGCCGTCGAGAAACGGCGAGTCCTGCTCCTTAATGATGCGGTTCCAACCCATGTGCGGCACCTTCAAATCGGCGCTGGCGTGAAAACCAAGCACTTTGCCGGGGAAAAGATCGAGCCCCTTCTGTTTGCCGAACTCTTCGCTCTCCGAGAACAATAATTGGAAGCCCAGACAGATTCCCAGAAACGGTTTTTTCTGGCGCACGATCTCGCGGATCGGTTCGATGAGGCCAAACTTGCCGAGGTTCTCCATGCAGGCGCTAAACGCGCCGACCCCCGGTAACACGACGCCGCGCGCGGATTGAATCTGATCGACGTCGCGAGTGACCACAGCCTCGACGCCGACCCGCTCCAGCCCCTTCTGCACACTGCGCAGATTGCCCATGCCGTAGTCGATGATCGCAATCATATTGTAACCCGTTCACCCTGAGTAGGCTCCTGAGTCGCGCAAAGCGCGAATCGAAGGAGCCGTATCGAAGGGTTGGAACCCCTGGAACATTTGGAACCAATTCGATTATAAGCTTCCCTTAGTCGACAGCACGCCTTTGACCCGCGGGTCGACTTGCGTGGCAAAATCCATCGCCCGGGCGAACGCTTTAAAGCACGCTTCGATGATGTGATGCGGATTCTCACCGCGCAGCAAGTTGACGTGCAGGTTCATGCCCAACTGGTTGGCGAACGCGGCGAAAAACTCATGGGGCAAATCGGTATCGAAATCGCCGACCCGACCCGGGCGAATCTTCACGTTGTAAGATAGATAAGGCCGGCCGCTCAGATCGACGACCACCTGTGCCAGAGTTTCATCCAGCGGGCAGCTCGCCTCGCCGAAGCGGCGAATCCCCTGCTTGTCGCCGAGGGCGTCTTTGAACGCTTGCCCCAACGCCAAGCCGACATCTTCCACCGTGTGGTGGTAATCGACTTCGAGATCGCCCTTGGCCTGGATGTTGACATTAAAAAAACCATGGCGGCTGAAGGCGTCGAGCATGTGATTGAAAAACGGCATGCCGGTTTCAATCGCCGCCTGTCCATCGCCGTCGACATCCAATGAGACTTTAATGTCGGTCTCTTTGGTTTTACGCTCGACCTTAGCTGTCCGTCCCATAATGTCTCCTTTAGCCGACTGCCACCAAATGGCTGCTAAAAAGGCGGAACATGCTTCGACCCTTCGAGGGGCCTCAGGGCAGGCCCCCTCGACAGCCTTTAGTCCAGAGCCTGTCGAGGGGTCAGCATGAACGGAATTTATTCCATCGTTTGGAGTCCGTTCGTCCGTTCGTCCTGAGCTTGTCGAAGGACTCCGAGAGGCTTTTTCAGCAATCTGCTATGAACTCTTGTTAAACCGCACCTCCACCGACCGGGCGTGATCGTCCAATCCTTCCATCCGCGCCAGGTGGGTAATTTTCGACTCTAAGGCTTTCAGCGCCCGCTTCTCGGCGTGAATTATCGTGGTGCGTTTGAGAAAATCATAGGTGCCGAGAGGTGAAAAGAAGCGCGCGCTACCGCCGGTCGGCAAGACGTGATTCGGCCCGGCGAGATAGTCGCCCAACGGTGGCGCCGAATAGGGGCCGAGAAACATCGCCCCGGCGTGGTGAATCTGCCGCGCCAGCTTGTGCGGCTGTTTGACGATCAACTCGATATGCTCCGGCGCAATCGCGTCGGCCAATTCAATCATCTCTTTCGCGCCACGGGCGACGACGATCGCGCCGTATCTTTTTAGCGATTTAAGCGTGATCGCTTGCCGTTTAGTGCCGCGCAGCTGAGCTTCGACGGCCTTTTGGATTTTAAGCGCCGTCGCCATTGAAGTGGTCACGCAGAGCGCCGCCGCCAACTCGTCATGCTCAGCCTGAGAAAGCATATCGGCGGCGACATGGCGTGGATCGGCCGACGTGTCAACGAGCAGCAGGATTTCACTCGGCCCGGCGATGGAGTCGATATTCACTTCGCCGAACACCAAACGCTTTGCCGTGGCGACATAAATATTGCCCGGGCCGACGATCTTGTCGACCTTGGGAACGGTTTGCGTGCCGAATGCGAGCGCCGCTATCGCCTGGGCGCCGCCGACGCGAAAAATGCGATCGACCCCGGCGACATGGGCGGCGGCGAGGATAATCGCGCCGTCGCGGCCGATGGGCGAGGTCATGATGATTTCTTTGACACCGGCAACCTTAGCCGGGATCACGTTCATCAACACCGTCGAAGGATAGCTGGCTTTCCCGCCAGGGACATAGACGCCGACACGTTCGAGCGGCGTGATGCGCTGGCCCAGCATCATGCCAAGCGGATCGCGATATTGCCAGCTTTTTTGCAGTTGGCGGCGGTGAAACACAGCGATCCGCTTGGCGGCGAAGCGCAATGTCTGAAGATCCTTAGCCGAGGCTCCGGCCACCGCTGCTTTGATTTCGTCGCGGCTAACTTCCATCGTCTCCGGCGTCATATGCACGCGGTCGAACAACTTGGTGTAGCGCAACAGCGCGCGATCGCCGTGGCGCTGGACCGCGTTGAGAATTTCCAACACGCGCTTTTCCACGGCACCGGCGCGCGCGCCGCGCCGTCCGAGAATCCTCGCCAGCAGCGGCTTAAAAGCAGCATCGGCGGTCTTCACTAACCTGATCTTCATCCTTACACGACAACTATGTATACAGCGGCGATTTTGGATTTTCGATTCGCTCCCGTGAACTTTTGATCCCTTGAACCTTCAACGAACTCTAACCCGGCACGCGGACAATCTGCGCGCCGAGATAGGAAAGTTTCTTTTCGATTTGTTCGTAACCGCGATCTAGGTGATAAACCCGGGAAACTTCGGTCGTGCCGTTGGCGACTAGGCCGGCGAGCACCAAAGCCACGCTGGCGCGCAAGTCGCTCGCCATTACCGGCGCGCCGGACAACTCGCGGACGCCCCGTACCACGGCGCGGCTGCCTTCGAGTTTGATTTGCGCTCCCATGCGGTCGAGCTCCTGCGCATGCATGAAACGGTTTTCGAAAATCGTCTCGGTAATCACACTCACGCCATCGGCTACCGCCATCAGGACCATCATCTGCGCCTGCAAGTCGGTGGGAAATCCCGGATAGGGCAAGGTCTTTACGTCGACGCTCTTAATCTTGCGATTGCCCTGTACGCGAATTCCCTGATCGTCGGTGCTGAAAATAACGCCAGCTTCCTTCAACTTGATCAAGAAAGCCTCGAGATGATCGGGCCGCGCGCCTTTGACCAAGACGTCGCCCCCGGTAACTGCGGCGGCGATCACGAAACTACCGGCTTCGATGCGATCCGGAATAATCCGATGAGTCATACCGTGTAGTGACTCGACGCCGTCGATCTGAATGATATCGCTACCGGCGCCCTTGACCTGCGCGCCCATCGCATTGAGCGCTTTGGCCAGATCGTCGATCTCCGGCTCTTTAGCGGCGTTCTCGATCAAGGTCGTGCCCTCAGCCAAGGTCGCCGCCATCATGAGATTCTCCGTCGCGCCGACCGAAGGCAGATCGAGATAAATTTTCGCGCCGCGCAACTTGGTCGCCGTCGCTTCCACGTACCCATGGGTCTGTTCGATGGTGGCGCCCAGGGCTTCGAGTCCCTCCAGATGTAAATCGATGGGCCGCGCGCCAATCGCGCAGCCGCCCGGCGTCGATACCCGAGCATGTCCGAAACGCGCCACCAGCGGTCCGATCACCAGAAACGAAGCGCGCATGGTTTTGACTAGATCGTAAGGCGCCTCTAAATTCTTGATCCGGTCCGCTTGCAGAGTTAAATCGTCGGCACCGTCGAGCCAGCGCTTGTGGTCGCTCTTGTCGCCCAGGCCCGAGAGCAATTTCAACGTCGTGCGAATGTCGGCCAAATGTGGCACGCTTTGATAGTTGCAAGGCTCGGCAGTCAAAAGCGATGAGATTAAGATCGGCAACGCGGCGTTTTTCGAGCCGCTGACGCTAATTTCGCCGCTTAGCTGCTTACCGCCCTGGATGATTATCCGGTCCACGCGCTTGGTTCCTTAATTCGAACAAACCAGATCTGCCGCAACTTTGGCGAGCACCACTCGCTCCCGGCCAGCGTAATCGTGAGCGATCTTCACTTCCCGATAAAGCCCGGCTTGAATGAGAATCGGCAAAACTTCCGAGCCCATGCCCGCGCCGATCTCCAAGGCAATGGCGCCGTTCGGCGCTAAAAAGTGACCCGCTTGAGCCGCGATGCGTCGGTAGAAGTCCAATCCATCGGCGCCCCCATCCAATGCCGAGTGTGGCTCCCATTGGCGCACTTCTGGTTTGAGCGTCGCAATCTCAGCGCGCCGAATATACGGCGGATTAACAACCATCAAATCGAATTGCGCCTCTTGATCGGCAATCGCCGCAAACAAATCGCCGCACCGGAAAGTGATTCGCTCAACCACGCCATTGAGGGTGGCATTGCTGCGCGCAATGGCCAATACCGACGGAGAAATATCCGTAGCGTATATCCGTGCCGACGGTAATTCCTTCGCTAGCGAGACCGCGATGGCGCCGCTGCCGGTGCCAATGTCGAGTACGCCCAATGGTTCGTCCGAGGGCGATTCAGCGGCAAGCAGCAGCGCAATTTCGATCAACCGCTCGGTCTCGGGCCGCGGGATCAGAACGTCGTGCGTCACTTGGAAGTCGAGGGACCAAAACTCTTGCCGCCCGATAATATAAGCAACCGGCTCGCGCTGTAACCGGCGCTGTAATAGCGCCTCGAAGCGCTTCACTTGGTGGGCTTGTAGCGACAGGTGGGAAGCAACAATCAATCGCTCGCGCGTCATCGCCAAAACCTCACCGAGCAAAACTTCGGCATCGAGCCGCGCGCTATCGATTCCGGCCGCGGCTAAGCGACTTACAGCGCGGCTGAGCAACTCACGCACGCGCGGAATTTTGACCGAATTCTCGACGGCCGTGCTTTCCATCCTATGACTCTATCCGAATGTTCTCGTGACTCGACAATGTTTTAACCGCTGTGACCGTTCTTATGCCAAATCTTTTTTTGCGCCCTTTGCGTTCTTTGCGGCCAATTCTCTTCTCAGATTTCCGGATACCGTTACGCCTACTTCAACGCTTCGGCTTGATAGTGCGTGATCAGCGCCTCGACGACTTCGTCGATGACGCCTTCCATGATTTTTTCCAGTTGGTAGATGGTCAGATTGATCCGGTGATCGGTCAACCGCCCCTGGGGAAAATTATAGGTGCGGATGCGTTCGCTGCGGTCGCCGCTGCCAACCATTAACTTGCGCGTCGCGGCGATCTCCGATGCCTGCTCGTCCTGTTTCTTTTCCAGCAAGCGGGCGCGCAAGATCTTCATGCCCTTTGCGCGGTTTTTATGCTGCGACTTTTCGTCTTGGCAGGAAATCACGATGCCGGTCGGAATATGCGTGATGCGCACCGCCGAGTCGGTGGTGTTGACGCTCTGGCCGCCCGGACCCGAAGAGCGAAAGACGTCGATGCGAATTTCCTTGGGATCGATGGCGACCTCCACTTCGTCGGCCTCCGCCAACACCGCGACGGTCACCGCCGATGTGTGGATGCGCCCCGAGCCCTCGGTCACCGGCACGCGCTGCACCCGGTGCACGCCGCCTTCGAACTTGAGCCGGCTGTAGGCGCCTTGGCCTTCGATGCTGGCGATGATTTCTTTATAGCCGCCAAGACCGGTGGGACTGGAACTCATCAGTTCGACGCGCCAGCCGCGCGACTCGGCGTAGCGCGAGTACATACGAAACAGTTCCGCCGCGAACAAAGCCGCCTCGTCGCCGCCGGTACCGGCGCGGATTTCGACGATGACGTTTTTGGCGTCGTTGGGGTCCTTCGGCAGGATCAAGAATTTGAGTTTGGTTTCTAGCTGCTCCTTGCGCTCACGCAAAGAGGTCAGTTCCTCTTTGGCCAATTCACGGATCGCTTCGTCGTTTTCTTCCAAGAGCTGGCGGTTATCCTGAATCTCATGCTCGACCTTGCGCCACTCACGGTAGCGGGCGACGATCTCTTCCAGCTCGGAGCGTTCCTTGGCAAATTTGGAATACTCTCGCTGCTGGTGCAGCAATTGGGGATCGAGCATCAGCCCCTCGAGCTCGACGTAGCGCTTTTCGACTTCGGCTAGTTTATCAAGCATGATGATCTCGCGACTTTGACCTACGCAGGAAATGGCGCCAATAAAAAAGGGCAAAGGAACGTCAGTGCCCTTTGCCCTTCCCTGTAGCGTAAAAAGCTAGTAGGTCACATTCAGCCCCGATCCTCCGCTCAGCTCAGTTCTTGATCGCGTACTTTTTCCTAAACTTTTCCACGCGGCCGGCGGTATCGACGAATTTCTGCTTGCCGGTAAAGAAAGGATGGCAATTGGAGCAAATTTCCACATGGATGTTGCCACTTGTGGAGCGTGTCTCCACCACATGGCCACAAGCACAAGTAATGGTCGCGGTCTTATATGCTGGATGAATTCCTGCCTTCATGAGTCCCTCTCGATAGACGATTTTTATACCATAAGGGTGAACCTGCTTCAATTGGCCGTCGCCAAACCGCAGCTGGAGTCAAATAATGCGACTATAATCGATAAAACTATAATGTTGCCAAATAGCACCAAACCCAATAAACTATACATGAAAGCATCGCCAGTTGGGTGAGATTGTCAGGGAGCCAGACCAAGTCCGGTTTGCGCCGGCAAATTGAAGGAGCTGAAGCTATCATGAGCAAGCCAGAGAATGGCGTTCCGTATGGCGCAGATATTACTCCCCCGGTGCCACTTAAAGCGGAGAATACTGGCCTCGACTTCGGCTTTTTGGCTGACCTGACCCTGAAAATTGTCTTTGCCGACGCCAATTGCACAACCGAAAGAGCCGCCGAGAAACTCAAGCTCTCGGTGCCGGTCACCCAAGATCTGCTGCAACACCTATACCGGGAAAAGTTCGTCGAGGTGCGTGGCTTGGTCAGTTACGGCAACAATCGCTACGGGCTGCTCGATCGCGGCTTCCAGCGCGCCCAACAACTTTTGGCGATCAATGCTTATATTGGCGCGGCGCCGGTTTCGTTACAGGCGTACACCGATATGGTTCTGCGCCAAAGCGCGGCGCGAGATGTCATCGAACCAGATGCCGTGCGGGACGCAATGTCAGAGCTCGTTCTTCCCGAACTGACCGTCCAAACCCTGGGTTTGGTTGCCAGTTCCAGGCGCAGCTTGTTCTTGAGTGGCCCAGCCGGAAATGGCAAGACCGCCATCGCCACCGCCCTGCATCAAGCTCAGCAAGGGGAAATTTGGATTCCCCATGCCATCGAGGTGGACGGCCAGGTCATCAAAGTATTCGATCTGCACAATCACCAGCCGGCCCCGGTCCAGAGCATCGACCGATATGACGAACGATGGATTAAAATCAAACGTCCCATCGTCATCGTTGGCGGCGAATTGACCATCGAAACCATGGACCTGATCTACAGTCCAACCGTGCGCTTTTACGAGGCGCCGTTTCAAATGAAGTCCAACGGCGGCACGCTGGTCATCGACGACTTTGGCCGCCAGCGCGTCAACCCCCATGACCTGCTAAACCGTTGGATCGTGCCGCTCGAAGGACGGATCGATTACCTGACGCTCCACACCGGCAAAAAGATCGCCGTTCCGTTTGAGCAGCTATTGATTTTCGCGACCAACCTAAACCCGGCCGACTTGGTCGATGACGCATTTCTCCGCCGCATGGGCTATCGCCTCTACATCACTCCACCCGACAAAGAAATATATGCCTCGATATTCCAACAATTTGTCGAAAACAACGGTTTCCTCTACGAGCCTGAGCGGTTGGAATATTTATATCGCTTATACAACGCGGACAACCGCCCGCTACGGGGGTGCGAACCACGGGATTTGATTCAGCGTTGTGCGGACATTTGCCGCTATGAAAATCGCGACTGGATGATCACCGACGATCTGCTGAGGCTGGCATGGCACAATTACTTTGGCGGCGTGCCAACCGTTTAGATATTTTTCTAAAAGTGTTCGGACAAAACGAGGGAATAATATGACAAAGCAATTCAATTTCAAACACTGGTCGCACGTTTTAACCGTCGCCATCCTGTTGGCGATTGCCGGATGTTCGACGTCGGGGCAAATGATCTCCGAGAGCACCATGGAGGAGCGCATTACGGCGTTGCGTATCGGTCAAAGCACCAAAGCCGACGTGGAAAAAACCCTCGGTTTGGACCACAGCACCGACCGCAATCGCTGGGGATATAACTTTTCCGATACCGCCTTCGACATCTTTGAGCGCAAGCAAGGCCCAGGGCTAGGTATCCTGCCGATAAGCGCCGGCGTGTTTCCGACCAATACCCGAGCCGTGGTAACCGTCGCATTTAACGACACGGGCGTTATGAAGCGCTTGGAAGTCGCCCGTTTCTTTGAAGAACCGTTCATCAACGACTACTGGTTTGCGATTAAGGATTCGGCCTCGGAGCCTCTCGACTCGATCGCCAAATTGGGCGAGAGCACCGGAATGAAAGTCGCCGGACTTGATAAAGAAGCCGGCACATTCACACTGGAAGACAACGGCACGCGAGCCAAGATCGCCGTGAAGCTCGATGGCGAAACCCTGCGCCTGACCTCGCGCAATCCGCATCACCGCCTGGCCAGCGAATACCGCGCCTATGCGAAACGCGAATCTGCACTAACCAGCCGGATCGCCGAATCGGAAATCGTTCAGTAACGCCGCCACTTCTCGGGCGGCGCATTAACCCCGGCCTGATTTAAATCGACCAAAGGGGATGCTCGCCCCCTTTGGAAACCCCAGTTAAGTGTGCCCGCCTCAAGAGGCGGGGTTAAACAACAATCTAATCAGTGTCTACCAAGTAGAGCATTCCCTCGACGGTCGCAGCTTGGTCAATTCGCCGTGTCAAAAGAGCCCGCATCTGTCACGCCAAGCAACATCGATTCTAATTCTAATGGGCGATTCCACTAGTTTGGCCGTTTTGTGGAAATCTTAGGAACCATAAATCTGGGCATGAAACTTGCTCAAAACTGAGTAGGAAATTTTTTTACCCAGGCTAAGAAAGTGGCAGACCATGTCGAAAGCAACAAATTCATATCGGCGATCGCTTAGAGCGATCGGTCAGGGGCTCGAAGCCTTGTGCGTCGAAGAGTTCGACCTAGAAGCTAGCAATTATCATTATGTAGTCCACGGACACTGTAAGAGAGTCAAAACCGAAGCGCCCCCCAAGTCGAATCTCCTAAAGGACGCGCTCCATTTCCTCAGACGTAATTCCAAAACCCATTCCTCCACCCGAACTCCGGTAAAAAGAATTCTGTCCTCTTTTGAATTTACCGGCCTAAGAATTACCGGCAGAGACATCGTCCGCTTTGAACGTCAGGGCAAAGCCCAAAGCTCCAACGCAGCCGGGACGCTAAACCCACAGAGCATCTCTCAGACTTTGCGACTAGCAGGATCCTATCTCGATCATAAGAAAAGCCGCTTGCTGAGGCTTTCTTGGCGTGGCCAGACCCTGACTTTATGGTGCAGAGATGGTTTCGGCGTCGAATCCAGAGAGATTTTTGCACCTTCAAATCTGTACGATCTTTGGGTCCATCAATATAAGCAGCGCAAAGCAGTTGATGGCGATCCGATCCTAAAGCGGGCCAGCAATGACTAATATTCGCTCGTCCGCAATTCCCACGTTCGAGCCACTAATCCATCAACGGGTTTTTTCCGCTAATCGAAAATCCAAAATCGAAAATCTAAAATTCATCGAATGACCTTTACCGCGCGCGCGATTACTTCGGGCGGCATCTTCACACCGATCTGATCGGCGGTCTTAAGGTTCAGCGATAAATCGAATTTTGTTGGTTGCACCAACGTCAAGTCGCTCGGTTTGGCGCCTTTAAAAATTTGGTGTACATACTCGGCGGCGCGCTTCGATAAATCGGCCAAATTCACGCCGTAACTCATGAGTCCGCCGGCGTCGACAAACGTGGTGCGGTCGTAGACCGCCGGCAAGCGACTCTTGATCGCCGCTTGGGCGATCGGTCCGACATGGGCGTTAAACATGGCGTCGGACAAAATGAATAGCGCGTTTGCACCTCCCTTGGCGGCGCCCGCGATGGCGCCGTTCAGATCATTTGCCGTTCGCGCCGCGGCGTTTTGAAAGCTCAGTCCAGAAGAGCGCGCGCCAAGCTCGGCATCTTTCAGGCTGCGGCCATGACCGGGATTGTTGGGATTGGACAGCGCCGCTATCTGAGACGCCTTCGGCAAGATTTCTTTAATGAGTTTTAACCGGTCGCCAAAAAAATCAGCGGACAGGCGCCCCACGCCGGTGACGTTGCCTCCTGGGTACACATAGCTGTTGATTAGCCCGGCCTCGACCAGATCGCCGGCGCCCGCGACGACGATGGGAATCGTGCTTGTGGCATTTTTCGCGGCTACCGCCACGGCAGTGCCGCCGACGACGATGACATCGACCTTTTGCTCAACCAGCTCGCGCGCCAGATGCGCCAAGCGATCCATCTTTCCCTCGGCGTACTTGTAATCCATCGTGATGTTCTTGCCCTCTTCGTAGCCGAAGTCGCGCAGCCCCTGGCGCAGCGCATCGGCGCGCGCCGCATCCAACGCTTGCGAGGTGGAAACCAGTACGCCGATCTTCCAAAGCTTCGCCGGCTGCTGCGCCT
>CAYZJE010000006.1:0-3274 GCA_964478485.1 uncultured Syntrophobacter sp. | reverse complement strand
GGGTGACATCACCGCGATCCGCCGTCCCGGTCGCCGTAGCGCTTCGAAATTCGTTGATGGAACTCGCCGCCGCCCGCAAAGCAGGCGAGGGGCAACAGACCAAGATGGAGATGGTCTACCAGTATTTGACCGGCCCGCGCTCTCGACTGCGCGTTCAGGCAATCGTCGAAAAGTTCAGCGACATGCAAGACGACCTCGACAAGGAGCGCAAGACCATGACGCGGCTCTGGGCGAAGCGCGATGAACAGATTCGCGGCGTGATCGAGTCCACTGCCGGCATGTACGGCGATTTACAGGGAATCGCTGGCAAGACGCTGCAAGAAATTGAGGGACTGGCGCTCCCAGCATTGCCGGTCGCGGAGGCTGACGAATCCGACTCTCCAAGGACGAACAAGTGACCGCACCCGACTCTACAGCTTCGCGTGGGCCATATTTGCGTAGCCCATCGGCCGCTTCGCAAGGCGGTACGCAGCAACCCATTCAAGGTGGCGCGGCCGACTTCATCATGCGTTTGGAGTCCTATGTCAGGACGCAACTGAAATCTCAGCGCGTCGGGTACTTGCTGGGGGCAGGTTCGTCATATCTCAACGGCGTTGGCTATCCGCTCGCGTTTGAACTCTGGGATCTCATCAAGGACGGAATCGCCGATACCGGACAATGTGCTGATATCCAGGCAAGGCTCGACGGAGGTGCGAGTGGGATCGAACACGCTTTGGACCTTCTCGACGACGGCGGAGCGCAGGACACCCCGTACCGCCACGTCGTCACTGCGGCAATCGCCGCGTTGTTCCTGCCCCGTACACCGATACTGGAACACCATATCGCATTTGTGCAGCGACTTAGCCAACGGGCGGACCCTTGTATCAGAATATTCAGCCTGAATTACGATCCGCTAGTCGAATGGGCCGCTGATCGCGCTAGAGTGCGCTTTGTTGATGGTTTTCACGGCACGGACCATGCTTATTTTGACGCAGCTGTGTTTGAAGAGCGCATCGGCCGCATTCGCGGCAGCCACAGAGGCAAACAGTTCGACGAGACGGTCAAGCCTCTACACCTGCTCAAGCTTCACGGCTCACTCGGCTGGTATGAATGCCCGACTTACGGCGTGCGCCGGTGTGCGTTCGGCACGTGCCCGCTGGCAGTGACCAAACGTTTGATGGTGCCACCCCAGCGCCGGAAAGCAACGGACACCATGCTGCCTCCATATGCGGCCCTGTGGTCAGCGTTTCGCGGATCTCTTGGACACGGCGCAATTCCGATAAATCGATTGGTCTGCCTCGGATATGGCTTTGCCGACGAGCACGTAAATGCCGTAATCGAAGCCGCTCTCGCTCGGACGGACTTCACATTGATGATTTTCACCAAGGTACTCGGAGATGCCGCTTGGAATCGGTGGATTACCAAGAGCAACGTAGCGATTGTCACCGAGAACCGATGCTCGATCAAAGGCGAACTCGGAGCCGGTCATTCCGACCTATGGAGTTTCGAGAGATTGGCGAAGGAGGTCTGAATCATGTCTGCTACTAATGCGACCGTAATCGGTCACGTCGTTGATGTTCAAGGCAATCAACTGACAGCCACGCTAGTCGAAGACGAGCAGGGGCGGGTTCCCACCGTGACGATCGGCGACGAGGATATTCTTGTCGGACAGATCGGTTCCTATGTTGCTATCAAGCAGAACGAGGTTCATATCATTGCGATCGTCACGCGTATGACTGAGCAGGAAGCGCTCGCCACGCCTTCGATCGAAACACCAGGGGACGAAGCTGCACGTCTTCCATTTGCAAAACGCATCGCAAAACTGACCCCCATCGGGTCAATCGATCTTGACGGACATTTTGGCCGCGGGGTCGCGTGCTACCCAACGACGGGGGCAGAAGTTCACGCTATCGGATCATCCGACATTATTAAGATGTTCGATCGCTTCCAATCCAAAGGCTTCGCCGTCGGATCCCTTGCTACGCATCCAGCGCTTAAGGTGTGCCTCGACCCGACCAACCTTTTCGGGCGACATTTTGCGATCTTGGGGCAAACCGGATCGGGCAAATCGTGGACCGTGGCCTCATTGGTCCAGAAGACGGTGGAGGTCATGCCCAAAGCTCACGTCATTATCCTTGACTTGCACGGGGAGTACTGTTGGAAGCGGACAGATGGTGTTCGCCATTACGCGTTCGCCGACCCAATAGTCCGCCATGTCGATGCGCGCGAGCTGGAGATTCCATATTGGCTCATGACCTACGCGGAACTGTGCGACTTGCTGATCGACCACACCGACTACAGCGCACACAACCAGACTGCTGTGTTCCGGGATGTGCTTGGTTCGCTGCGGCTGGCCGAGGGGAAACAAATTGGACTGCCTAGAACAACTCTTGACACTCCGGTTCACTTTGATCTCCAGGCTTTGCGAAGTGCCGTCGAAGCCAGAAATGGCCTTGTCGCTAGTGAAAGTACAGGCAAGCCCATCAAGGGTCCTCTGACCGGCGCGTTCGATAATTTCCTCATGCGATTGGACACCAAACTTAATGATGTGCGCTATGACTTCCTGCTCAAGCCGAAGGTGCGCAACACTTCTGCATCACTCTCAACCTTACTTCGTGATTTCGTCGGGTTAGGGGAGAGGAAAGTGGCCGTTACCGTGATCGACCTGAGTTCAGTTCCGTTTGACGTACGCCCCACCGTCGCGGCCCAGATTGGGCGATTGGCATTCGAGTTCAACTACTGGAACCCCAAATACCGGGATTTCCCTATCCTTTTGATCTGCGAAGAGGCACACGCCTACATCCCGCGCGCAAGTGAGAGTCAGTTTGCGGGGTCACGCCGGTCGATGGAGCGCATCGCTAAAGAGGGCCGCAAGTACGGCGTCGGGCTTGCCGTCGTCAGCCAACGGCCCCACGAGGTTTCCGAAACGGTGCTGGCACAGTGTGGGACTTTTATCTGCCTGCGGATCACCAACCCCGATGATCAGACCTATGTGCGAAGCCTCGTACCTGAGAGCGAGGGGGACTTGGTCGGCGTGCTCGCAGGACTGGGTCGCGGAGAAGCACTCATTTTGGGCGAAGCTGTCCCGCTGCCGACGCGCTTGCAGTTTGACAAACCGAATCCTGCGCCGAACAGCGACGACGTAGACTTCTACGCTAAATGGCGGGACGGTCCCGACGACCTCGACGTGGACCAGATCGTGAAACGCTGGCGAAGCCAAGAGCGATAATGATCGGTGCCAGCACTCGGTTGGCCGCACACTTGTCCGCAACGCCGCCGGAGCGGCGAAGGAACG
>CAYZJE010000005.1:0-6477 GCA_964478485.1 uncultured Syntrophobacter sp. | reverse complement strand
CATTGCCGCGCTGGATCAAGCCGGCTTGCTGGTCAAAATCGACGAGCAGATCAATAAAGACACCGAGCTCATGCCGCTGGTGCGCTGGCAGTTCCGCGGTTTGTCGGAAGAAGAGCGGCGCGCGTTCATGTTCACCAACGTCGTCGACGCCAAAGGGCGGAAGTACGATATTCCCGTGGTCGTTGGCACGTTGGCGGCGTCGCGGCGAATTTACGGTTTCGGATTGCAGTGCCAACCTGAAGAGATCGTCGAGCGCTGGAACAAAGCGCAGTCGAGTCCGATTGCGCCGAAGCTCGTCGATAACGCGCTGGTGCATGAGGTCGTCTATACCGGCTCAACCTTGCTAGAGAAAGGCGGACTCGGTGAATTCCCGATTCCGATTTCTACTCCCGGCTACGACTGCGCACCGTTCACCACCGCGTCGCACTGGTTCACCAGAGATCCCGAGACCGGCATCATCAATGTCGGCAACTACCGCGGCCATATCAAAAGCCCGACTCGCACCGGGGTATTCTTAAGCTCGAGCAATCATGGCGGCTACCATTGGCGCAAATGCAAAGAGCGCGGCGTGCCGCTCTACGCGGCATTGGTGATCGGCGCGCCGCCCTGCGTAGCCTACACGGCGCCATCGCGCATTCCCTTCAGCGTGAGTGAATTGGACGTTGCCGGCGGTCTCGCCGGCGCGCCCATCGAAGTGGTGCAGTGCAAAACTAACGACGTGCTCGTGCCGGCCAATGCCGAGATTGTCATCGAGGGCGAAATTTCCACCGAGTTTTTGGAGCCCGAAGCGCCGTTCGGCGAATCGACCGGATATATCGCGGAGAAGTTACTCAATCCCTATTTCGAGGTGAAGTGCATCACGCACCGGAAAAATCCGATCTTCGCGACGATCATCAGTCAGATGCCGCCGAGCGAGTCGAGCGTGATGCGCCAAGTGGCGGCGGAGGGAAACTATCTGCGCTTCCTGCGCGACCAGTGCAATATTCCCGGCATCATCGAGGTGGCGTTTCATAGCATCGCGGTGCGGCAGATTTGCGTCATCAAGATGAAGAAAATTAATCAGGCCCACGTTTGGCAGGCGCTGCACAGCATGATCGGCTACAATCCAGCCACTGGTAAGATGGTCATCGCGGTGGATGAAGATATTGACCCGCGCAATCTGGATTCGCTTTTCTGGGCGATGGCGTTTCGCATGCAGCCGCACCGTGACGTGTTGATCATTCGCAATCGCACGCCGCAAATGGACCCGTCGGTGTTTCCGCCGGGACAGGAAGCGGGCCATTCTCTCGACGAGATCGCCGGCGCGTCGGCGATGTTGATCGACGCCACGCGCAAGTGGGACTACCCGCCGGTGTCGCTGCCCAAGAAAGAATACATGGAGCGCGCCAAGCAGTTGTGGGAACGGTTGGAATTACCCAAGCTCAAACCGCAAGATCCATGGTATGGCTACAATCTCGGCTTGTGGTCCGACGATGACGAAGCAGACGCCCAGGCGGCATTGCGCGGCGATCATTATCTAACCGGCGAGAAGCGCGCGCAGCAGCGCGTGAAGGTGGGGAAACTCTGAGTTGGCCGCACCCTTCGACGGGCTCAGGGTGATCGGGACGCAAGGGGCACAAAAGCAGAAATCGGATTATCTCTCGCAAAGGCGCGAAGGCGCGAAGGCGCGAAGGTGACGGCCGAGGCCGTCATCCCGAGCGAATGCGAGGGATCTAAGAAAGATTTCTCCCTTCGGTCGAAATGACATCTTTTCCGAACTTGGCGTCTTTGCGCCTTTGCGAGAGGAATGTCCGGATCCGAAAATCTTCGGCGCCTGGAAAATTTGTGCGAGCCGCGCAAGTTTGGAGATATTACAAGGCAAAGTACGCATGGCAGACTATTTTCCGCCCAACTCTTTTAACGCTTCTTCCACCAGTGACGGTTCGACGATCATTTGCGGCGTGACGGTCGGCGGAATCACTTTGGCGTCTTTTTCGATTTGCAGCAGAATATCGACGCCGTCCAAGGGGACGCGGCCGTCGCGGCTAAAGGCGTTGACCACGGCGTCGTAGGATTCGCGCGCTAACTTTTCGTCCATGTTAAAACGCTTGCGGATGACTTCGGTTGTCCCGGCGGCGTTGCTTTGAATGAATCGCAGCGCTTCGATCTCGGCTTTCAGCACTCTTTTCACTTGAGCGCGGTTGTTTTTGATTCGATCGATGGTCGTGCCGAGGCCGGAAAAAGGGATGACCACATGATCCGCAGTGTTAGCTAGGATCAGAAACCCTTCGCGCTTGAGCTGCACGGAAAACGGTGGCGCCACGACGATGGCGTCGACGCGGCCCATTTTAAACGTATCGACCATCAGTTTTTCTTCGCCGATGGCGAGAATCTTCACGTCCTTGTCGATATCGAGGCCGAACTGGCGCAGCGTAATGCGGGTGCTGACGTGGTTGGTGCCGCCGATGGAGGTGAGTCCGATCACCGCGCCTTTTAAGTCTTTAACGCTCTTATATTTGTTCTGGCCGATAATACTGAAGAACGGCGCTTTGATACTGGTCGAAACCGCGCGCACCGGGAGACTGCGCGCCGCCGAGCGGATCACCGAGCCGATCAGTTCCGCGTAATCGATGTCGCCGCCAAGCAACGCCGCCATGGCGATGTTGGGGCGCATGACGATCAGCTCCACTTCACTGCCGTGTTTGAGATAAAAGCCACGGTCCTTGGCGACGAAGGGGACGAGAAAAGCCATCGAGCTAGTGGCGATGGCGATGCGGACTTTGTCCGGCGCGGCTTTGTCCTGCGCGAGCGTTAGCCCCGGGATAAATAAAAGACTGAACAAAAACGCTGCGATCACTCGGGCGTGAATCATCCGTTCATATCTCCCGTCGTTTCAGAGGGGGGGCAATTTTTAATAGCTAAACGATCGACTGAATTGCTGGTTAGTTTGTCGGAGTAATCGAAAAAGGCCAAGCCGCAACTGGCCGGATGACTTGATTGGCTACTTGCTCGCTGGGATAAGTTTTAGCACTTTTGCTTGGACTCCCTCCATGATGGTGTCGCGGACAAATTGGCTGGCGTTGAGTATTTCGATGCCGATGAGTTCGCCTTTTTCATTGAGTTCGGCAGTGATATCGGGACTTACTTCGATGCTGTTCGCTTCACTGTCCTCGGAAATGACCAGATGGAGAACGTCCTCTTGATCAAAATATGAAAGCTTTGGTTTGTTCATGGCTTGAATCTCCCGGTTCGCAACCGAAACGCAATTTGTTGACGGGTCGTAGCATGTACGGTAATCGGCGTGAACGACTCTCCGTCCTGCTCGTAAGGTATGACCACGAGTCGACCGCCGTGCCGTCCAATGGCCACACGGCGCTGTGTAACAGTGTCAAAGTAGCGCTCTTCGGCGAACTGCACAATCTGTTCGATCGTCTTAGGATCGAAGCCGCGAACCTGTGCTCGATGCCGCATGTAGGCGGTCCAGATAACCATGCTTATTCACCGGACCGGGCGCAATAAATTGCGCCCCGACAATATTATAGGGCCAGCTCCACCGCGGCTCTGTGCATCACCCCATAGAGATCGACGGCGGCGAGGGCGCAGTATTCCAAGTTATAACCTTCGCGGCAGTCGGCGTAGCCGTCTTCCAAGATGCGCTGCATGACCATTTTATTAAAACTGCCGTGGCCCATGACGCCGTCTTCATGTACCTTCAAATCGGCTTCTTCGTGAGTGGAAAAATAAACCGCCTGCTGTTTGGTAAAGCCGTATTTTTGCGTCAGCGTGCTAAACCACATCGCCGCCCAGTGACCGATGGGTTCTTCCGTCAACATTGAGAACCACCACTCGGCGACGGTGCCTTCCCACATCAGTTGGCGTTTGAAATCGAGAATCGCGCGGCACTCGGGCAGCATCGGCTCGCGCAAGATTTCGTCTTGCGTCAGTCCCAGCGCTTCGGCGGTTTGCAGCATGACCAAGACATGGCCCGGCGGTTTTGGGTGAATGAATTCGTCGGCGATCTTTACGCCCAGCGGTGCCATCAGATCGGCATGGCGCTTAAAAAAACCGATATGCTTGTGGTAAGAGACCGACACCAGCGTGTTGATCTCGACGGTGAAGTTGCCCCAGTTTTTGAAAAACAGCTTGATCGCCGACATGGGCAGTTTCCCTTCGAGAAACTGACTCATGAACGGTCCGTTGGTGACTCGCTCTTTCCAGCGCTGGATGACCTTGCGGTTGACGCCGTCGATATACGCTTTTGCGTCTGCGGCGCTCATCTTGACGCCGAGGCGGGGTGTTTCTACGTTCATGGGTTTAATAGGGCGTTTGTCGTCTAGCGTTGATCCGGAAACGCTAGACCCTAGACGCCAGACGCTCAACGTTGTTCTTAGGTCCGATACAGATTATCAATAAACCCGCTATCGTCGATGCGTCTTAAATAGTGAAAATCCCACAGCGCCATCGGATCGCACTCCTCGGCGGCTTTGTCCTGCACGATGGCGATCTCATAGACATTGGCGATCGCCGGGATCGTCGCGTAGGGTTTCGCTTGTAGGATCAACTTTAGATCATCATACAGATGAGTCGCGGTCTCGTCGTCGAGTTCGCCTTCGGCTTTGTATTTGTCCTTGATGATCTTGATGCACTCGTCTCGGTGGGTTTTGAAGTAGGCGATGCCTTCGCAAATGCCGCGGAGCATTTTGTCGACGATGTCGGGATGTTTTTCGACAAAGCCCGCGCCGCTCGAGACCGTGGTGAACCACACCATCGGTAAATACGGCACCTCGATGACTTTCAGCCCTGCGCGTTTCGATAAAATATCCGCCGGCGGCGTGACGAAGGCCGCATCAGCTTCGCCGTCGCGCACCGCTTCCCAATGAAACTTGCTGCCCTTGGCATTTTCGACATGACAATCATTGAGCATGCCAGCCTGTTTGATGAAGAGCCAAGTATTCAAGCCCGGATGTTTGCCTTTGGTGGCGACTTTTTTGCCTTTCAAGTCGGAAACTTTGTTGATGCCCGAGTCGGCTCTGACAACGAGACGATGATTAAGCAGGCTCACGGTCTGGCCCAGATAAACCCACTTGTCGCCCGCCGGGCGCTGAATGTAGGGTGACAGATGATTACCGCCGACGAACTCGACCGTGCCGTTGGCGACGTTCTTGTGCGAGTCTTCCGAGGTGATCTCGTAATCGTAATTCACTTCCAAGCCATGCTTCGCCCACGAGCCCGATTCATGCACGACGTGCAAAAACGGCAGGTGGCTGTCCGACCGATAGGGGAAATTTACCTTGTCCATGCTGCGGTCCTCCATTTTCGCTGACCTTATTTCTTGTCGGCGCTGGCGTCAACTGCCGCGGCAATAGAAAACCCACCGTAGGTAGGGAAGTGTCGCAACTGGCCAGTATTCTGAAATAGGGCAGAAGAGTAAAGCGCCAAAGCCTTAAGAGATGCCTCGCTGTAGGCAAGGATAAAACCGGCAGGAATGTTTTTCTGAGGATTATTTTTGAGCCGAGAGTGCCGTGCGCGCAAGCTCGTCATCGATGACGCGCGTGAAAGCTTCCAACGGTTGGGCTCCGGTTATCAACCTGCCGTTGATGAAAAAAGCCGGTGTGCCGCCGACGCCGACGCGACTGCCTTCCTCAATATCTTGCTTGATCGCGGCTTGATATTTGCCGCTACCCAGGCAGGTATCAAACCTAACTGGGTCCAGCCCCACTTCCTTGGCCAACCCCTTAAACACATCCGGACTGGAACTTGGCGAGCTGGCAAAAAGCTTGTCATGATAGGGCCAGAATTTTCCCTGCTCGTTGGCGCAGCGCGCCGCCTCGTGCGCTTTGGTCGCTCCTGGGTGTAGATTCTCAATCGGGAAATCACGGAAGACCAACTTGATTTTTTCGCCGTACTGCGACTCCAGCTTAGCTAGCGTGGAAATCACCTGCCGGCAAAATGGACAATGAAAGTCGGAAAATTCAACAATGGTCACTGCCGCCTTGGCGCCGCCCTTGAACGGCGCCCCTTGGACCGATACTTCGATGCGCTGGATTGGCGGCGCCTTGAGATTGACCACGACTTTGGCTTGTGAGCGCAGTGATTTAACAAACTCGTCGCGCTTGGCCGAGAGCTTTTGGTTCTGTAAGTAAGCTCTGATCTGCTCCCGGACCTGTGCCTGATCTCCTGTGATTTGCGCTTTATTATCCTGGTAAAACTTTTCGATCTCCTGTTCGGTCACCAGGCCGACTTTCGCCGTCACCTCGGCGTCAAGCAGCGCGGGCACCGTGAGTTTTCGTTTCGCGGATTCCTTTGCCAGCAGCTTTTCGTTGATCAGCGTTTCAAGCCGCTGGAGCTTCAGGTTGTAGATCTGCTCTTCGAGCTTGGTCAACTGAGACGCCAGCGGCTTTTCCACTTCGTCGGCGGTGATGGCAACGCCGTCCACCTCGGCTAAGACTTCACTAGCCGCTTGCGCCATCGGCGCCAAGCCCAATCCTATCAGTAAGA
>CAYZJE010000004.1:0-14011 GCA_964478485.1 uncultured Syntrophobacter sp. | reverse complement strand
TGCCAGAAGCCCTCTGTCCAAACAGTCACTCAAAACGCGCCGATCCGGCCGTTCTCCGTAGCCAGAACGCGATTGCGCGGCCTGTGCGCCTACATCAGTTCGGTATTCACCTAACGCTCAAGAGTTTTGCAAGCGGCTCATGGGAGTACAATTTTCGTTCTAGCTATGATGTTTGCAATGACCGCCAGCGCAGCCCAGGGGCCGACAAAGCCGAAGCTCTCGTTCGTCAAGGGCGGTGGCGCGACCATCGGGTGGTCATCGGAGGGCGGCTCTTCGCCATTAGGTGGTACCTCGAACGCGAACACTCAGTCGCTTCGAATCAACGCTCCTTCGGTCGGGGGCGGAGCCTCCGCGTACACCTACGGCACCGACGAGGATCTCGTCGGTATCAGAGGGCTCAAGCTCAGCCAAATAAATCGTCTCGGGTTCGATACCAAGGGTTATCTGGGTGCCGGTGCACCGCGCATTTCCCTGGGGACGCTCGGCACTAACGGGCCGCACACGTACTTCCTGTCGGCGAGCCACTGCAACGAGGGTGACATCGGTGGCGGGTGGGTTACCGCTGATTTCATCAACAACACGACGTCGTGCGACATCTTCAGGGACACCGAGCCGGGCCCGTACATGGGTTGGGCTGCGGTGGTAGCAGTAGCTGACGCGAACAACGAGGTCGTCATAAGCACGCCGAACGACTGGTTCCTCATTGTGGACGAGTCCCCATCTCTCACGTACGTGGACCGGTTGACCGTGCAGAACTGGTGTTGGACAGGCAACGGCACCAACGGTATCGTCAACGTGAACAGCGGGAACTGCCTTTAGCACGAACGATTGAGTGAAAAGACAAGAAGGCCCCGGAAACGGGGCCTTCTTGCTATTGATCCAGTCCCAGTGTGCAAAACTGAATTCCGGGGACACAATTCTAATTATTTCTGACTGAAGGCATTGGGCTCGACTAGGGTTTGCGCATGGCGCGAATTTCCGGGGTTGTAGCATCTGGTTATCCGCATCACGTCACGCAGCGGGCGTGTGATCCATTCCAATTTTCCAAACCCATAGTGAGAGAATATCCTACCTGGATTTTATGGCCGAAGAACGGAACCGTTTCGGCGTTGATGTTCTTGCTTGGTGTTTGACGACGAATCACACTCTGTTGCTTCGAGGGATTCATACGAGCTGGCTGGCGGCATCTTAACTCGGCATTAGCCAAATAAGAGCGCTTGCCTCTAAAACGCCACCGATTATAATTATTCCATGGCCACTCTAATTGAAGTCGAGAAGCTCGCGCTAGATTTATCTGAGAAAGAGAGGGCTGTCCTCGTAGCTCATTTGCTTGGATCGCTTCCACCTGTTCTCCACGACGCGGATGAGGGTAGAGTGGAGGCTCTTCGGCGCGATGGATGCGGAGCTTGAAGCGAATCCATCACTGGGCGTGTCGTTGGCGCAGCTTGATCAGCAGATCGAGCGCCGCCGAGGCTGATGCGGCTCATCCTCCATCCAAGGGTTTACTCGGATATCGACAAGATCAAGGAGTATTACGGGCAGACCGCGACTCCAGACCTTGCCGACGAGTTGGTCGGTTGGAGTTATTCGAGAAGCCTGCCGCCGATTCCGCGTTTAAAAAAAATCCTCGCCATACTGAATCGTCAAACTCTAAGCGCAAAAATGAGTGTGTATAGACTCATGCCGATGACGATGAATGAACCGATCGTAAAGAATACCGCTCTTAGATCATGGGTTTTTGCGGTGCCTAGGGCATAAGCATGCAGCACGCGGGAACCAACGTACCCGTACATCAGAGTTTGAGGGCCCAGAGCGCGGGCTCGGTCAGCGTAAACAAGAAGCCGGCGACCAGAAGACCCGGGGCCAGACTTTGATTTCACGACAATCGTACTCACGAAGAAATAAAGCTGGACGCCTCGGGTAAACTAATTGGTCGTAGTTCCCGGGTGGTAGGTGTGGGCTGATTATGGTATAGGTCAAATACATGTTTCTGGTACCGGGATTATCATGAGCTCTATGGGGACAACAGATCGAGGGGTTGAAATTCTTACCCGAACCATCCGGCCGGCGGAGGGTAATCTTTCGGTTGAGGCGGCGCGTTCGCTGTTGAGCCTGCGGCTAGCGCCGACTGATTGGGAGCGGGTGAATAACCTTGCGGCCAAGGCCCGATCTGACACACTGACCCCTGAAGAACGCGCGGAACTGGACGAGTACGAGCGCGTTACCTCGCTGTTGGAACTGCTGCAATCGAAAGCACGACTGTCGCTCAAACACGCAGGGCTTTCATAAGTAATCCATCATGGATGACGCATTACAGCAGCTCGTCTGGCAACGGGCGGCGCAGCGCTGTGAGTATTGTCAGGTTCCGGCAGATGTTGCCCTCCTGCCTTTTCAAATCGATCATATCATTGCCGAAAAACACGGTGGCCTAAGCATAGCCGACAATCTCGCGTTGATCTGTGAACGCTGCAACTCCCACAAAGGACCGAATATCGCTGGATATCTTGAGGGCCAACACGTGCCGCTATTCAATCCGCGAAAAGATCAGTGGAGAGATCATTTTGCGTGGGAGGGAGCGGTGCTCGTGGGGAAAACTCCAGTCGGTACAGTGACAATCGAGGTGTTAGCAATCAATCTGCCTTATCGCATTGCACTCCGAGCTGCGCTCATAGACGAAGGATTATTCCCCTCGACTTTGTGACGCGCGCGTGAAGAAAAAGAAGGAAAAGAAAAGATGAAAGATAGGGTCAAAGTGAAACAAGAGATCATGAGAAGGCGCGGTTTTTCAATCGCGGTGTTTGTCACAGGTTTTCTTTGTGCTCCGGCTCAAAGGGCGTTGGCGGCGCAGGCGAAACCGCTCGTCAAATTCATGTCCGGCTATGGGTCTACCGATGGCGGGGCGGCGATATTGTGGTTTGCCAAGGAAACCAAGCTGTTTGAGAAACACGGACTCGATGTGGTGCTGGTCGGCATGGGCACTGGATCGGTGTCATTGCGGGCGTTGATTGCCAAAGATCTGGAAATCTACTCGCTCTCCGGTTCCGGCTTGGTGCAAGCCGCGTTGCAGGGGGCCGACACAGTTCTAATTGCCGCGCTCATCAATGGATTTATTCTATGTTAACCCGCCTCTTGAGGCGGGCACAACTAAATGGGGTTTCCAAAGGGGGCGAGCATCCCCTTTGCGATATTGCAATTGGCGGCGGGGTTAAATCCCCGCCCGCGAAGTGGCTTCGTTTAATAAGTTCAGGCTGCTTCTTCTCTGAACAGCCCTAAGCTCTCCAGCACCGGCCGGTCTGTCACAGAAAAAATAATCGCGGATTCGGTCTTCGACTTGTTTTCGAAGTGGTGCCAGTTCCATGACGGCACGAAGAAGCAATCATGGGCGCCCCAGGCGAGTGGGTTGCCGGCGCCTTTCTTGGGACCCACGGTTGCCACGCCATTTCCTTGGACGACGTGATAGATCGTGCTGCTGGTGTGGCGGTGCGGTGTGGTGCTTTCGCCCGGTGGCAACATTTGTATCCAGCAACCGATGGTCGGCATGGTTGGGCCGCCGGTGATCGGATGCGAGTATTCGAGCAAAACTCCGTCGTGAGCGTCGCGATGGCCGGAGGCGGCGATCTCTTTCAGCGCGCGCTCAGTATCGCGCCATTTGTAATTGTACGGTAACGCGGAGTTGCTCACGTTGGTCATACGCGGGCGAATGGCGCCGTACTGTTGGCGGCCGTAACCGTCAGGTTTGACCACCGGCTGGGCCGGGCCCTCGGCGAAGTTTTCATGAAAGCTGGCGTCGAGATAGCTGGTCAGTTGAGCATCGAGCACGTCGAGCCAGACGAGATTTTTCTGGCCGCAATTATAATGATCATGCCAAGTCCAATTGGGGGTAAGCACGAGATCGCCGGGCTCCATCAACATTTGCTCGCCTTCGACGTTGGTATAACCCGTGCCGTCGGCTTCGACGACGAAGCGCAGCGCCGCCGCCGTGTGACGATGGCACTCGGCGCGCTCGCCGGGTTTGACGAGCTGAATCGACATCTGAATCGTCCGGGTGGTGGATTTTCTTTGGGTCAGGGCGGGATTGACGAGCTGCACCGTGCGCCGCTTTGCCGCATCGTCGATTCCGCCGAGCTTGATTACTTCGCCGGATTCCATCAAGCAGGAATGGATCACCGACCAAGGCCAAAGATGGGGTACCAATTCTGGATTTTTCTCGCGCGGTTGCCAATGGCCGCCGAGGGAGTATTCCGCCAAGCGTTTGTGCAATGCGATGACTTCGGGGGTTTCGGGTACGGCATGTGCGTCGGCCATGATTTTCTCCTCGCGGGAAAGTTTCGTGTACTGTATCGCCTGAGCGCGCAAGCTGTCAACGCGAGGCGAGGACGTTTCGAGCTTGGTGTTTCATTGAAGTGTTGCGGCGGTTTGACAGTAGGTAGTCCATCGGTTACGGTTTTCGAAATATTTCGGAGAGAGTGAATGATCGGATGTCCATGAACCCAGATGCCTCACAGTATCGAATCGAAGAGTACGTGATCAAAGAGCGGCCGTTTTACGTGCCAACCTTGGATGAGGTGGAAATCTTCGAGGCGGCGTACCGCCAGCGCGTGCCGGTTCTGCTCAAAGGCCCGACCGGCACTGGCAAGACGCGCTTCGTCGAGTACATGGCGTGGAAACTCGGCCAACCCTTGACCATCGTGAAGGACGGCGTAGAGGGCGCAAACAATGGCAACTCGGCCAACGGTGCGGTGCCGCTGGTGACGGTTGCCTGTCATGAAGATCTGACGGCGAGCGATTTGGTCGGCCGCTATCTGCTCGACGCCAACGGTACGCGTTGGATCGACGGTCCGCTGACGCGCGCAGTGAAGGTCGGCGGCATCTGCTATCTCGACGAAATTGTCGAAGCGCGCAAAGATACCACGGTCATCATTCACCCGCTGACCGATCACCGCCGTTTGTTGACCATCGACAAGCTCGGCGAGGTGGTCGAGGCGGCGGATAATTTCTTGCTCGTGGTTTCTTACAACCCCGGCTATCAGAATGTTTTGAAAGATTTGAAACACAGCACGCGCCAGCGTTTCGTGGCCTTGGATTTTCAATTTCCCGATCCGGAGCGCGAAGCGAGAATCATCGCGCACGAGTCAGGAGTCGATGATGAAAACGCCGCGCAGCTGGCGAAACTGGGCCACAAGGTACGCAATCTGCGCGAGCATGGTTTGAAAGAAGGCGCGAGCACGCGGGTGCTGATCTACGCCGGCCGCTTGATCAAAGAAGGTATCGCGCCGCGCCGCGCCTGCCACGTCGCTGTAACCTGGGGCATCACCGACGATGTCCAGGTGCAGCGGAGTTTGGACGAAGTCGTGGCGGCGATTTTTCCATGAAAATGCCGAAGAAAGAATAGCCGCAAAGAACGCAAAGGGCGCAAAATCAGAAAAGAGTTTGAATCCCCTTTGCGCCCTTTGCGTTCTTTGCGGCCAACAATCCCATGTCTTCTCCCGAGTCACCTGCCGTTGAGCTTGCGCCGATCCGCGAGATGTTGCGGCTTTATTGCCACGCGTTGACCGAGCGGAGCGTCGATTTGCAAGATCTCACGGCGCTGGTCGACAAAAACATCGGTTGGTCGAAGAGCGACGTGGCGACCAGCGACGGCGCGGCGATATTTTTGCCCGGCATCGTCGAACGTTTCGAAGCGCCAGCCGACAATTTTGATTTTCTCAAAGTCATGCTCACGCAGCAGGCCGGCCATATCGAGTTCGGCAGCTTCGAATTCGAGTTCGATCGGCCTTCGACGAAATTCATCGACCTGCGGTCTAAGCTAAGCGCGCCGCCTGATTATCACGATCACGACCATGGTCAAGAAGGTCATCACGAGCAGGCCGTGGTCACCGAGTTGACGAGGTTTTTCAAACTATTTCCCAACAAACGTTTGGCGCTGGACATTTTCTCGATCGTCGAAAGCGCGCGCATCGAAGCGCGCGTCATGCACGAGTACCGCGGCATCGCGACGGTCTATGGAGAAATGCGCCGGCGCACTCTGGAATTGCGCCAGGAGTCGGTTTTTCTTCCCGGGCGCGAAGCGCTGCTCGAATTCATGATCCGCCTGAGCCTCGGTCAGCGCGAGGGTGTCAAAGTTCCCAAGCAGCACCGCAAGATCGCCGGCGAGATCGCCACGATGATGCGTTTAATCGGCGGGAGCGGCGCTAGCGTGGAGGACGCCGCTGAGGCGACGCTGAGGATTTACCCGCGTTTGGCGAGAGTTAAGAACGATTATCTGGATGAAGACGAGTTTGTGGTATTCGAAACGGGAAAAGAACGTTCCAGCCGTTCAAAACGTTCAAGTCATTTAAGCCAAGAGGCTGGTTCAACACGTTCAAGTCGTTCAAGCAGTTCAAACCGTTGGGAGGATGAAGACGTTAGCGGCACCCTGATCCTTCCGTCGCTTGAGGGTAAAGAACGAGAGTATCTTGCGCCCCAGGGCGTGGATTACCGAGGTGATTTTCGCCCGGAGCTGGCGCAATTGCTCACTGGGGCGCAAATCAATTCGCGCGAGCAGCGGAAGTCACTGACCGCGGAAGAGTTAGCGGATCTGTTACGCAGTCAGCGCGCGCCGCAGCCGCGCGATTCAGACGAAGACGGCGACGAACAGGATCCGCAGACCAGCCAAATGGTGCAGAATCTGCTGCGCGAGCTCGACAAGCGCGATCCGCGCATGCAGAGCGTGACGCGCCGCCCGTCGCCGAGTCAAGACGACGATACCGGCCCGCTGACGGCGACCCAGCCCAACACGTTTGTCTACGACGAGTGGGATGAGCAGACCAAAAGTTACCGCAATCACTGGTGCAAGGTTTACGAGAAGAGCTTGGGCGTCGGCGATATGGCCTTTTATCGTGACACGTTGATCAGCCATGCCGGACTCTTACAGCAGATACGCCGCGAGTTCGAGCAAGTGGTGCCGGAGATTTACCACAAGGAAAAACGTTTGCCGGACGGTTCGGATCACGACTTGGACTTGGCCATCGAGGCGATGACCGATCTGCGCATCGGCGTGAGTCCGTCGGAGAAGATTTTCTGGCGCCAACATAAGATCGAGCGCGACGTTGCGGTGGCGTTTTTACTCGACATGAGCGGCTCCACCGGCGAGGCGATCAAGTCCGTCATGCCGGCCGGCGTGGCGGTTTCCGGCGCCGGACCGATGGCGGAGCGCATGCAGCGGCGCATTATCGACGTCGAGAAGGAAGCGATCGTGCTGATGATGGACGCGCTCGAAGCGATTGGCGACAACTACGGCGTGTACGGCTTTTCCGGCCACGGCCGCGACAACGTCGAGTTCTACGTGATCAAGGACCTCGCGGAAGAATTTAATTTGGATATCGCCAAACGCTTTGGCCGCATCGGGCCGCTGCATGCGACTCGGATGGGACCGGCGATCCGCCACACCACAGCGAAACTACGTATTCAGCAAACCCGCTCGAAGTTCCTCTTTCTCATCAGCGACGGCCGGCCCCAAGACCGCGGCTACTCGCAGGAAGGCGCGGAAAAAGCCTACGCGGTTCAGGACACTCGCATGGCGCTGATCGAAGCGCGGCGCGAGGGGATTCATCCTTTTTGTCTGACGGTGGACAAAGAGGGCAACGACTATCTCAGAGCGATGATGGACGACTTCAGCTACGAGGTGCTCGCCGATGTGAGTTTACTGCCACAGCGCTTGCCGCAACTATATAAGAAGCTAACGACTTGAATTCTAACTCGTTCCAATCGTTCAAGCCGATCAAATCGTTCAAGTTGTTTCGGATTGATCAACAGCGCGAGCACTTTAAATGAGTCGGCGATAGAGTTCAGAGTTTTTGTTCAAGACGTAATTCGCGGCTTTCTCCAACGCTTCGTCGGGACCAGCGAGAAGGTCATCGATGCTGACCCGCACGAGGTCCTCGGGCGTGACGCTAAATCGACCTGCAATCTCTTTTAGCTTTGACAGGCAGTCGTCGGAAACTGTGACAGTTATCGTGCCCATGCCGACCTCCAGGGTAGCTATTGATCATCTCCCTCTGAATTTTCAGCACTTCATCGAACGTAAAAATGATGGGCTGCAGGTTTAATCCGCGAGCCGCTTCAGCGTCTTGCCGTAACGACGGTTTCCTTCCCGAAGTGCGGCTCGAAAACGTTTTTGCTTCTGAGGTTCTGGTATCGGAGCGGCGAGGTTGGCCGCAGCTTCGAATAGGAGGGTTGGAGGATTTGTTCGTTTTAACTCGCGAACCAAAGCCTTTTTTCCTCTATCATCCTTGCGTTTTGCTAGTCCTGCGATCGCTTCACATTTTGTGGCGTAGTGCCGATCCGCTAGTCTCTTCGCCAAAGCATCGCGAATCTTTGGCGAATCTATCTCAATCATTGTGCCGAGTCCGAAGGTGGCCCAGTCGCGGACCTCAGCCGATTTATCGTCGGATAATGAAATGAGCGTGTCCAAAGAAATCTTTTCGGTTCGTCCTAAAAGCGCCATGATCAAACCAAAGCGGACAGCCGCCGATCTATGCGTTTGAAATACGCAGATCCTAGTGAGCCCATGTCTGTCGTCCTTTTCTTGGCAGTGTCCTAACGCGGTCAAAACAGAGTTTAGTACTTTGGTCCTTGATTCCGCGTGTAGCATGCTGTGCAGAATCGGCAGCGATTCTTTTCTGAACGGGCGCTTGGGCGTTCCAAGTTGCCCCAGAATATCGGCTCCCAATCGACGTTTTCGGGGATCTGCGCACCGGCAAAGTTGCGCGGCGGCAATGAAAACCTCTCGTGTGCCGCGTAGATGCAATAGCGTGACGCATTGCCACGCCGACCTCTCGTCTTTCGTTCTGAGCGCATGGCGAATCAACATCGGCACAGTCCAGGCTCGACGCCCGCGCATCGCTGACGCAGTCGTGCTAGCCATTCTCCTCCCGATCCAATCCCGTCATTTTCAGCAGCGGCCTGTCAGTGAATGAAAAATATATCGCCGGTTCGGTTTGGGAAAGATTCTTGTGCGCGTGCCAGCGCCGGGGGTAAGGAATTACAAAAGGCCGCAATGACTTCTATAGATGCGAGGTACTCTAAAAAAGGCGAGTCCTGCCACTGTTGGCTGAGGTTGCCTCAGTCCTTGATGCGGTTTCGAATAGCCCAGGCCTGATAGTTGAAGGGTTTCAAGTCTTCGAAACGACCTAGCGGCACGCGCGTAGCTTCGTCGTCCAAAGCCGGAAAAATATTGTTGAACTCGCCCGAGTTTACCAACCCGTGTATTTCGGCCACGTTCAGGCCGCCAACATAATGCAATAGGCGCTTCGCAAAGTTTACCTCAACTTGCTTTTCGGCCTCTGAATCCGAGAAAAGAGCTGGGTCTTGATGACTTGGCGTAGTGGGAATGTCATTTGCCTCCGCTGCCTACCTAAGATAGTCCAACCTCGCCGTTAAGTCTAGCGCTCGGTTCTCATCGGCGTAGAAGTACCGGCCGTCATTTCGACGCGACGAACTAATGAAAGGCGACGGATTATGGTACGGAAAAAGTCCGACACCCTTCTCGTATTTTTCAAAAAGCTCCTGGTCATTTGCCTGGCTTCCGCTGGTGGCGGCGTGCAGCGTCAGGCGGCCATCGTAACCCCGCTGATAGCTAAATTGGACAGCAATGTCAACGAGGCGCCGCATTAGTTTCAGATCGGCAGGCAGTCCTTGAGCAAGCAATGCCGTCGTCGGCGCGGCGGCTAGGAACCATAGAAAAATACTTTCTTGGCGTTGACCTGGAAAGAATGGAAAACCGTCGCTGACAAAAATTTGCCCAACCGGAAAAGCATAACCCTGGCCGGTGTTGACGTTGAGTTGGAAAAACCCCGTGTTTCGAACGGCCAATAACTCAAGAAAATTGAGCCATGTGACCAACCTTGGCCAGTTCCAATTGCGATCGAGCCGAAAAGTCTGCGACTGGGCGATGTGGGGAAGGTGAACGTTTCGATGCCAATTTTGGGCATCCTCCAGTGTACCTTCAATGACGATTGCATCAATGAGAGTGTTGGAACGGGTCTCTAGATGAGCGATGTGTTTACCTGGCATGAATGACCACGCGACTACCCATTCTCCTCCCGGTCCAACCCCGTCATTTCCAGCAGCGGCCTGTCGGTGAATGAAAAAAGTATCGCCGGTTCGGTTGGCGAAAGATTTTTGTGCGCGTGCCAGCGCCAGGAGGGGACGGTGAAGCTGTCGTGTTGGTCCCACTGCAATTGCTTCGAGTCGTTTTTATCGACGATGGTGACGCCGCGGCCTCGGACGGTGTGATACATAGCTGTGCCGGTGTGGCGGTGAGAACGTGTCTCCTGTCCGGGCTGGAGCATTTGTAGATAGCAGGTCATCGTTAGAAATGTGTGGCCGCCGTCGATCGGGTTTTTGTATTCGATGTACAGGCCGTCGTAGGGATCATTGATGCCTTGGCCGCCCAACTCTTTCAATGTTTCGAGCGCTTCGGCCCACTTGTAATGATACGGCACGCCGGCCGCGCCCTCGTAGTCGACTTTAGGTTGGCGCGCGGGACCATAGAGGCGGCGCGCGGCGCCTTGGTTTCGCGTCAGCGGCTGCTGTTTGCCCTCGGCCCATTCTTCGCGGAAGATCGAGGCGTCGAGAAAGCTCACGACGCCGGCGTCCAGCGCGTCGATCCAGATGATCGGTTCTTTCGAATTGTTGACGTGATCATGCCACACCCAATTGGGCTGGATGAGTAAATCGCCGGGCTCCATCACCATCGGTTCGCCATTCGAAGTTGTATACGCCCCGCCGCCCTTGACGACGAAGCGGAGCGCGGTGTTGGTGTGGCGGTGCGCCGCCGCGGCTTCACCGGGTAAAACGATTTGAAATCCCATCGCCAAAGTCTTGCTGCCGGTTTGCAGGCCGACGTTGCGGCGAAAAGCATCCGGGCCGATGCGAATGACTTCGGTGGTTTCCATTAGGACGGGAAGGATTTCCTGCCAACGCCAGAGCTTGGGTTCCATGCGTTCAGCCTGATGGCGATTCTGCCAGTAGCCGCTCAGGCCTAGCTCGGCAAATTTTTTGTGTAGCTCCGTACGGTCTTTCGCTTCATTTATGGCTAGATCCGGCATTCTTAACCTCAAAGGTTCAAATCGTTCAAGCAGTTCAAGCCGTTCAAAACGTTGCTTCGGAATCGTTGTAGCAGATCTACGAAACTAGGCGCAACTTGGACTTTACAAGCGGAACCGTTTCCGGCTATGTGTTGAGTCAATATGGTTCTTCAGGCTTCGGTGTGAATCACCGCCGAGGCGCGGAGGGCGCAGAGTAAAGAGTTTTTGATTAAAAATTACTCCGAACTCTGCGAACTCTGTGCCTCTGTGGTGAATACGCCTTTACCGGAAACCGAGAAGAGCCGTAAATTTTCTCCAAGTTCAAGGAGGTTTGTTATGGTTACGGCGAAAGACGTGCAGGGCGTGATGGCGATGATGCCGGCGTTTTCGACCAAGGACGCGGGCGATTTAAACTCGAAAAATACTATCGACGTAGACAATCTCAAAGCCGGTGTTGACCGCATGATCAGCGACGGCATCGACGTGATTACTGTGTCGGGGAGCTTCGGCGAGTGCTACAACCTTCATTGGGAGGAATACAAAACCTTGGCGGCGGCGAGCGTCGAGGCGGTGAAGAAACGAGTACCTTTGTTTATCGGCGCCACCAGCCCGAACGCGCGCGAAGTGGTCGATCGCCTGAAGTTCGTGCAAGACGTCGGCGGCGACGGCAGCCTGCTTGGCGTGCCGTACTACGACGCGCAATCGCCGGAGTACATGGCGGATTTTTACACCCAGATCGCCGAGATGTTTCCCAAGCTGGGTTTTTTGATCTATCACAACCCGGTCAACCACAAGGTTAAAATTCCGGTCTCAATCTTTGCTCGTCTGGTCAAGTGTCCCAACATCATCGGCATGAAAGATAGCCATCGCGACACGCGGGAGTTTGTCCGGCTGATGGAAATCATCCGCGGTAAGATCAGCGTGATGACCAATCAGGCGCAAATGTTTCCCTACTATCGTATGGGTTCGTCCGGCTGCTGGTCGATCGATGCCTGGATGGGGCCCTGGCCGGTGCTGCATTTAAGAAATTTAGTTCGTGCTGGCAAAGATCAGGAAGCGCTGCAAGTGATCAGTGAAATCATGGCCGCCGCCGGCGGCGAGCGGCCCGGCGGCAACGAAGGGGCGACGGCGAAGCTGCCGATCGAATTCGCTGGATATGTGAAACCAGGGCCGGCGCGCACGCCGATCGTCAAATTCTCCGACACGACCATCGAACGGGCCAAGAAGAAAGCCGAAGGCTGGAAGACGCTGTGCGCGAAATATCGGCCGCTGGTGGAAGCGGAGCGAGCGCAGGTAAGGGCGGCGTCGTAACTCCACAAAAAATCGTTTCGAGTTTCGACTCTTGGGTTTCGGGTTTAAAACTCGGGCGTAAAATATCGGAGGCAATTCATGGCAAGCAAGTATCGTCTTTTTTCCGCCGATTCACATTTAGAGATTTCTCCGGAGCGATGGACATCGCGAGTGCCGGAAAAATATCGCGACCGGGCGCCGCGCTTGGTCAAGTTGCCCAATGGCGGCGACGGCGTCATTGTCGAAGGGCGGCCGCTTTATGTGGTCGGGCTGGCGATCGCTGGGAAGCCTTATGAGCGTCATGAGCTCTCGGGCGTGAACTACCAAGGTTCGGAGGGCGCCGGTGCGCCAGAACAGCGCTTAAAAGAACAAGATCAAGATGGCGTCGATGGCGAGATTCTTTACACTTCAGCCGGGAACTTGAGTTTTTGGCGCGGCATCAAAAATGACGATGCCTATCTGGCAACAATTCACGCCTACAACACTTTCTTGGCCGAAGAATACTGCGCAGCGAATCGCGAGCGCTTGATCGCATTGGGGGCGCTGCCGACTCATTCGCTCGACGCAGCGATCAAGGAGTTGGAATACTGTGCGAAGGCTGGTTTGAAAGGCATGATGGTCAACACATTTCCCAGCGGCAAATCTTATCCATCCTTGGAAGACGATCGTTTCTACGCCGCGGCCTTGGATTTGAACATGCCGCTTTCGGTGCATGTCGGCATGCAATTGCCCGAGGGCCCCTTATTCAAATACAGCAAGGATCCCGGCGAGGTCGCTTTCGGTGGCGATCCGATCCGGGTATTGACTCGTTTTGGCGGCAACAGCGGACTCAACGCGGTTCAGTTACTCTTGTCCGGTGTCTTCGACCGCAATCCAAAACTAAAAATCTACTGGGCGGAAACCCAGGTCGGCTGGTTGCCCTATTTTTGCGACCAACTCGACGACGTCTACAAACGCAGCAAGCATTGGATGGAGCGCTACTTCGATTTGAAGCCGCTGAAAAAACCACCGAGCGATTATTTTCACGAGCATTTTTACTGGGGGTTTATCTACGATCGCATCGGCATGCGCCTGCGCTACGATATCGGCGTCGACAAGATCATGTGGGGCAACGATTTTCCGCATTCAGCGGGCGATTGGCCCAACTCGCGACGCGTGATCGAGGATATCTTCTCCGGCGTGCCGGAGGATGAAAAGCAGAAAATGCTGGTCGATAATGCGGTGAATTTTTTTCATCTGAATTAACTCTTGATCGCACCACGAAGTGTTTCATGTGCTTACGCACAACTACGGATGATCAAATTAGCGAAACCCGTAGGATGTGGTGAGTCCGCGAACCGCATCGAGCGGGTGCGACTTAGCAACGATGCGGTTCCCTTTGGTCACCACATCCTACAAACCTCTTGATTGCACCACGAAGATCACGAAGGATGATGTCTCTCTCGGGGATGGTTAAAATTGGTCGCCTTCAGGCGAAGAGAAGTTCCGTCATGCCGGCGCAGGCCGGCATCCAGGGTGGCGTTGGGTGGAAAGATGCAAAACCTGGATTCCCGCGTTCGCGGGAAAGACGGAAAAGGGAAAGTCGACTTCGAGTCGACGCAAAAAAATCCCTAGGCTTTGAGCCAAGGGTGGATTAATTATCCGAACCCTAC
>CAYZJE010000003.1:0-5422 GCA_964478485.1 uncultured Syntrophobacter sp. | reverse complement strand
GGCGAGCTTGGGGATGATCTGCAAAGGCACACTAGAACGAAATCCGGATCTGCAAGTGGTTTTCTTAGAATCCGGCGCCGGTTGGCTGCCCTACTGGCTCTGGCGCATGGACGAACACCACGAAGTGCTGCCGTTCCAAGTACCTTGGTTAAAAATGAAGCCGAGCGAATATTTTCGCCGCCAATGTTTCGTGTCTTTCGAAGCCGACGAAACCCGCTTGGGCGAAGTGATCTCATCCATCGGCGCCGACCGCGTCGTCTTCGCTTCCGACTACCCGCACTGGGATGCGACGTTTCCCGGCGTCACCGATATGATTCTCAACCGTAAAGATTTAAACGCCGAAACTCAGCGCAAAATCATGGGCGGAAATGCGGCAAAGCTGTTAAGGTTGGATTAATCGCATACGTTACGGGTTACGGGTTACGGGTTACGGGTTACGGGTTACGCGTTACGTGTTCTCGCCCGAAAACCCGAAACTCGAAACCCAAGACTCGAAACGCGACTTAAGGAGGCACAATGGCAGACATACCCAAACTCGTTTCCTCGATGGGCCGCGCCGAGCACGATAAGATATTCGTGCGCGGTTACGATCTGAATAAAGAATTGCTCGGCAAAATCACCTTCGCGCAGATGGTTTATCTCATGCTCGAAGGGCGCCTGCCGACGCCTGAGCAGGGGCGCATGATCGACAGTATGCTGATCGTCCTGGTCGATCACGGCATGACCACCGGTGCGGCGGCGGCGCGTATGACCTTTCACTCGGCGCCTGAAGCGATCCAGGGCGCGGTTGCCGCGGCAATTCTCGGCGCCGGCAGTGTGCACCTGGGCTCATCGGAACACTGCGCGAAAATGTTAAATGACGCGCTGCCAAACAATTCCAAAGAAACCGATCTCGACGCCATTGCACTCAAAACCGTCGATAAGCGCTTGGCCAACAATCAGCTCATCCCCGGCATCGGCCACGGCATCCACACCGGCGGCGACCCGCGCGCTGAGCGGCTGTTTGAAGTCGCGCAGGAGACGAAAGTTTACGGCCGCTATTGCGAGCTGCTGAAAAAGATCGGCAAGATCGCCGACGGCAAAGTCGGCAAGCATTTGCCCGTCAACGTCACCGGCGCCATCGCGGCGATCTCGTTGGACATGGGCATTCATTGGCAAATGTCGAAGAGCTTCGCGATCCTCGGCCGCGCGCTGGGCGGTCTCGCCCATGTTGGCGAAGAAATCCGCCGGCCGATCGCGCGCGGCATTTCCAACTTGATCCGTGATAATTTGCAGTATGAGCCGGAGAAGTAAAAACTCTTCGAAGTTACAATCGTTGGTCTGGAGTATTGGAGTGATGGAGTAATGGGAAGAAAGCGGATAACAGGGCTGCGCCGCGAGACCGCGGGCATGATTGTCTTTATTGTCTCTCTCGCGTTGGCGGATGCCGCCAACGCGCAGCTGCGGAAAATCAACATCGCCTACACGGCGACCAGTCCCTATCAAGCGGTGCTGATTGTCGCCAAGGAGGTCGGACTATTTAAGAAGTATAATCTCGATCCCACACTGGTCTTTACCACCGGCGGATCGCTGGGCATCCAGGCGATGATCGGCGGCGATGTGGCGATGACCTTGTCGGATGGTTCGTCGTCGGTGGTGAGCAAGCTTGCCGGCGTCGACGTGCTGGTGATCGCCAGTTTGTTGAACACTTTTCCCTACAGCTTGATCTCGCTGCCGGAAATCAAGAAAGTCGATCAACTACGAGGCACCAAGATCGCTGTCAGCCGCTTCGGCAGCGCCACGGATCTGAGCGTTAAGATGGCGCTCGCAAGAGTCGGCTTGAATGCCGAGAAAGATGTCACGCTGCTGCAAATTGGCGTGCAGACCGCGCGCTACGCCGCGATGTTATCGAAGAACGTCCAGGCGACCATCATCACGCCGCCGTTTACACTGACGGCGCGCAAAGCCGGGATGAATACTTTGATCGATATGTCCGAGCTCAACATACCGTTCCAATTGACCGGACTGTTGGCCTTGCGCCCTTACTTGAAGAATAATCCTGACCTGGTGTTGTCGGTGATCCGCACTCTTTCTGAAGCGATTCATTTTTATAAACGGGAAAAGGAGGCAACGATCAAAATTCTCGGCAAGTATCTAAAGACCGACGACCGCGAAGCGCTGGAAGAGACTCACCGCGAGATCGCGATCAAAGCATTGCCCGAGAAACCTTACCCCACGCTCGCCGGCATCCGTACGATTCTCGACGAAACCGCCCTGCGCAATCCGAAAGCCAAAGGCGCCAAGGCCGAAGATTTCGTCGACTCGAGCTTCGTCAAAAAAGTTGACGACGAAGGATTGTTCGAACGGCTGTATAAACGATAGCGCGGTAAGGCACGACGCCACGGAATCACCTATTTGAAAGGTACATTTCATGCTGACACCGGTTAAAATCGACAATCGCATGAACGCATTTGTCGGCATCCCCGACGGCATCGGCAAACGGCCGGCGATCATTCACATGCACGAGCGCTATGGCATCGTGCAGCACACCACCGACTTGGGTGAGAAGTATGTCAAAGCCGGCTACGTAACCATCGTTCCCGATTACTTTTCGCGCTTTACCGGCGACCGGGCCAAGTTGGCAGAAGGCCAAAATCAAAACATTCGTTGCGAGCTGAGCGACGACGAAGTCCTGCTCGACACCGATGCCGTCGTCGACTATCTCGGCACCCTAGCACAAGTCGATCAGAGCAAGATCGCCATGTCCGGCGTCTGTCAGACCGGCCGCCAACCGATCCTGTTGGCGGCCAAACGCGACTATCTCGCCGCCGCGGTGGTGCTCTACGGCGCGGTTTACGATGCCGACTGGAAGGTTCATGCGCTACGGCCGGAGTCCATTGAAGATCTCATGAAAGAAATAACCTGCCCGCTCACCGCCGTGTTCGGCGAGCTCGACAATCTCATTCACCTCGACAACGTCGTGCGCATGACCGCCGTCCTCGCCGCCGCCAAAAAAAGTTTTGGCATCCGCGTCTATCCCGACGCGCCGCACGGCTTCTTGAACGACACCATGCCCGGCCGCTACCGCCAACCGCAGAGCGACGCCGCGTGGAATCAGATCACGTCGTTTTTAAAATCGGTCTTCGCCGGCGAATGGAAAAAAGATCGCGCCACCTGGCGCTTTGAAGCGGACAGCTCGCTCGATTATGACTTCAGCACGATGAAGCGCTGGGAGTAGCGCGCGAAGCGTAAGCTTCGCTCGCAATTACAGATTCGAAATTCCAGATTACATATTTCGGATTTTCTGACGGCGATCCCAAATATGGAATTTGGAATCTGTAATTTGGAATTCCGCTGTCAACAAGCTTGACAGCGGATGCAGCCGCGCATACATTCGGGTTCACCTGATCCCCAAGGAGCGCGCCACGGCTAAACAGGAACAAGAGTCCTTTGAGCTGGTTTCCGTCGACGAGTCCAACCCGCTCACCACCAACCGAATTTGGCTGCGCACTCGCGAGGTCGTCGCCGATTGGCTTGGCGTCATTGGCGTGGTCTCCTTCTTTTTGGGCTGGGAACTCTCCACCCGCTTGGAGATCATCAATCCTTTCTACTTCCCACCGTTCAGTAAGATCATCATCAAAGGCTACGAGCTTTTCGCCAACGGCTCCATCTGGGAGCATATGTGGTTCAGTCTGACCAACTTTTCGATCGGCTTCGTCATCTCGGTCATTCTCGGCGTCGTCATCGGCGTGCCCATGGGCTGGTACAGAACGGTTCATAAGGCCTTCGACCCGCTGCTCTCCGGCATTTACGCCACGCCGCTGATCGCACTCTTGCCGTTGATCATCATGATGTTTGGTCTCGGCTCGATCTCAAAAATCATCATGACGATCTTGGCCGCGGTGTTTCCGATCTTGATCAACACCATGGTTGGCATCGCCAATACGGATAATCGCCTGATCACCATGGCGCGCGCATTCGGCGCCCACGACCACCAGATTTTCTTGAAAGTGTCGATGCCCGGCTCGCTACCTTATATCGTCGCCGGCATGCGCGTCGCCCTCGGCCGCGCCCTGGTCTACATCGTCGTCGCTGAGCAATACGGCGCTGCCACGGGTCTCGGCTATTTAAGTTCGGTCGCAGCGCAGCGCTTCCAGATGGCGGCGATGTTCGTGCCGATCGTGATCATCGCCGGCTTGGGCGCGGGATTGAATGAGACGCTCAAGGCCATCGAGCGGCGTCTCGACAACTGGAAACCGCAAAAATCCTAGGGTCTTCAGGCTTTCCTGTGAACCAGGGATCGGAGATTGCACCGCGGAGGCGCGTCCTTCGACTAAGCTCAGGATGCGCGGCTTTCCTCCGTTCATGGTGAGCCTGTCGAACCATGCGAACTCTGTGCCTCTGTGGTGAATATTTCTTCACACGAAACCCGGAAGAACCAAATCTTAAGCGAATCAATTCGGGAGGATTGCATGAAGTTGACTGGGAAAATCGTCTCGCTCTGTTTCTTTGTCTTGGCGCTGGCCAGCGTCAGCCATGGCGCCGAAGCGCTGCGCAAAATGACCGTCGGACAGGCCGGCGTTAATCCCGGCGCGGGGCTCTTTTCGATCGCCGTGAATCAGGGGCTTTACAAAAAGCACGGGCTCGACGTGGAAATCATAAAAACGAATACCACCGCGGCCGTCCAGGCCATGCTCGCGGGGAAAATGCAAATGGCCACCGGCGCCGGTGCCGCGGCGTTCGTCACGGCGACTCTTGAGGGGGCGCCGCAGCCGTTTGTCGTAGTTGCTTCTTGGGTCAACGTCTTTCCCTACAAGATCATGGCGCAAAAGGGTATTAGGAAAGTCGAAGATCTCAAGGGTAAAATCGGCCACGTCGGCGCGCCCTTCGGAACTATTCCTGACACCGCGCTACGCTTTGCGCTGAACCGCTTAAAAATCGACGCCGACAAAGATGTTAAGCTCGTGCAACATTCCAACGCCGATCCAGCGAGCATCCTCGCCGCCATGGAAAAAGGCGAAGTCCAGTTTGGCATCCTTGCGCCGCCGTTCGATCTGATTGCCGAGCGGCGCGGTTATGAAATGTTACTAGCGCTGCCGGGTTTGGGCATTCCGTGGCAGCAAAACGGCGAGATCGTTCCGGCATCGTATCTCAAAAGCAATCGCGACAACGTTGTTCGTTTCTTGCGCGCCACCGCCGATGCGTCAAGTTTTTACTTCGGCCAGAAGGAGAAGACCCTCGACATCATGGCCGAGTATCTCGGCCGCCCGCGCGATGAGACCGAATACGCCTATAACCAATTCAAGCGCTGGACCGACAAAGTGCACAGGCCGCAGGTCGAAACCATCAAAACCACTCTCGAAGCGATCAAAAAGAATACGCCTAAAGCCGCGACCGCCAACGCCGCCTCGTTCATCGACACCAGCATCGTCGACCAGCTCGT
>CAYZJE010000002.1:0-3856 GCA_964478485.1 uncultured Syntrophobacter sp. | reverse complement strand
CGCTTTGCCCGCCCAGTACACGGCGATGATGTCCGCGGAATCGAGTTTGGTGAAATCGTAAGTGCGAGTTTCCCAACGCGCGTTAAAGTCGGTTTCCGTGCGATAGTCGAAATTTCGCACATTGTGGATCGTAATCAGGTCGCCGTTGATCGTCGCATAAGGCGCGTTCGCCACGTCAGCTTGCCAGTCGCGGTTATTGGCCGCGGGAATTCGCAGAAACAAGATAACGAGAATCCCAAAGATCGCCAGCGCTCCTATCGCTGTCCAGCCGCGGCACGGTAGAAAGACAAAGGACACAAGCGTGAGCGCCACGTAAATGCCAGCGCCAAACGGGCGCCACGCCTCGGGCAAGAGCGGCGAGAAATATAACACGCCGACAACCCACAGGGTAATCGCAATAATCCCTACGCTTGCCAATATCCGTAATGTGATTTTCATTTTACCTATTGCCACCCTCGACAAACATGCAAGCTCAACGCACAGGCCTTCTCACCCGGAGTTAAACATGCGCAGCTTGCCGGTGGTGCCTTCTTCGGTAAATTTCCAGAAATGCCAGTGGGCCACGCAGCGATTGACGAATTGCGTAAAGCCGACAATGCCTTTTTGGTAAAGTCGGCGGTGCTGCCGAAACAAACGCCAGTACGCAGGTCCCATGGTTTTCAAACGCTTTTCCCTGACCAGCGCCCAGAAAAGGTTCCACGCCAAGATTAACCCGTAAATGAGCGTTTTAAGGATCTTGCCCTCGTTAGCTTTAGCGATAATCGCCGCCCGCCGCTGCCTGAATTCAGGATAGTGATAGATTTTGAAATAGCGCTCGAGAAAGGCTTCCGGCGCGTAGAGCCGCCGCAGAAGTTCCCAGTAGCCGCTCTGGAGTCGCTCCGGGGTCATAAGCTTTGGCACGAAATTGCAATTAAAGTCGTCTAGCCGTAGGCGGCCATCTTTGTTCAAGCGTTCATAAAGCGGCGTTTTCGGTATTGCCGTGAGCATGCCAACCATCGCCAGCACAATCCCGTTACCCTGAATAAAGCGAAACTGATCCTCGAAGATCGACTCGTCGTCGTTGTCGAAACCGACGATAAATCCGGCGCTGATATCCAGTCCGGCATTTTGGATTCGGGCTAGCTTGGCGTCGAGGGAATCTCCTGCAACGTTCTGAAATTTTTTGGTTTCTTTAAGCGACGCTTCGCGTGGCGTTTCAATGCCGATAAATACGGCGCGAAAATTGGCCTGGTAGAGCAAGTCGAGCAGCTCGGCATCGTCAGCCAAATTAACACTCGCTTCGGTGTTCAAGCGCAATGGATAGCCATGTTGCTTTTGCCAGGGAATAATCGCCCGCAGCAATTCTTTGGCCGCCTTCTTGTTGCCGATGAAATTATCGTCGACGATAAATACCGCCAAAAATCCCAACTTTCGCAATTGATCGAGTTCCTCGATCACCTGCTCTGGGCGCTTCATCCGCGGCCGGCGGCCAAAGGTCACGATGATGTCGCAGAATTCACATTGAAATGGGCAGCCGCGCGAAAACTGGATGGACCCGGTGGCGTAGCGCTTAGCCTTGAGCAGGTCGAATCTTGGCGTCGGCAGGGTGGTCATGTCGGTCGGCTGCGCTTGCTTGAAGAAGTTCTCGTAAGGCTTGCCCGATGCAAATTGCTCAATGAACTTGGGCCAAGTTTCATCGGCTTCGCCGGTAAACAGGACGTCACAGAGACCATCGAAATACTTCTCATCGACGGAAGCGTAGGCGCCGCCCACCGCTGCGAAAATCTTTCTTTCACGCAGTTCCTCAAGAATCTCGCGCATGCGAAATTTTTGCACGTTCATGCCGGTCACGCCGACAACATCGAAAGTCTCAAGAAACTTAAAGTCGATCGCTTCGACGTTTTCGTCGAGGATGCAAACCTCGTGATCAGGCGTGAGACCGGCGAGATGGGGCAACGCGCCGGTCACCATCGTGCATTTGACGCGCCCCGGGTAGAGCGGTAACGCATAATCGAAACCCCAGTAGGAAGGTTCAAACTTGGGATTGATGAGGCAGATTTTTAATCGTTTGGCCATGTTTTATTTTCACCAATTATTCGACTTAGAAATGTCTTCAGTCTACCGCCCCATGTGCCGGTTGTCGGCGCGCGAAATCCGGCTGGCGAGACCGGGATCGGCGTCTTTCGGTCCGCGCTGGCCAATCTCCACGCGCATGTTACCGTGCGCTTAGCGGCGCAGGTTTATGGTTAGGTCAACGGCAAAAAGAGCTATCAGGTTACGTGGATTCGATCTGTGATTGGATTTGACTCCCATTTGTCCAAACACTCGTCTTCGGCTCCTCGGCAGAGCACCGCCGAAGTAAAATCAGCAGCGCTTTTCGACGACGTTATTGACTGATTGGCGAATCGCCTATCACTTCATTTTTTAACAAGTTGCGGAGGTTACGCCGTTTGATATATAGGGTCAAACCGACATCGACACCCCGATAACGTATTTATAACAAAGCCCCCCAAAAGTCGACATCTCGTCAAAGCATTTTCGCATCACGACTCGTGGCATCCGGATTGGTAATAGTATCTCTTTGATTTTAAACATTGAATCTGATGCTGCTGAAAAACCCCTGGGAATGCTTCGACGGGCTCAGCATGAACGGAAAATTCTTGACGTTATCAATTCCCTCCCCGTTCGTCCTGAGGCTCTCGATGGATGCACGGAGGGTTTTTCAGCAGCATTGAATCTGGACCCAGACCTATAAACCAGAGTGTAATCGCCGATGAAATTGATTGAACTCGTTGTTGTCTTGTTATCGGCCGCAGGGGTTGTCGCGATCATCACGCGGCGGGCGGCATTACCCTATACCGTCGGTCTGGTGATCGCGGGGCTATTGCTGGCATTGATCCCGCACGTTCAGGAGGTAAGGCTTTCCCCGGATCTGATCTTCCTGGTTTTCTTGCCGCCACTCATCTTCGAGGCTGCCCTGCATCTCAATTGGAAAACTTTGGCTCGAGAGTTGCCAGTGATTGGCGTGTTGGCCAGCTTCGGTGTCGTGCTTTCCGCGGCAGTGATGGCGCTGGGATTGCATTTCCTGTTGGGTTGGGGGCTGGCGAGCGCCTTCGTGTTCGGGATACTGCTCGCCGCCACCGACCCCGTCGCCGTCATTGCCACCTTTAGTGCAATCAAGGTCAACGAGCGATTGCGTCTATTGGTCGAAGCGGAAAGCTTGCTGAATGATGGTTTTGCGGCGGCCGTGTTTATCATCGCCCTGGCAGTCGCGACTGGCGGCAGCACCAATAGCGCCGGTATAGCCCAACTGATCCTGACCATGGCGCTCGGCGGTATCCTCTGCGGTGGCTTGGTGGCCGTGGGCTTCAAGTTGCTCAGTGGGAGAAGCAATGATCCAATGATGCTCATCATCCTGAGCCTCATCGCCGCGTACAGCTCATTCTTGCTGGCCGAGCACTTCCATGTTTCCGGCGTGCTGGCGACGCTGACTGCCGGCGTGATGATCCATAACTCCAGCCACAGAGAGAGGCTCCCGGCCGAGTCCAGAGCAAATGTCATGCTCTTTTGGGAAGCCGTGGCTTTTATTGTGAACTCGTTCGTCTTCATTTTGATTGGCTTGCACCGCGCAAGTCTAGGTCTGGCATTTTGGTACCTCGCTCCCCTCGTCTTGGGGCTTGGCTTGGTTGGACGGGCTGCCGCAGTTTATCCTCTGTGCGCTTTGTTTGCCGGCTCTTCGCGACGCGTACCGATGCCCTACCAGCATGTGCTGTTTTGGGGCGGTTTGAAGGGGGCGCTGACGCTCGCCCTCGGTTTGCCGCCGGGGTTTCCCCATGGCGAAGAAATGCTCTATCTGGCCTTTGCCAACGTCACCGTT
>CAYZJE010000001.1:0-8294 GCA_964478485.1 uncultured Syntrophobacter sp. | reverse complement strand
CGATTGCGTTTCTCACCCAGACGGGCGAACACGCGCGAGATCGCTTGCATGGTCGGCAGCAACTCTTCTTCGGGAAGGAATTCGTCGAACAGCTTGGCCTTGTACGGCACCGAGCCCAGACCGCCGCCGACGTAAAAGGCGAAGCCACGCTGTTTATTGCCATCGACTACTCTGGTCTTGGCGATGGCGCCCATGTCGTGCATGGTCACCAGGCCGCAAGGATTTTGCTCGCAGCCGGAGAAGGCGATCTTCACCTTGCGCCCGAAGTCCTGGGTGTCCGGATGGCCCATTAAAAATCGCGCGCAGGCTTTGGCGTAAGGTGTCGTGTCGAAGATTTCCTCGTGGCAGATTCCCGCCAGCGGGCACGCGGTGACATTGCGAACGACGTTGCCGCAGGCTTCCTGCGTCGTGATGCCGACCGCCGCCAGGCGCCGCATCAATTCAGGCGTGTCGTCAATGTGAACGAAATGAAATTGAAAATCCTGCCGCGTCGTCACGTGCGTCACGCCGTCGGCATATTCCTCGGATAAGTCGGCGAGCGTATCCAACTGCTCGGGCGTCACGCCGCCGAAGGGAATCTTGATCCGCATCATCCCCGGCGCGTCCCACAAAGTGTCCGGACCCTTGATCACGTCGGCCGAGAGTTTCAGTTTTTGCACCCGCTTGCCGTCATGGCGCTGGCCGTTGTCGTAACGCTGGCCATAAATGCCCCGCCTTAGGCGGGTCTCGGCGAAAACTTTCTCGTCGATCTTGCCTTGCTTGCGCAGTTGCATCTGCTGTTCGAAGATATCGATCTCGCGGCCGAGCTCTGCGGGAATTTTGTCGCCAAGCTTTTCTTTCCAAGTTGGTTTTGGTTCCAAGACTCACCTCCTGGGCGCGGCGGAATCGCTCGCCACGCGTCAAGAATTTTAATTAGAAGTAAGTTGATTTGTTTACTCAGTTATTTTCCCAAAAAAATTTCGCCGGCTTCGCGCTAAATATAATACATGTAAGATTCCTGCTCCGGCTTACAGAGATCGGCGAGCGTCGTGTCTTCCAAGACCGTCTCCATCGCCGCCACGCCCTTTGCCCATGCCTGCATCAAGCGCTCGGTCGCCAGCGCGCCGCTGCCGCTCTTTTTTTTGGGTCTGGCATCGAGGCTAACAAACGGTCCTTCCAACACCTCGATCACTTCTTTCACGGAGATCGTCTCTGGCGGTCGCGCCAAAATATAACCGCCTCCGGGCCCACGCGAGCCATGCACCAGCCCGGCGCGGTTGAGCAACACCATGATCTGCCCAAGATATTCGCTGGGGATTTCCTGATCTTTAGCGATCTCTTTGACCTGCGTCGTGCGGCGAATTTTGTAGTTGTTCGCCAACTCAACTAACGCGAGGAAGCCATAATATGCTTTCGAGCCAACCTTCATCTTACTTGCCCCCGATGGAAGGCTTAAACTAAGTAATTCAATTAAGAAAGTCAAGAATACATTCGGAAGGGCAAGCAAAGGGGGTTGCCCCTACAAATTTGATCTTAACTTTGCGTTGCAATATCTCAAAGTTTGCGCGGCTCGCGCAAACTTTTCGATCTAGGAAACTTCTCGGACTCGGATAATTTTCTCGCCAAGCATGTCCTGAGCCCCGTCGAAGGGGCGCAAAGACGCCAAGTTCGGAAAAGACTTTATTTCTTAAAACCTTTGCGCCTTAGCGCCTTTGCGAGAGATATTCCGAGATTTGGTTGCGGCTTAAACCGGGGAATTCCAAGATCGGCGAGATCTAAAGTGGAAAACCTGATCGACTCAAGCATCATGAAGCGAATCGACGACAGCGGCTTCTTTGAAAAAATGAATGCGGAATACGGCGGGAAATAGATTTAACCACACCCCTTACAACTTATCGAACTCTTCCGGTTCTATATCCGGAGCCTTTGATAACACCGCTAATAGTTTATCTCGATTCCCCCGCTTGGCCCGCTCTGCCAGGTAATCCGCCGTGGCCAGAGTTGCGAGTTTTTCCGCTACGGCGAGCGTGACAAACTCGGCAACGGATATCCCCTCCCTTTGCGCAAGCGTTTCCACCTGTTCTTGAAGAGACTTAGGAAGGTTCAGATTCATACTACTCATGGCAGTTCTCCGATTTCTCTTAAAAATGTTCGCGAGTCAATCGCGCGCACCCCAAATCTATCAGCACCGCGGAAATCCCGTTGATTGTAGGTTACGATGTAACCGCACCCCGCCGCAACCGCAAGTTCCAACACCATTTCGTCATTGCGATCGCGTAGGTAAGGTCTCCACAGAAAGTAAATCCTCTGGTGTTTGGCGAAAGCGCATAGCGCGTCAACCACATCAGTCACATCGTCTTGGGTCAACGCGAAATCCGCTCGATTTCGGAGCAGCGCGGCTTCATACTCCAAGATCAACGGAACAGAGACATGAATGTCAAAGCGACCTGTGCCGATTAAGGAGAGGAGTTTCGATGAAGCTCCTCTTTGGGAGCGCAAAGAGGTCACAACGACGTTTGTGTCGATGACAATCTGTGGTGTCGCCACGAATGCATGATAGCTCAGCGTTATCTGAGCACGCAACCTTACCTTACAGCACTCTCGCCCAATAGGGTCCAAGCGACCGCGAGATCTCGAATCACCGACCGGGCCGCCGTCGAAGGCGCGTATCAAGACGTCTCAACCCTCGGCCGCTTGGAAGAAGGCCGCAAGCCCTATGTCTCTCTCGAAGGAATGCGCATCCTGCAACGCTTGCTTAAACCGGGGAATCCCAAGGTCGGCGAGCTCAAAGTGGAAAACCTGATCGACTCAAGCATCATGAAGCGAATCGACGACAGCGGCTTCTTTGAAAAAATGACTGCGGAATACGCGAAGTAGATCCAAATGACGCGACGCCGAGCGATCCGCGAATCTCTACGGTCTGGCTCCTTCCGGCTCAAAACTGATCCTCAGCCTCGTTCCAGTCGCCACCGCTAAACGTTCAAGCGTTTGAGTCGACGGACAACTGCGACCGCTTTCAAGTCGTGCGATCACGGATTGTGTCGTAGACATGCGTTTTGCTAGTTGCTGTTGCGTGAGACCGGCGTGAGAGCGGGCTTCGATCACCGCTCGCGCCAACTCGAACTCGCCTTCAAGAGCCTTGTAGGCTTTGCGGTACTTGCCGTCCTTCAACCACTTTTTGTGCAAAGTCTGAACGTTACTCATGGCAAAATCTCCTTTGCTCGCTTCAGTGCCAACTCGATTTCCCGGCTTGGCGTACTCTGAGTCTTTTTTATGAACACGCGTACAACCACGACGCGCCGACCCACCGCCGTCACATACAGCGCCCGAGAAAATCCATCTCGTCCTTGCAATCGCATTTCCCACAGCGGACCACGCAAATGCTTCACATGCGGTTCGCGCATGTGCTCCAGTCCAAACTCCTCAATCATGCGAGAAATGTGAACGAACCGGGCACGCATATCCGCCGGGAGAGCTTCAAGCTCGGCATCGACAATCGCATTCAGAGTCTCGACAGTCCAGTTCATCGACGTGAACGGATTATAGCTTTTTAGCTATACCCCGACAATCCACCAGCGTAAAGAAAGATTAGAAGTTGGCAGTCGAGCTTGTTTTTCGGTATGAACCAACATGCCGAAACAATCCAACTCATCTTGACAGCCATCAGCCCGCCTATCATAACAATCGCCAGCATTATTTATGAACTACCAAAGCCAAATCCACAGTTTCAAAACCGCCGACAACGAGCGGCTCCACGGCGTGCTGCTAACGCCGCTGGACAAAAAATCGGACACTGCGCTGATCTTCGTCCACGGCGTGGCGATGAATTTTTATCTGCCGCCGCTGTTCAACTTCGGCCAAGAGCTGGCGCAGCGCGGCTATCATAGTTTCGTCATCAACACGCGCGGCCATGATTGGATTTCGCGCGCCGGAAACTTAACCAAATTCGGCGGTTCGGCTTACGAAAGTCTGGATGATTGCGTCGCCGATCTTGACGGCGCCATCGAGTTCTTGAATCGGCACGGATACCGGCGTTTCGTTTTGATCGGCCACAGCTTGGGCGCGATCAAATCGATCATTTATCAGGGCACACAGCAACGCGCCGATGTCGTCGGCATCGTCTCTTGCTCGGCGCCAAAACAGTTTTACTCCGAGCGGGTGGCGCGCCAACCCAAGTTCCGCGAGTTGATCGAGAAAGCCGAATCGATGGTCAACGAAGGCAACGGCGAAGAGTTAATGTCGATCAACGTCTGGGCAACGCCGGGACTGTTCACGGCGCGGACGCACTTGGATAAGTACGGCAAAGACGACCGCAACGATTGCCGGCCCCATGCCAAAAACATCGGCTGTCCGCTGCTCGCCGTTACCGGCGGCGCGGAGCCGCCGTTTTTCCACCAGTACGCCCAAGAAATCGTCGTCGCCGCCGGCGGCTGGTCGAAATATCAATGCGTCGACGGCGCCAACCACTTTTACAACCGCCACACGCGGCAGATCGTCGAGATCATCGACAGGTGGCTGCGCCAATTTGACGACTAGGAAATCTATCCCGCAAAGGCGCAAAGACGCTAAGTTCGGATTTTATTTGCTTACCTTTGCGCCTTAGCGCCTTTGCGGGAGATATTCCGAGTCTGTGTCGCTATCGACGAAATTCACTTCTGCCCGAACTCCGCCATCGCTTCGTTGACAAAGCGCAGATCCATATACTCAGTGGGTTTGCGTTTAGGCTTGACGTTCAAAGCGATCGCCTGCCACTGCGCCATCAACTCCACGCCCTTCTCCGTCGGCACCGGCACCAACGCTTCACGGATCATCTGATAGGCATCTTGCGCCGCGTCGCGCTCCAGGCCGAGACGCTTCATCGCGACTTGCATCGCATCTTCCGGATTGTCGCGCGTATACAGCACCGAGCGCACGATCGCGCGCACCATCCGGCGCACCATCTGTGGATTCTCTTTAATCGTCCGGCTATTGGCCGCCAGCCCGGTGAACGCCGTGTCCTTGAAGATATCGGCGAGACTGACCAGCCGTTTCAATCCCGCTTTCATCGCCAGGTAGTCCGCCGGCGGCGCCAGCAGCGCGCCGGAAATGATACCCTGCTTCAACGCCGCAATCTTAGGTTCGTTGCCCGGCAAACCAATATACTCCACGTCCTTGTCGGGATTGATCTTGTTCAATTCCAACAACGCCTTGGTTCCCGCCGCCGTCGAGCCGCCGAAGGTCACGCCTAATTTCTTGCCTCTGAGATCGGCGATTTTTTGAATGTCCGGTGTCACCACCAAGGAAAACGTCGGCCGTCCGACCTGCTGCGCCAGGATCATAATGTCGTTGCCTTCCCACACCGCCGGCATCTGCGGCCCGATGGAAAAAATAAAATGGATTTGGTTGGCGAGCAGCGCCTGCACCGCCGTCACCGCGCCGCGGACAAAAACTAATTCCAAGTCCAACCCCTCGCGTTTGTAGAAACCTCTTTCCGCCGCCACCATCATCGGAAGAATCTGAATGCTCGGCGAAGGAAACGCGCCGCGCACCGCCTGGCCTTGAGCCCGATCGAAGTTGCCGAAAATAACCAGAAGTAAAATGATCACCATTCGCCCCATAAGTTATCCTTTCTCCACTCGCGCGTGCTGAAAACCCCCTCGGAGTCCTTCGACGGGCTCAGGACGAACGGAATAGGAGTTGAATTAAAATCCGTTCATGCTGAGGCTCTCGAAGCATGAGTACCTTTTTTCAGCACCCTGCACGCGCATGCCGGTTATTCGCCGCCGTTCACATCGATGATCGAGCCGCTGACGAAGCTTGCCGCGTCCGAAGCGAGAAACAGCGCCACACTGGCGACCTCGTCCGCCGTGCCCGCCCTTCCAAGTGAAATCTTTGTTGCCGCGTCCAAGCTCAATTCTTGCCGATTGGTTCCCGCCGGCCGGGGCGTATCGATGATCCCTGGCGCGATGCAATTGACCCGCACTTCCGGCCCCCACTGGTGCGCCATGTGAATCGTCAGGTTCATCACCGCAGCCTTCGATGACCCGTAGGCTGCCATATCGGCTCGTTCCTTTTTGGTGCCACGACCGGAGATCGAACCGATGTTAATGATGCTGCCTTTGCCCTGCCGCTTCATCGCCGGCACCACCGCTTTGGCGCAAAGAAAAGCGCTCTTGGTGTTGACCTCGTAGGCCTTCATGAAATCGTCCGGCGCCAGGTCGAGCAAGGCTGCGCGCTTGAACGCGGGCATGAACGGGTTCCGACTATAAGAACCGCCGGCCACGTTAACCAGAATATCCACACGTTGAAATTTCGCCAGGGCATGCTTCACCATGGACTCGACTTGCGCGGCATCACAAACGTCGACCGCCAGCCCTAAACCCTTGACTCCGTGCGTCTCCACTTCCTCAATCACGGGCGGGATCGAATCCGGCGGCAGCGAGGCGATGACCACGTTCGCCCCCGCCTTGGCAAAGGCCACCGCGCATGCCCGGCCAATTCCGCCGCTACCGCCGGTAATAATGGCACTCCGCCCCGCCAAGGAAAAACGCGAGAGATCTAACTGGCTCATTGTACCCTCCGAAATACCACTAATTCAAAACCATGTCCTGAACAATACCGCAGGGACTTAAAAAGCGCTAAGAAAAACCTATTCGAAGCTCCAGATAGTAGTTCAGTTTGATTTTGGCCCGGCTGCAAGGATCCGAAAGGATTTCTCGCTTCGCTCGAAATGACAGATTTGGGTTCGCTGTCATCCCGAACGAAGAGAGGGATCTTGCCAAACTGAACCACTACAAGCGCCAACGTAGTTTGCGTCTATACGCAAACTACGTATAATTAGACCGTGAAAGCCGCTTTTGTCGAACTCCCAGCCTTTGAGCGTCAGCGAGCAAGCTATCTCGATGACGACGGGTTTGGAGCTCTTCAAGAACTCTTAATGAAAAATCCCGAAGCGGGCGATCTTATTCCAAACGCTGGTGGACTGCGGAAATTGCGCTTTAGAGACGCGAGGCGTGGCAAAGGCAAACGTGGTGGTTTGCGGGTAATCTATTACTGGTGGAACCCAGGATTTCAATTTTGGCTTTTCACGCTCTATGACAAAGACGAAATGGCGGACCTGACGCCGAGACAGCGCGGTGAGCTGAAGGCCATGATCAAAAATGAGTTGGAAGCAAGGAAAAGAATATGAAAACGACCGGAAAAACCAAACGGGCCCGCAGCATCAAGCGAAACCTTTTCCGAGAACTGCGGGAAGGGATGATTGCATTAGCGGAGGAGCGAGAAGGCAAACGAACGCTCCGCACCCATGCGGTTGAATACAAACCGGCGCCAAAAATGACACCCAACGAACTGATACGTTTGCGTGAGCGCCTAAAGATTTCTCGGACCCTGTTTGCCGCGTATCTGCGCACCAACGTTCGCACCCTGGAAAACTGGGAGCAGGGCCGGGCAAAGCCCAATGCGCAGGCCGTACTGCTAATCAATCTCGTGAAGCGGTACCCGGACACGGTAGAGCGCCTCGCCAGCATTTAATTCGGCCTGCTAAGTAGCAGCCTTTCCCGACCCAATCCGCTTGGCCACTTGCGCATGCGCAAGCACCACGCGCGGGTCGCGCTGTAATGCGGCAACGTAACGCTCGCCGAACTCTCCGCCACTCTGGGCCGGGATCAACAGAAAGACAGATTGGCTCATGACCGCCTCTACGCTCACCGATGTCAATTCCTCTTTTGCGTCCAGTGTTTCATCGATCGACACGATCAGTTGTGAGATCGGTCGTAGCCAGGCAAACCACGGATCACCGGTAATAAGTTGAAAAAAATGATGCGGCGAATGGATCGGCCCAACCGTCGCTTCGAATACCGCACGCTCGGAATCGAGCAAAACTTTGTGCAAATTTAGCAGCGCATCGTGAAGTTCAAGCATAGGGTGGCGAATCATATCCTCATCCGATGGACGCCCAAGCAGAGGTTCCTTAGCCATAGACTCTACAATAGCCAATTAAATCTCCGGCTCAACCATGTGGGTACCCAAAAGAGTACCCCAAAAGGTGTATTGACTTAACTTATTATTCCGGTAGTTTGTTCTGCGAATTCGTACGACATAAACGGCGTGATCGTTTCGATCGGTTAACCGTTAGCGAACTTCGACAATCATCACAAAACTAAAAAAGGGGCGGCGTGGCCACTCTGCACTGACGGATGGAGGTTATGAGTATGACTACTAAAACATGGTTGTTCGGACTTGCGCTCGCTATGGCTACGATCCTAAGCACTGCGCCTGCCTGGTCGCAAACTGTCAAGGTTACGCCGTTGGGCAGTCACGACGGCGAATTTTGC